>NZ_JBEXMH010000067.1:0-47130 GCF_040610415.1 Amycolatopsis sp. NPDC004079 | reverse complement strand
TGGTGCGACGCCAGCCACACCAACACGCCCACACCCCCACAACACAACCCACACCCACCAACAACATCAACAAAAAACCACCCGGTGGATCCAGGTCAGATTCCCTCAAGGAGCCCTTCACGGACCACAACCCGGCTTCCGCTCCCGGGCTAGGGCCCACGGCGACGTGCGTTCAACCGGATCGAGCCAGCTGAGCTGGGGAAACACGCCAGCAGCGCGTCCGCCTCACAGCCTTGAGTTCCCGGCATGGGACTCTGATTCCCTCACGGCTCCAGGCAAACAGCCACCGGCTCAGCGGGCCGAGGTCACGCGGCTCAAGGCCCCGGCATCGCCCCTCACACCGGGTCCGGCTCCCCCAGCTGCGCGACCGGCCCGTCCAGCTCCTCGTGCCGGGAGGCGAGCGTCCCCGCCAGGTGCACCAGCTTCACGTTCAGCTGCTGCGAAGTCCGCCGCAGCAGGTCGAACGCCTCCTCCGCGTCCAGGCCCCGGCGCGCCATGATGATGCCCTTGGCCTGGCCGATCACGTCCCGGCTGTCCAGCGCGCGCCGCAGCTGCGCCTGGTGCAGTTCGCTCCGGGTGACCGCGTCCGTTTCGGCCACCGCGAGGGTCGCGTGGCTGGCCAGGAGCAGCACGACGTCGCGGTCGGCGTCCGTCAGGCCGCCGGGGGTGCGGGAGTAGAGGTTGAGCGCGCCGGAGAACCGCGACACGGCGTCGTCGACCAGCGCGGTCGCCAGCACCGCGCGCCAGCCGACCTCGGCCGCCGCCGCGGCCCATCGCGGCCACTGTTCGTCCTTGCTCAGGTCGGCGCATTCGAGGAATTCGGGCCGGTTCGGGATCGCGGCGTCGTGGCAGGGGCCTTCGCCCAGGCGGTACTGCAGCCGGTCCAGCTCGGCGGCCGCCGGGTCGGTGTAGGCGGCGGTGTGGAAGTTCCCGTCCGGCGCGCGCAGCGTGATCGACACCAGTTCGGCGGCGGGCACCAGCGACGCGGTCGCGTCCACGATCAGCTGCAGGACATCGCCCACTGAACGCGCGGCCAGGAGCATCTCGGTGAGCGTCCGGAACTGCTCGCCCGAGGGCCGCAGCGACTCGTCCTCGAAAGCCAGCGCCGCGGACGCGGAATCGGCGACCGGCACGCCCTCGTCTTCGAGCACCTGGCGGGCCACTCCGCCCTCCCGGCAGGCGAACACTGCTTCGCTCCGCCCGGCGGTCTCGCGCAGCGCGGCGAGGTCCTGGCTTGAGAACGACGTCAGCTCGCTCAGCTCGAAGACCACCATCCGCGGCTCCGCGGACAGCGCTTCGCCCACTTCTCCGCGCAATTCGGCCGGATCGCCGCTCAGCCGCACCACGGCCGAATAGTCGACCGACGCTCCGCTTCCGCCTTTCACGATTCCCTCCCCGCCGGCCCGGGCAACCAGCAAGCGCCTGCCAAGGTACTCGGATCCCGGACCGGACGCGCGACCGTGCCGGGTCGCGTTTTCACCGCGCTCGCGGGCACAGTTCCGGCCCGGCCCCACCGGTTTTCCCGAGGGGCCGGACCGGAACGGGACGGCTAGCCGACCTCGGCCGCGAGACTCCGCGCGGCGGCGCCCGGTTCGATGGCGTCGGCAAGGCGTTCGACCACCCGGAACTCCCGGTCGAGGCCGAGAACGCGCAGCGGCCGCAGCACCGCGCGCTGCCCGGCCACGACGACGAACGCGATACCCGCCGCGTCCGCCGCCCGCGCGGCGTCGGTCAGCACTTCCAGCCCGCTGACCGAGCAGAACGTCAAGGCGGAGACGTCGGCGATCAGGGCAGGCGGACGCAGTGCCATTTCCCCGGCCAGCACTTCGCGCAGCCGGGCGGTGGAGCGGACGTCCAGTTCCGCGGAGACCGCGACGACGGTTTCGCCGGCGGTGGCGGTGATCAGTGTTCTGGCCGGTGTCCCCGGCAGATACGAAAGCGTTTCATGCACCATGGAGCCCTCCTCGCAGATGCGAGACCGGGCCGACGCTCGCGGCCCGGCCCTGGGCCCGGAGCAACGGGCCGCATTGGGTCAGGCGACGGCACGTGGGCTGAACCGCTCCTGCCCAGACCCTACCGCAGTGTCGCGCCCGCCGCACTGCCCTCGACCTGCCGAAGCATCGATCTCGCCGGGGCACGGTGAACAATGGACAGTCCTCGACGCCCGGACACAAGCGACAGCGCAGGAACTCCCGTGAGGTTGAAACCGTTCCTCGCCAGGATCCGCTCACTGTCCATAATGGACTCCACTGCTCGCGCCGGAGCGGAAACCAGCGCTCCCCGGTTTCACCCGAACTGAACCGAGTACCCAGACAGCGTGGCGACCACCCGCGCGGCCGCGAGCCCGGAACTGCCCCCGGCTGGCCAGCACGCCCGCGCTGCTGCGCGAAAGCACCTGACGTTCCTGAGCTACACGCCGTTCTTCCACCGCGACCCGGAAATGTTGCCGTGCGCGGATTCCTTACGGCTTCGACACAGCTTCGACGCTGCTCGCCGCACTGTTGCAGCAAGCGGGCTTCGCGCCGCGAGGCACCGCCGCCGACCTGCGGACGGGGCGGCTCCCCGCGACGCTGAACCACTTCGGTACGCGCTGTCCTAAGACTTACCGGCTTTACTTCAACCGCTCGAGCAGCGCGTCGCAAAACGCGGGCAGGTCATCGGGATTGCGCGACGTGATGACGCCATCGTCCGTCACGACCTCGCGGTCGACCCACTCCGCGCCGGCGTTGCGCAGGTCGGTTCGCAGCGACGGCCAGGAAGTGACCGTCCGGCCGCGCGCGAGTCCGGATTCGGCGAGCAGCCAAGGGCCGTGGCACACGGCCGCGACCGGCTTGCCCGCGGCGGCCGTTTCTCGGACCAGCGCGACCATCGGCTCGCTGGTGCGGATCTTGTCCGGCGAATACCCGCCGGGCACCACGACCGCGTCGAAGTCCGCCGCGCCGACCTCGTCCACGGCCTGTTCGGTGGTGATTTTGGTGCCGTGCAAGGCGGTCAGCTTCTTGCCCCGCTCCAAGCCGACGACCACCGCCTCGTGCCCGGCCGAGCGCAACCGCTCGCACGGCACCAGGAATTCGTCGTCCTCGGTCATTTCGTCCACGAGCACTGCCACGCGGGCCATGCTGGTCTCCTCTCTGAACGGCGTCCGTTGCCGCCCGGTTACCCGCGGCCCGGCCGGGCCATGCCGCTTGTGCGGTGTCCCACGACAGCCGCGTCAGCCCGGAGTCTCGACGTCGCCGCGCCACGCCCCCGTTTCGCGTCCGCGCTGTTCGATGAACTGCTTGAACCGCAGCATGTCCCCCTTCACGAGCCGGTCAAGGATGCCGAGCTTGTCGGCGGCGTTCTCGGCGAGCCCCTCCGGGTCGATCTCCATCTGCGCGGTGACCCGCGTCACCGTGTCGGCCAGCCGGTGGAACGTGATCACCCCGGCGTGGTCCGGCCCGGAATCCGAGCGCCACGCGACGCGTTCGTCCGGGTGCTGCTCGGTGATGGTCGCGTCGAACTCCCGGCCGACGCCGCCGAACCGGGTGACCCAGTGCGTGTGCGTCGCGTCGAGCTGGCGGATCTCCTCCACGCCTTCCATGAATTCGGGGAAGGATTCGAACTGCGTCCACTGGTTGTACGCGGTCGACACCGGGACCTCGACGTCCACGATTTCGGTGATCGTGCTGCTCATCCACTCCTCCTCGCAAGCGGGTACCGGCACCGGGTGCCCGGGGCGCGGCGGGACGAAACCGGCGCGATTGCCCGGCCGCGCGCCGGGTACCCGTGCGGCGGAAAGGAGGCGCCCATGCGAGTCGTGATCGTCGGCGGCGGATTCGCCGGATACCACGCGGCGCGGAAGCTGCTGCGCACCCTCGGCGACCGCGCCGAGATCGTCGTGCTGAACCCGACCGACTATTTCCTGTACCTGCCGCTGCTGCCGGAGGTGGCCAGCGGCATCGTCGACCCCCGGCACGTCGCGGTGTCCATTCCGGACACTCTGCGCGGCGTGCGGCTGGTGCTGGGCACCGCGGAGTCGGTCGACTTCGACGCCCGCACCGTGACCTTCACCGACCCGGAGGACCGCCAGGGGACCCTGGGCTACGACCGGCTGGTCCTCGCGGCGGGCAGCGTCAACAAGCTGCTGCCGATCCCCGGGGTCGCCGAATGCGCGCACGGTTTCCGGGGCTTGCCTGAAGCGTTGTACCTGCGCGACCACGTCACCCGCCAGATCGAACTGGCCGCCGCGACCGACGACCGGGCCGAACGCGACGCCCGGTGCACGTTCGTCGTCGTCGGCGCGGGCTACACCGGCACGGAGGTCGCCGCGCAGGGCCCGGAGTTCACCGCCGACCTCGCGCGCCGCCACCCCGAACTCGACGGGCAGCCGATGCGCTGGCTGCTGCTGGACATCGCCGAACGCGTACTGCCCGAATTGGACCCTCGGCTCGGCGCCACCGCCGACCGGGTGCTGCGCGAGCGCGGTGTCGAGGTCCGGATGAAGACGTCGGTGGACCAGGCGGATGTCGAAGGCGTCACGCTGACCACCGGCGACGCGGTGCCGACGCACACGCTCGTGTGGTGCGTGGGCGTCCGTCCCGATCCGCTGGTGTCCGGCCTGGGTCTGGAAACCGTGAAGGGCAGGCTGGTCGTCACGCCGGAGCTGAACGTGCCCGGCCGCGACGACGTGTTCGCGTGCGGCGACGCGGCGGCGGTGCCGGACCTGACCCGTCCCGGCGAGACCACGCCGATGACCGCGCAACACGCGCAGCGGCAAGGGAAACTGGCCGGAAACAACGTCGCCGCTTCGCTCGGGGCCGGCCGCCCGCGCCGGTACCGGCACCGCGATCTCGGCTTCGCCGTCGACCTCGGTTCGGGCCAGGGCGCGGCCAATCCGCTGCACATCCCGCTGGCCGGCCTTCCCGCCCGGCTGGTGACCCGCGGCTACCATCTGCTGTCCCTGCCGGGAAACCGCCTGCGCACGGCCGCCGACTGGGCGCTGCAGAAGACCGGGCGGCGGCAGACCGTGCAGCTGGGGCTCGTCCGTTCCGGCGCGGTCCCGCTGGACACCGCGTCGCCCGAGTTGCCTCGGACCCGGTGAGACTTTCCCAAACGTTGGGAGGAAGAAATGGACACACACGAACTCCGCGCACTGCTGACCGACGGTCCGTTCGTCTCGGTGCACTTCGACGAATCGCACGACACCGAAGACGCGGCCAAGCAGTTGCGGTTGCGGCTCAAGGAAATCGAGGCCACGCTCGAAGACCAGGGCGCCGACCGGCCGACTGTCGGGGAAGTTCTCCGCGCTGTGGAGGAAAGTCCGCCGCCGGTCGGACCGGCCGGCCGCACCGTCGTCGCCGCGCACGGCACCGTCCTGCTCGACCGGCGGCTCGCCGCTCCGCCACCGGCGCAGGAGGCGCGCTACTCGGCGCTGCCGTACTTCCTGCCGACGGTGAGCCATCTCGAAGAGGCCCCCGCGCACCTGGTGGTGCTCGTCGACCGGACCGGCGCCGACATCGAGGTGCACCGGCCCGACGGAAGCGTGGAAACCGAGACCGTGCAGGGTCAGGAACACCCGGTGCACAAGGTCCGCGGCGGCGGTCCCGCGCACCGCGACATCCAGTCGCACGCCGAGCAGACCACGCGCCGCAACCTCTCGGAAGTCGCCGACCGCATCGCGAAGGCCGCCGAACGCGTGCGGCCGCGGGCGATCGTCCTGGCCGGTGAAGTCCAGGCCCGCACCGAACTGCGCGAACGCCTTCCGGAACCGGCCCGCTCGCTCACCGCGGAAGTCGACGCGGGCGGCCGGGCCTCCGGTGCCGACCGCGCCGAACTGGACCGCGCCGTTCACGAACTGCTTACCGGACAACGGTTGCGCGAACTGGACGACCTGGCCGACCGCTTCCGCGCCGGCGCCGGGCGCGACTCGGCACTGGCGGTCAGCGGATTGTCCGCCGTCACCGCCGCGCTGGCCGAGGCGAACGTGGCGACGCTGCTGGTCGGAGGCTCCGGCGAGGCCAGCGTGTACACCGGCACGGAACCGACCCAGGTCGGCGTGGCGAAACCGCGACTGGACGCGCTCGGAGCGGACGACCCGGCCCGCCGCCGCGCCGACGAAGCCCTGCCGTACGCGGCGGTGGCCGTCGGCGCGGACGTCGTGGTGATGGACGAACGGCTCGATCTGGCCGACGGATTCGGGGCGTTGCTGCGACATCCGTGACGGGCGTGCGGAGCTGGGCCCGGGTGCCTCGACACCCGGGCCCAGCCATTTGTCTACAGTGGACTTTTACCGCAACGCAGGCAGCAACTCCCGCTCCGCGAACTCCGCAAACCCCGGCTGCTGCTCCGCACCGCCGATCTGCACCAACGCCACATCCGTGAACCCCGCCCGCGCGAACTCCTTCACCGCGTCCACAATCGGCCCCGCATCCGGGCCGCACGGAATCCCCGCCGCCACATCATCCTCACGCACATACTGCGTCGCCGCGTCGAACGCCCGCGTGCCGGGCAGCTCCGCGTTCACCGGCCACCCCGAGCCGAACCAGCGGAACTGCTCGTGCGCGCGCCGGATCGCCGCGCCGCGGTCCGGGTCCCAGCTGATCGGCAGCTGGCCGATCTTGCGCGCCGGCGGCCCGAGCCGGTCGTGGTCCCATTCCGTGCACAGCTCCGCGTTCGGCTCGACCGCCACCATCGCGTCGGCCACCGGAGCGAACCGCTGCACCGATTTCGGGCCGGACACGGCGATCGCGATCGGCACCCGCGTCGGCGACAGGTCCCACAGTTTCGCCCCGTCGGCGCGGTAGTGCTGGCCGGTGTAAGTGAACGTGCCGCCGTCGAACAGGCCGCCGATGATCTGCACCGCTTCGGCGAGCCGGTCGTGCCGCACCGACACCGACGGCCAGCCCTGGCCCACGACGTGTTCGTTCAGGTTCTCCCCCGACCCGAGCCCGAGGGTGAACCGGCCGTCGGACAGCAGTTGCACGGTCGCGGCCTTCTGCGCCACCACCACGGGGTGGTACCGCATGGTCGGGCAGGTCACGAGCGTCATGAGTTCGATCCGCTCGGTCGCCTGCGCCACCGCGCCGAGCACGCTCCACGCGTACGGCGCGTGCCCCTGTTCGGCCAGCCACGGCGAATAGTGGTCGCTGCAGGCGGCGAAATCGAACCCGGCCCGCTCGGCGGCGGTCGCGCAGCCGACCAGCTCGCGCGGTCCGGTCTGTTCAGTCATCAAGGTGTAGCCGATGCGCATCTTCTCCCCGTTCGACGGGCTCTTCTCAGGGCGCGTACGGCCGCCCCGGAACCTCTTTCCGCCGCCCGGTTACCCTGTCCCGGCCCGGTTCACCCGTCGCGTCTGTCCGAAAGAGACGCCGGGCGGTCAGGACCCGGCCAGCGCCGCCTCGACCGTCGGGTACAGGAGAAGGCTCTGCTCCAGACCGGTGAGCTGGATGGGCCGCACGGTCGCCCGGCCGGACGCGACGATCCGCAGGACGGCGCGCGACGCCCGGGCCCGCGTCATGGTCACCAGCGCGGTCAGCCCGGCCGAAGCCAGGAATTCCACCGCGGCGATATCCACCACCAGCGCCGGCGGAGCCGCGGCCAGCACCTCGTCGACAGCGGCGGTCAGCAGCGGCGCGGTGACCATGTCGACCTCGCCGTACACCGTCAGCACCGCGGCCGGGGGCCGATCGGCGCGCTCGACGCGGAACTCGCGCACCGGGTCGCTGCCGGGAGCGGTCGGCTCGTCCATCGTGATGGTCCCGTCGTCGGTCGCCCCTGCCCGGCCGGGCAGGAGGGAGACACCCCACCATGATGCCCGTCCCTCGGCCGCGACGCAGGTGAGCGGCGATCAATCCGCTTCGTCCGGTTCGGCCCGCGGCATTAATGCCGATGCTCTTCCTTACGCCATTTGCCTGATCTCCTTCCTTCTCGCCGAGCAATGTGGTGACAAATTCACACCGCGCGAATGGCCGCGGCCGCAGAATTGCCCGCCGATCCCATGTTTCACTCGACCGAGTGAGGGTATCCGGTTGTGAGCACGCCTCATTCCCCACTGAGAGAAGGAAGACGAGGTTTTCCCCGTGATTGTTCTCGGCGTCATTCTGCTCGTGATCGGGTTCGTCGCCTCGATCCAGATTTTGTGGAGCATCGGGATCGCGCTGGTGGTGATCGGCGCGATACTGGCGGTGCTCGGCGGGACCGGACGCCGAATCGGCGGCCGCGCCCATTGGTACTGATCCAGCGGAAACGGAAAACACGGGCTGAGGCCCCGGGACGCGTCCCGGGGCCTCAGCCCGCTTCGCTCAACCGAGCAGCCCGGCCGCCAGTTCCCGCGCGGCTCGCACCGTCGTCAGGCCCCGATCGCGGGCGCGCGACAGCACCGCGCCTGCCGTGTCCGCGATCGCGTCGATCTTCGCGTTCGCCGCGGCCTCGTCCATCCCGAGTTCCTCGCAGCCGACCGCGTGGATGATCCCGCCCGCACTCGCGACGACGTCCGGGATCCACGTGATCCCCCGGTCCCGCAGCACCGTCGCGACCTCCTCGGCGGCGAGCTGGTTGTTCGCCGGCCCCACGATCAGCGACGCCCCGCACGCCGCCGCCGACTCCGCCGTCAGCAGGCCGCCCGTCGCGGCGGGCACCAGGACGTCCAGCCGCTCCCGCACGAGGTCCTTCGTCGTCCAGGTCGCGCCAAGCCGTTCCGCGACCGGCCGGAGCCCGCTGTCGACGTCCGTCACGACGACGTCCGCCCCGCGCTCGAGCAGCGACTCGCAGACGAGCCGTCCGACGCTCCCGAATCCGATCACGCCCGCCCGCAGCCCCGCGACCGAACCCGGCGCGACACCGGCCTGAAGCGCCGCCACAACTCCCCGCGCGGTCGCCGCGCTCGACGTTCCGCTGCCGCCCTGGGCTTCCGGACGGCAGAACGCCCAGCCGTGGGCGAGACGGTGGATGTCCGCCATGTCCTCGGACGTCGACCCGATGTCCGGCCCCGTGCGATACCGCCCGCCGAGTGCGGCGATCGCTTCGGCGATGTCAGCGATCAGGTCGCGCCGCCGCACTCCTTCCGCAGGCAGGACGGCGACAGTTTTGCCGCCCCCGTAAGGAAGTCCGGCCAGCGCGCACTTCATCGTCATCGCCGCCGACAGCCGCAGCGCGTCCTCCGCCCCGTCCCGCCACGACGGATACTCCTTGATCCGGCACCCGCCGATCGCCGGTCCCCGCGCCGTCGAATGGATCGCGACGGCGATCGCGACTCCCGACCTCGCGCCGCGGACGATCTGAAGTGCTTCCCCAGCGAAACTCTCTGTTCGGTTCATGACGCCACCCTGCCTCTTCTGTCGCGCACCTGGACGCGCTGGCAGTGATATGTTCGGCAAATGCCCGAACTGCCGAACCTGGATCGGATCGACAGCCTCATCGTCCACGAACTCCAGCAGGACGCCCGGATCCCGATGCGCGACCTCGCCGAACGCGTCGGAGTCGCCGCGTCCACCTGTTCCGAGCGCATCGGCAGGCTGCAGGCCCGCCAGGTGCTGACCGGTTTCCACGCCGAGGTCGACCTGCCCGCGCTCGGCAGGTCGGTGCAGGCCATGGTGTTCGCGCAGATCCGCCCGCTGAGCCAGCCGATCATCGACCGTTTCCGCCGCGACGCGCTCGCGATGCCGGAGGTGATGGCCGTCTTCGTCCTGGCCGGCGGCGACGATTTCCTGCTGCACGTCGCGGTCCCGGACGTCTCGCGGCTGCACACGTTCCTCGTCGAGGATCTCAGCAGCCGCAAGGAGGTCGTGCAGTTCCGCAGTTCGATCGTGTTCGACCACAGCCGGAAACGGGCGATCGAAAACCTCGCCGGGAATCAGTGACGCGGGCGGACCCCTGTCCCGGACGCGGCCCGCGCCAGTCTGGCCGGAACCGCTCATCCGGCCGCCGGCATCGCGTAAAGACCAATTAATCCGCCACCGCAAAAGAAACCCACCTCGCGGAACTGCTTTCCCGATAAGAAAACCTTAGAGCTTCGTTGACCATTAGGTCGCCTGCGCTTCTTTGCCACGTTGCCCATGCCGAAGTGCGCCCGTTCGGACGTTGGATGGCTGATCCGGCCGCTGCTAGTGTCGCCAGCACGGGCAGGGGGTCGCCGTCGTGCGAAATTGCCCGGAATCGCCACTGGCGCAATCGAGAGGGAGTCGCCATGACTGCTGTCACCGTGTCCGAGCATCGTTACCTCATTCCGTCACAACCGCATGGCAAGACACTTCGAGAACTGCTGGACATCGCGCTGAGAGTGGAGTTCGCCACCATTCCGCCCTATCTCACCGCGATGTACTCGATCAAGGACAAAGCCTCCTCGGCCTACCAATTCGTGCGCGGGG
Organism: Amycolatopsis sp. NPDC004079; assembly: GCF_040610415.1. NCBI lineage: Bacteria > Bacillati > Actinomycetota > Actinomycetes > Pseudonocardiales > Pseudonocardiaceae > Amycolatopsis > Amycolatopsis sp. NPDC004079. Next base: position 36,787 of record NZ_JBEXMH010000067.1, on the reverse strand, counting down.
TCGCGCTCGAGGAAATGCTCCACCTCAATCTGGCCGCGAACCTGCTCAACGCCGTCGGCGGCACCCCGACCCTGGTCACCGAGGCGGGCGCGGCACATCCGTTTCCGCCGAGCTATCCCACCTACCTCTCGGAGGACGCGGAGGACGGCGGGCCGTATCTGCAGCTCATGGCGGCGTCGCCGGAGCTGTTCCGCAGCACGTTCATGCGGATCGAACAGCCCGCCCAGCCGGACGCGGTCGGACAGGAGGAGGATTTCTCGACCATCGGCCAGCTGTACACAGCGATCCTGAAAAAACTCGAGGAATACGACCGCACGCCCGGGCGCGCCTACGACGTCTCCCGGCAAAGCGAACAGTGGAACTTCGGCAACAGCGGCGGAACGGTCGTCCTCGTGAAGGATCTCGCGTCCGCGAAAAAGGCGGTCAACGAGATCGTCGAACAGGGTGAGGGCGCCGACATGAGCGGCAAACTGGACGACCCGGAATACCGGATCCGCGAGCCGTGGGGCCAGTACGAGTACTACGGCCCGCGCGCCGACGGCACCTACGGGCCGGTATTGGGCACCCCGCTCGAAATGTCGCACTACTTCAAGTTCAAGGCGATCGCCGACGGCACTGTCCCGTTGCCCCCGACGTATCCGATGATCGCCAATCCCGCCAAGGCGAAGTACGAAAACAAGACGGCGGCCGCGCTCAGCGACCTGTTCGACCACGCCTACAGCGTGATGGTCGACGACCTCCAGAAAGCGCTCAGAGGCGACCGTGATCTCTTCTTCACCAGCGTCGTCCCTGCTATGCGGGTGAGCCTTCCGTCGCTCGCCACGGAGCTGATGCAGACCCCGATTGCCGCCGAAAGCCACACCGCCGACGATCCGACGGCGGGACCGGCTTTCCATTACCTGCCGGTGAAAGACCGGCAGAAACCGCAGCAACTCGATCAGCTCGCCGCGGATTTGGCTACGGGCAGGCGAACCGGCGGATCGCCGACGCTCGCCGCCACCCTGCGCCGGATCCAGGAGAACCGGCCCGAGACGAGAACGGGGGCCGACCATGTCTGAAACGCTGGCCCAGCTCAGCCGTTCGGTGTCGATCTTCCCGGCGATCGGTTTCGCGAGGCTCGGCAACACCGGCCCGGGCGACCGCACCGAGGACTACTACCTGCCCCCGGACGGGATCGGGCGGCTGCCCCGCGAAAGCGAGAGCGACCTGCCGTTCGAGCCGGCCGGCTTCCGGGACCGGCACGGCCGTCTCCGCAAACAGGCCGCGACCTTCGCCCTCTACGCCGCCGACCGGCGGGAACCGATCACGATCGGCGCCCGGCTCCCGCTGTCCGACGGCAGCACCGCGACGATCGTCGACATCGTCTGGACAGCGCACCTCGCGAACAAGAAGGCGTCCTGGTACCGGATCCAGGACCGGGTCGGCGAGACCGGCTACCCGGCCGGGCACCCGCTGCGCAACGAGGACGTCCAGGGGGAGGCGCGCAAGAAGCTCATCATCGACCCCGGCCCGCGCACGGTGAGCAGCCGCGGGACCCGGATCGGCGAGTTCGACCGGAACGACGGGCACAGTCGGAGCACGTTCCCGCCGGACAGCCCGGATCCGGCGCGGCAGCGGATCACCACGCTCGGGCGGATCACGGTCGCCAAGGACGGCAGCCTGCTCCTGCTCGGCGGCTCCGGGATCTCCTACTCCACCGACGCCGCGCCGAGCATCCCCGACGACGACAACAACGACGGCTGGTGGGACGACGTCTCCGACGGCCCGGTGTCCGCGACGCTCGTCGTGCGCGTGCTCGACCGGCACGGCACCGTGCTGGGCCCGGAACAGGAGGTCCGCCTCGACGACAAGGCGTGGGCGATCGTCGCCCCGCCCGCCTACGCGCCCGAGATCGTCAACGTGGTCACCCTCTACGACACGATCTTCGACACGGCCGTCCGGTTCACCGGCCTGCGCCCGGATCTCTACGACAACGGCCAGTGGCAGGAGACCTACCAGCCGCACTACCCGACGGAGATCGAACCGATCCTGCGCCGGGCGGTCGTGCTCCCGTGGGTCGTGGCGGTCCCGCCCAAGGTGCACACCTTCGACCTGGACCGGCTCGGCGCGAAAGACCCGCGCTACGACCAGATCCGCCGGCGTCTGTTCGAGGTCCTGCGCCCGCCGCGCACGCCCAACACGCTCGCCTCGGCCAAGACCGGCTACCGGATGATGCCCTACATCGTCGGGGAGGACGCCGCCAACGACAGCCAGCTGACCGCGAAGTTCCACTCCCTCACCGAGACCCAGTACTTCCTGCTCGGCCAATGGGCCGACGGGAACTTCCTGACGGCCGACCAGCCGCCGAACCCCGGCTCCGAAGCGGAACGGCGGCCAGGCCACCACCTGACCGAAGCGGCGCTGGGCAACTGCTGCGGCCCGCCGTTCGCGCCCGGGATCGAGATGTCGTGGCTCTCGCGCGTCCCGGCGGTCTACGCCGCTCCGTTCCGGCTCCGTCCGGTCCCGCACCTGCCGGTCGAAGCAGGCCGGCTGAGCCTGATCGCCGACCCGGCGCGCGGACTCGAACCGGGCGACGTCACGAAGTACCTTTCCGTTCCGTGGCAAGGGGATTTCAACACCTGCTCGGTTCTGCGGGTCGACGGACACTACCTCTGGTGGTGGCCGGCGCACCGCCCGATGTTCGTCTACGCCCGCCGAGACAAGCCCGGGTCTTCCGAGTGGAACCACGTCGGCTGGGTCGGCACGATCCGCGACCAGACCGTGAAGGGCTACGTGGCGTTCGCCGACAACCTCGGAATGGCCCAGCACTGGCACGAACTCGGCTTCGTCGCCCGCAACACCCGGCTCCGGCCCGCCGACGACACCCAGCCGCCGGAACCGCAGTACGTCGAGGTGCGGCGGACGCTGCCGCGGCCGGGGTACGTCCTCGACGACCACAACCATGCCTAGGGTCGCGGTGCTGGGGGCGGGCCCGGCCGGGACGAGCGCCGCGATCGCGCTGCGACGGGCGGGGTGCGAGGTCGTGGTGGTCGATCCGGCCGGGCCCGCCTGCGCGGGTGGGGCGGCCGGTCTCGATACGCCGCGCGCCTTGTCGTTGAGCGCCGGGTCCCTGGGGGCCGCCGGAGAATCAGTGCCGCCCTCGATCTCCGGGGCGCTCGCCCGCCTCGGCCTCGGCACCGCCGATCTCGACCGCGACCACCTGCGATCGCTGGGCACCGCGTCGGCGTGGGGCGCCCCCGACCTGGAATACCGCGACTACCTCCTCGACGGACTGGGCCCCGGCTGGCACCTCGACCGCACCCGGTTCGACCGGACGCTGCGTGCCGCCGCGGTCGCCGCCGGGGCTGTCCTGGTCCAGGACCGCTGGTCCTCCGCCAGCCGCACCGCGAAGGGCTGGTCGCTCTCCTGTCTTGGAACCCGCCTGACCGCGGACGTCGTTGTCGACGCCACGGGCCGCCGCGCCGCGTTCGGCGCCGCACAAGGCGCCCGCCGCTGTTTCGCCGACCGGCTGATCGGCGTCGCCGCGACTGTGCCGGATCCGGCCGCACGCAGGCATGTCGTGCTCGAAGCGGCGGAAAACGGCTGGTGGTACGCCTCCCCGCAACCGGGCGGCCGACTGACGCTCGCTCTGCTGTCCGACGCCGACCTGGTCCGCCGCGAAGGCTGGGCCAGGCCGATGGGGTGGCTGGCCGCCCTCCGAGCTACCCGCCACCTCGACGTCCCGCGCGACGAACCGTCCCTGATCGTCCGCGACGCCCGGTCCCACCTCCTCACCCCGAGCGCGGGCCGGGGCTGGCTGGCCGCCGGGGACGCGGCGATGGCGCTCGACCCGCTCAGCAGCGCCGGAGTCACGCTGGCGATCGAGTCCGGACTGGCCGCCGCCGACCTGATCGCGACCGGGCAGGTCGATTCCGCCCGGCACCGGCAGCAGCTGCGCCGCCGCTTCGACGCCTACCTCCGGCAACGCCGGGAGGTTTATCGAGCGGAACAGCGATGGGACGGTCCATTTTGGACCCGACGGCGGGAAGGGGTCACCGAGGCCCGGCACCTCGTCGTCCGCTGATCAGTCCACGGCGTGCCGGGGCAGCACGCCGTGGACTGAGCCGCACGGCTCGCCTTCAGCCCAGGTCGGCCTCCGGACGGATCTCGATCGTCGACCCCGGGTGGTGCAATTCCAGCACCACCAGTTCGTTCTTCCCCTTCCGCCACAACGATTTCGGCGCGTAAAGCGTCTTCTGCGGCCCGATCTTCCAGTACCTGCCCAGGTTAAAGCCGTTCAGCCACACGATGCCCTTCTCCCAGCCAGGCAAGGCGACAAAACCGTCCGCCGGGTCGGCGACCACAGCGGTCGCGCGGTGGAACGCCGGGCCGGGGCCGGGCGGGCCGGAGGAGAAGCGCAGCCTCGACAGATCGTCCAGCGGCAGCGGCCGGATCTCCCAGCCGAACAGTTTCTGCTGGGTGTTCATCGCGACCCAGCCGTCGATGCCCTTGCGATCCGCGAGGTACGGCCCGTAGTTCACCCGGCCCATGGCGTCGACCAGGATGTCCAGGCGTGTCCGCGGTTTCTCCAGTTTCAGGTCCAGCGTCGCGTCCGGATGGTTGCGGTCCAGGACGCCCAGCTGCCTGCCGTCGACGAACACCAAAGCCCGGTCCGCCAGTCCGTGGATGCTGAGCGGGCCCGAATGCGGGCCCTGCACGGTCGTGCGGTAGTGGATCAGACCGGTCGACTGGCCGAGCCGTTCCATGGACACCGGTTGTGCCGATCGGACCATTGTGGACAGCGCGGGCAGCGAGTCCACAAGGGACACAGACTCGGCGGGGGTCACGGCTTGCGCCGGGAGGCGTGGCGAGCTGGCGGGTGGCGGGACGACTGGTTGTTTGGTGTATTTGGTGAGCACCGCCTGCAGCGCGGCGAATTTCGCGCCGACGTCGCCTGCTTCGCCGACGGGGGAATCGTAGTCGTAACTGGTCACGGTGGGCTGGTATTGCAGACCGGACGTGTTGGCACCAGCGGTGAAACCGTAGTTGGTGCCACCGCAGGCCATGTAAAGGTTCACGGACGCACCCGTAGCGAGCAGCTGATCGATGTGGGCGGCGGTTTCCCGGGCATCGGTGGTGTGGTGCGGTTCGCCCCAGTGGTCGAACCAGCCGTCCCAGTATTCGGCCATCATCACCGGCGCGCCGGGCCGGAAAGCTTTCAGCGCGGCGATGCTCGGAGCCGGATCGCCGTTGCCGGTCCCGACTTCCAAAGTGCCCGGCAGCTCGCCGAAGCGCATGAAGAACTCGGACGCACCGTCGGCGACGAAAAGAAGGCTCGTTATTCCGCGCGAACGCAGGCTGTCCCGCAAGTGCGCGAGATAGCTCGTGTCATTGCCGTAGCTGCCGTATTCGTTTTCGATCTGCACGGCCACGACCGGCCCGCCGTGCTGCGCTTCCAGCGGCTCGAGCTGCGGGATGAGCTGGTCGTACCACGCGTCGACGGCCTTCAGGTAAGCCGGATCGGCGCAGCGCAGTTCCATGTTCCGGTCCGCGAGCAGCCAGGCGGGCAGACCGCCGAATTCCCATTCCGCGCAAATGTAAGGGCTCGGGCGGACGATGACCTGGAAGCCAAGTTCCCCGGCCAAGCGGATGAACGCGGCGAGGTCGCGAGGACCGCGGAAATCGGCTCGGCCCGGTGTCGGCTGATGGAAATTCCAGGCCACATAGGTTTCGACGGTGTTGAGACCGAGCGCTTTGAGCCGCGACAGGCGGTCGTGCCACTGGTCCGGCCGCAACCGGAAGTAGTGGATCGCGCCGGACACGATCTGGAATTGCTTGCCGTCCAACAGGAAATGGTCGCCGGACACGCTCAGCCCGCGACGTCCGGCCGCGCCCGCCGGTCCGGCGAACACGGTGCTCGCGGCGACCGCGGCCGCGCCGCCGAGGAAGGTCCTCCTGCTCACATCCATCACTCCCCCGCTCAGCCGACCGTCGCCGCGCGGACCTGGACGAGGAACGCGTCGAGCACGCCGTCGCCGACGAGCGCCTGTCGCACGCCCCACCGGTTGCTGTTGCCCGTCTTCACTGCCTCCGCACGCGTGACCAGCACGTCCGCGGCGGCTGTCAGTTGCTCGGCTTTGGCGTCGTCACCGCGGGTCGCCGCGGCGAGCGCGTCCAGCCGGGTCACCATCGCGTCGCCCCACAGCGCGGTCGCGTCCAGCCAGGGACCGGCCTCGCTGACGAAGGCGCTCTGCACCTGTCCACCGCGGATTACCGTGGGAGCATTGCGGATCTGCTGGGCGTACGAACGCAGTTTGTCCAGCGAACGGTGATCGCCAGCGTTCCAACGCTGCCAGAACTCGGCCGTCTTAGCCGCGAGGACCGGTGCCTGCGGCTGCCACGGCGTCGGCCCGAAGACGGGTGCCAGGTGTTCAAGATCCGCGAACACCTGCAGCGCCGCCGTCGCTCGCTGGTCGCCGCCCGCGAGCCGGGCCAGCGCCTGCGGCCACGACCGCTCAGGCGAGTAGCCCGCGTCGTTCCAGGAGAAATCGGCGACGCCGAATTCGGCGACCTCGCTGGCCGCTTCCTGGTTCATCGGATTCGAGACGATTCCGTTGAGATATTTCGACAGTCCCGCTTCTCGATGCGCGTACGGCGCGAGCAGCAACCGTCCGGCCGACTGCTCGTAGTCGTTGACCGGGTAGTTGTCCCAGAGGAACACTTTCCGCCCGTACACTGTGGACACCTGCTGGGCTTCGTCGTTCGTCACACTCGGCGGCACCACCGCGGTTCCGGTCCATTGCACCACCACTGACGGGTCGAGGTTCTCCCGCAGCTGCGTCTTGTACGGCGAGTCCTTGAGGTCGCTGTACTCCGTCGGCACTGTCTGCAAAGGACGGACGCCGTCGTGGTTCTTCACGAAGTTCTCGGTGATCTCGTTGAGCAGCGAGACCTGCGCCTTGCCCGCAGCCGCCTGTCCGGGCGCTCCGAACGCCGTCTGGTCGCCAGCGCAATTCCACTTGGTGTACGAGATGTCGTCGAACGGCAGCGAGAACGAGCGCACGCCGAGGTCGTAGGCAGCCTGGAATTTCGCTTTCACCGCAGCGACATCCTGCGGCGACGAGAAGCAGATCGAGACGCCGGGCGACAAGGCGTAGGTGAAGTCGACGTGGTTCGCGTTCGCCGTGCGCACCAGCTGGCCGAGCGCGTCCAGCTCCGGCTGCGGATACGGATCCCGCCACCGATCGCGCAGGTACGCGTCGTCTTTCGCGCTGTAGACGTACGTGTTCGCCTTGGTCTCGCCGAGGAACTTGATCTGCCGAACCCGGTCGTCGTCAGTCCACGGTGGACCGTAGAAGCCTTCGATCGACCCGCGCAGCGCCATGTTCGGCCAGTCCCGTACCGCGACACCGCTCAACGCCCAGCCGTGTCCACTTCGGACAAACAGCTGACGCAGCGTCTGCACGCCGTAGTACTGTCCGGCACCGTCGCGGCCGTTGATCGTCACCCCGTCGCGCCGCACGGCGAGCGAATAGCCCTCCGCTTGCGTCGGAGCGTCGCCGCCATTGGCGAGCCGGATCACGAACCCACCAGGGCCGATCTTCTTGACCCCGTGCTGTTTCACCAGGGAAATCAGCAGGTCTTTGGCCGAGTCATCAGTGGTTTTGTCCGTTACGAGCGTGACCGAGGACGGCAGCGACACGTCGGCGGCGTCGCGGTTGATCTGTTGCGGCGTCGGGGAAACGACCGGCACCGAGCCCGGCTTGGCAGCAGCCGGTTGGACGACGGTGAGGGCACTCGTCGCGACGACAGCGGCGAGCCAAGCTCTGCGGCGTAGAGTCATGACTTCCTCTCAGGCGGCGGGGACAGTGCGGTACAACGCGAAGGTAGCCAGATACGGCGTCGCCCGCGACTGCGTGATGACGACGCGAAGATGACGGGTGATGACCGGCGACGGAAGGGTGACGAGACGGTTGGCGCCGACGGTGGTGACAGTCGCGACCGTGCGCCAGGAACCGTCCACTTCGGCCTGTACGGTCGCGCCTTCGATGTGCTGGCCGTGGGTGATGTCCTCCCCCAGCCGGATTTGATCGAAGGCGACGTCCGAAGGCAGCACGACGTCCATCGTCCCGGCGAGCGCACCGTGCGGCGGCGACCACGACGTGGTGAGCGAGGAATCCGTGACCGCGTTCAGCCCCCGCGCACCGGCTGCGAGGTTCTGCGCCTGTGTCTTGACGATGGCCTGTCCGAAGGATGCCAGCGCCGTAGTGTCCGCGGGCGCGACCCGTCCGTCCGGTCCTGGCGGGACGTTCAGCAGCAGCGAGGCGTTGCGTCCGACCGAGGCCCGGTAGAGATCGACGAGCTGCGCGGCTGTCTTGGGCTGTTCGTCCGGGTGGTAGAACCAGCCCGGCCGGATTGACACGTCAGCCTCGGCCGGTGCCCATTCCAGGTACCGCACGGACGGGTCGGCGAGCACCTGCCGGGAACCGAGGTCGGTGCCCTCCGCGCCGCCGACGAACAACTCCTCATTGTGCGCCGTGTTCGGATCGCCGGTGGTCGGCAAGGAACTCCACTCGGTCTGGCGGGCCTGGCCTTGCTCGTTGCCGACCCAGCGCACCCCCGCCGGTCCGGCGAACGTGACCGTGTCCGGCGACAGCGCGTGAATCATCCGGAACCAGGTCGTGAAGTCGTAGGTTTCGCTGATTCCGTTGCCCCGCCAGGGGTTCGCCCCGTCCAGCCACAGCTCGTCGATGGGGCCGTACTGGGTGAACAACTCGTAGATCTGGTTCAGGTAGTAGGTGTTGTAATCGTCCTCGGTGACGGTGAACTTCGGCAGTTTCCCGGCCGCCAGCGCCGCCGCCCGGTCGTCGTTCGGGACCAGCGACGGGATCGTGCGGGCCTTCGCCGCGCTGCCCGTGCCGTAGCGGCCCTGACCGGCAGGCGTGTTCGCCCGGTCGTCGTAGGTCGCCTGCTCCTCGATGCTCAGCGGCTGTCCCGCCGCGACCTTCGCCTCGACCCGTTTCACCTGGTCAGCGAAGAACTGCGCGGGCAGTTCGGCGCCGTCCGCTGGCGACAGGTACACGCCGACTTTCAGCCCGGCTTTCCGTGCCGAATCAACGTAATCGCGCAGGATGTCCCCGCGCGGATTGGCGCATCCGGCGGCGCGGACCTGCCAATACGCGGACGGATCCCCCGCCCGGCCGTTCTGCGCGGCCGCGCGGGCCTTCGTCACCGCGTCGTCGGCGCATCCGGGCGTGATCCACCACGGACTCGCGACGACGGAGTGGTTCGTGTAGCGCGTCGGGTAAAGGACGAAACCGTCGTGGTGCTTCGCGGTCAGCATCACCTGTGTGACGCCGGCCGCCTTCATCGACCGCATCCACTGGTCGGTGTCGACTGCCGACGGCGCGAACGTTGACTCCTTTTCCGCGCCAGAGCCCCACTCCCGGTCGGTGAAGGTGTTCATGCCGAAGTGCGTGAACGCGGTGACCGGCCGTTGCTGCCAAGCGACCTGCCCCGCGCGCGGCACGGTCGCGGCGGCTTTGGCGAGGATCCGGTCCATGCCGTCGCACGACCGCACAGTCTGGATCGCCGCCGGGCGGATGGGTCCGTGGCAACCGGTGGGTTTCGCGGCGGCGGGAGCGGCCGTTCCCCCGGCCGCCAGTACCGCGGCAAGCGCCAGGCTCGCGGGAATCGACACGGCGGTCCTCCTGTCGGATCCGTGACCGAACGGTGACGGCCGGGAGCGTAAGTCGGGCATCCATCGGATGTCTAGACCTGATCGGCGGAGGAGGTCTCGGTTTCACCCAAGCGCCGAGGCTTGGATCAGCGCTGTTCCAAGCTTTCTGGCTGGCCTTCGGCTCGTGCTGCCGGGGAGGCGCAGTGATCAGATGGATTGCCGTGTAGTACCACGGTCATCTACCCGAGGGGTCCCATGACAAGCGAGCTGCCGGTTCCGGCCGCGTTGACCAACACGGTCCAGCGCTGGCGGGACCAGGACGAGCCGGTTCAGCCGCCGATCCGCTGGTCCCGCGAGGCTTGGCGCAAGTACTTCCCGAGCCAGCACGCGTTCCTCGACGCCCTGCCCGACCGCATCGACCGAGCCGAAGCCACCAGCCACGCGGCGCATGCGGTGACCCCGGAAGGTGCCGAACGGGCGTTCCTCGCCGCGATGATCTGGGGATACGGCCGCGTCGGTTACGGCCCTTGGCGCACCGCCCGCGTGCTGACCAAGAACCCGCACGCGGTCGATCGGCTGGCGGAGGTAGCTGTCGTCGCACGCGAGCAGGGCGGGTTGGCGGCGTTCCGCGATCTGGCGAGCCAGCCACTGCGCTACCTGGGCGTGGCTTTCGGCACCAAGTACCTGCGGTTCGTCACCGCCGCGCATACCTCCGACAAAGCCCCGATCCTGGACGCCGTGGTCCGCCGGTGGGTCTCGACGCACACCGGCCTGCACCTGATGATCGACGAATGGCGGCCCGAGGTCTATGAAAAGTACGTCGCGTTGCTGACGTCCTGGGCGGCTGAACTCGGGCTGGCCACGGATACCGTGGAAGAGCTGATCTTCCGGTCCGCGGTGAGCCGGGAAGGGTCCGGCCAGTGGAGCGAATCCTGGGCTGGCTCGAGTTCGCCAGAGCAGAGAGCGCAAGCCGCACTCCTCGAACTCGAGCAGCTCTTCGACACTGCCGAGGCCGAACAGGCGCGGGAAGCCCGGCATCATCTGGACGAACTGGAACGCATCATCCGGCGGGGCTGGGCAGGCTGAGAGCTCACCGGGTCAGCTCCGGCGAGTGACGAGCCGACCGGCCGAGACGAGCGCGATTCCGGTCCGTGCCGATCGCCCGGTCCGCTGTCCTGCGGGGACACGTGCTGACGTCGCTGATCCCAGCCTTGTCTCGGTCGCATGCCCGGACCGGTGCGCGTCTTCGCCGAACACCAGCCGACGACGTCCATCGTCAACGCCCTCCGCGGTCTGCTGACCCAGCAGCCAGTCGGCGCCGAGATCTGGACCGCCCTCGGCTGGTGTTTCGGCGTCCTCATCCTCGCCTACGCCTTCGCCACGCTGATCTACCGCCGCAAGCAGCGCGGTTAGCGGTTCAGGAAGCGCTCCACCTCCCCCGCGACGAACTGCGGGTTCTCCTCGACCAGCCAATGCCCCGCGTGCGGCACGTCCGCGGCCTGGACGATGTCGGTCACCCGCGGAGCCACCGTCGCCCGGATCGCGTCCAACTGGCCTTGGGCGGTAAGGAGCAACGTCGGCACCTTCACCGGTGCCGCAGCCACCGTGTCGCGGACATCCTTGTCCAGCGCCCGGTAAAGCTCGAAGCCGCCGGACAGAACCGCGGGCTGGCGGTAAGTCCGGGTGTACTCGTTGACTTCGGCGTCGGTGAACGGAGATTTTTCCGAAGTGCCGCCGAATGCTGTCCCGCCAAAGGAAACCTGAGGGTAGAACAGCGAGAGATACTCGCGGACATCATCGCCGACAACCGCTTCGGGAACCCGGCGCTGGGAGTGGAAGGCGATGTGCCAGCTCAACGTCCGATAGGTAGCCGCATTGATCGCGGGGCCGGGCAACGGCAGATCGAAATAGCCTAGCCGGGCAGTGTCGCCCGGGAATTGGCTCGCGTACTGGAATGCCACTGCCGCACCGAAATCGTGGCCGATGACAGCGGCGTCCCGGATCTTCAGCCGCTCGGCGATCAGGGTGTGCACGTACCGCGCCAGGGTGGCTTTGTCGTATCCGCTCGGGGTGCCCGTGCTGTCGCCCAGTCCGGGAAGGTCGATCGCGTAGACGGTGTGGTGTTTCGCCAGCTCGGGCATGACCGGCCACCAGCCGTACCAGGTCTGCGGCCAGCCGTGGATCAGGACGACCGGGCTGCCGCTCCCGCCGGTCACATAGTGCATGCGGACGCCGTTGACGTCGGCGAATTCGTGCCGGAAGGCGCCCTGGAACGCGGGATCGTTCTGGGTGGCGGCGGCATAAGGAGCGGCAGCGGGAGGGGTGGAACAGGCCACGGTGCCGATGGCGAGCAAGAGGGACAGGGCAAGCGCCGCGACAGAGCGCGGCACCAGCCGGGATGCGGTGATCATGTGGCCCAGTTTCGCCAGGCCGCCCCGTCGAGGGCACGGAAACTTGCTGTTCCGGCAAGGGGTTGCGTCCGGTGCCCGATCGATCAATTCCTTTTAGCCGAACAGGCAAGGACCGGTTCGGCGCGAATCCGGGAGGGTAGGGATGGTGGTGAGGCGGTCGGCACGATCGCCGCGACCGGAGGGATCTCGAAATGACCATGCGGAAATTCTGGGCCACCGCTGCCGTCTGCGTCGCCGCCACCGGCGGTTCTCTGCTGCTCAGCGGCACGGCGTTCGCCAGCCACCTCGAGTACAAAGGGCCTTACGAAACCCCGGACGATTGCGTGCACGCCCTGCGCGCCCTGCCGCCGGACCCCACTGTCGACGGTGCCGAGTGCATTCCCATGAAAGGCAAGCACTACATCGAAATCTCGCACACGAACTGAGCGAGAAGGGTTTCCCCGGCCGGAAAGGCCGGGGAAACCACCTCATCCGGCTAAAGCCGAAGCGTCCACGTGGTGGCAGGCCGCACCCGAATCAGCAGCGGGCACTTGCTCCCGGCACAACCGCTGCTGCTCCTCCCCCAGCGCCGCGTAAACCGGGCACCGGGTGCGGAAGACACAGCCGCTCGGCGGGTTCGAGGGGCTCGGCAGGTCGCCAGCAAGACGGATCCGATTAGAGCGGTCTGCGCCCGGCGAAGGGGAAGGCACGGCCGACAGCAGCGCCCGAGTGTAGGGATGCCTAGGTGCCGCGAAGACTTCCGAAATCGGGCCGTGTTCCGCCATGTGTCCCAGGTACATCACCGCGACCCGGTCGGCGAAGTGGCGCACCACGGACAGGTCGTGCGAGATGAACAGGTATGCCACCCCGGTCTCCTGCTGGATGTCCTGCAGCAGGTTGATCACCTGTGCCTGCACCGAAACGTCCAACGCGGACACCGGCTCGTCGCACACGATCAGCCGCGGGTCCAGCGCCAGCGCCCGCGCGATGCCGACCCGCTGTTTCTGCCCGCCGGAGAACTCGTGCGGGAACCGGTTGTAGTGGTCCGGCCGCAGGCCCACCCGGTCCATCAGGTCCCGCACCCGCGCCTTCACCCCGCCGGGCGGCGTGATGCCCTGTGCGAGCAGCGGCGCGGCGATCGCTGTGCCTACCGACTGGCGCGGGTTCAGCGCGGAGGCCGGGTTCTGGAAGACGATCTGCACGCGCCGCCGGTATTCCTGCAGGGCGGCGGCGCGCAGGGCGCCGATTTCCTCGCCTGCCAGCCGGATGCTGCCCGACGTCGGGTCCAGCAAGCGCATCACCAGCCTGCCGGTCGTGGACTTGCCGCAGCCGGATTCGCCGACCAGGCCGAGCGTCTGCCCGACCCCGATCGAGAAGCTGATCCCGTCCACGGCCTTCAGCGCGCCCGCCGACCGGAACAGCCCGGAGCGCACCGGGAAGTGCTTCACGAGGTCCCGGACCTCCAGCAGCTCGGTCATGCCGCCTCCCCGAGATCGCCGAGGTGGCACCGCGACAGGTGCCCGGCACCCGACAGCAACGGCACCTCGGTACGGCACCGGTCGTCGGCTACCGACGAAGCCTGCGGGCACCGGTCGGCGAACAAACACCCCGCCGGAAGATCGAGCAGCGCGGGCGGGAAGCCCGGGATCGGCCGCAGCCGTCCGGTTTCCTCGGCCAGCGACGGCATCGACGCCAGCAGGCCCTGGGTGTAGGGGTGGCCGGGCGCGGCGAAGAGGTCGTCGACGGACGCGACCTCCATGCACATCCCGCCGTACATCACCGCGACCCGGTGGCACACCTGGGCCACCACGCCGAGATCGTGCGTCACCATGATCACCGCGGTGCCGGTCTCGGCCTGCAGTTCGCCGATCAGGTCCAGGATCTGCGCCTGCACGGTCACGTCCAGCGCCGTGGTCGGCTCGTCCGCGACGAGCAGCTCCGGCTCGCACACCAGCGCCATCGCGATCATCGCCCGCTGCCGCATCCCGCCGGAGAACTCGTGCGGGTACCCGGCCGCACGACGGCGCGGGTCGGGGATGCCGACCCGCCCCAGCATGTCGACCGCGACCTCGGCGGCGGCCTTGCGCGACACCCGGTTGTGCGTCCGGTACACCTCGGCGATCTGCGAACCGACGGGATAGAACGGATGCATGGCCGACAGCGGATCCTGGAAGATCATCGAGATCTTCTTGCCCCGGTACGCCAGCATCGCGGATTCGGACAGGGTGTTCAGATCGGTCCCGTCGAGCAGGATCTCCCCGGTCACCTTCGCCGACGTGCCCTTGAACAGGCCCAGCAGCGCCTGGCTGGTCACGGTCTTGCCGGACCCCGACTCCCCCACCAGCCCGATCGTCTCGCCCTTGCCCAGCGTCAGGTCCATCCCGTTGACCGCGTGCACGACGCCGTCGTCGGTCGGGAAGCCGACGCGCAGGCCGCGGACCGCCAGCAGCGGCGTTTCGATTGCAGACACGTGCCCTCAGACTCTCACTCGGGGGTCGATCACCGCGTAGCACAGGTCGACGACCACGTTGGCCACGATGATGAAGAACGCGGCCATCATGGTGATGGCCATCGTCACCGGCAGGTCGCCGGACTGCGCCGCGTGCACCGCGGTGAACCCGACGCCCGGCACGGAGAAGATCTGTTCGGTCAGCACCGCGCCGCCCAGCAGGCTGCCGATGTCGAGGCCGAGCATGGTGACGATCGGGGTGATGCCCGCCCGCACGCCGTGCTTGAACACGACGCGCCGGCGCGGCAGCCCCATCGCCCTGGCCGTGCGCATGAAGTCCTCGCCGAAGGTCTCCAGCATCGCGGTCCGGGTGACGCGGATGTACTGCGCGCTGAACAGCAGCGCCAGCGCCACCCACGGCAGCAGGTAGTTGCCGAGCCAGCCGAGCGGTCCGGCCGGGCCGAACGGCGACGAGATCTCGTTGCTGGTGAACGGAAGCAGGTGCAGCGTGCTCACGAACACGAGCAGCAGCAACAGCCCCGTCACCGGGATGGGCAGCGACACCCCGCCCGAGGCGGCGCCGACGATCAGCTTGTCGGCGGCCCGCCCCTTGCGCAGCGCGGCGAGCAGGCCCAGCGAGACCCCGGCGACTGTCCACAGCAGAATCGCGCCGACCGCGATCGACACCGTGTACGGCAGTGCCCGCGCGAGCACGTCCGTCACCGCTTCGTTGGTCTGGAACGACTTGCCGAGGCACGGCCACGCGCACACCGTCAGCGCGCCGGGCGCGCCGATCATCCGGCTGTGCACGAAGCCGGACAGGTAGTCCAGGTACTGCACGAAGAACGGCTTGTCCATGCCCAGCGCGATCCGGGCCTGGTCGATCCGCTCGGGCGTGCACTCCTGCCCGCACGCGGCGGCGGCCGGGTCGGCCGGGCCGATCTGGAACAGCGCGAACGTGACGAAGCTGATCACGACCAGCAGGACGATCATCGCGGCCGCGCGCCGCGCCAGGAATCCGATCACGTCCGCACCCGCCTGGTCCACTGTGGACACCGCATCGCCGGGGAATCCTCTCTCGTCGCTCGAGTGCTCGCTGGGGTGCTACTGCCCGACGCCGACGGCCGACAGGTCGATCGACCCGAAGAAATAGCCGACCTGCGCGTTGCGCACCTTCGAACCGACCACGCTGTAGGTGTAGTTGCGCACCGTCGGCACGAGCGGGTACTGCTGCATGATCTGGTCCATCGCGGTCGCCCACTTGCGGCCCAGCTCCTCGGCGGACCCGTTCTGCCCGCGCAGCTGGTAGAGCTCGCCCGACAGCTTGGCGTCGTAGTACCGCGGGATGTTCGAGAAGCCGTAGGTCTTGCCGTCGAGGCTCGGGCCGATGTTCGGGTCGACGGTGAAGCGCACAGACGCGCTGTCCGCGCCGCCGCACCAGCCGGAACGCGCGATGTCCGGCATCTGGTCGCCCGCGAGCACGGTGTAGTAGTTGGCGGTCGGGATCGGGCGCAGCTGCACGTCGACGCCCAGCGCCTTCAGGTTCTGCTGCAGAACAGTGCCGACGCCCTTGTACTTCGAGGACGCCTCGGCGTACCCGTACACCAGGGACTTGGGATAGTTCTTGCCCTGCAACAGCTTCTTCGCTTCGTCGAGCTTCGGCTGACCCTTCGGGTCCAGTGCGGTGTGCTGCTCGACGTATCCCTTCTGCGCGTCGTTGATGTACGACTGCGGAATGTTGCCGAACCGCTCGCCGCCGTACTGCAGCAGGATCGCGTTGCGGTCCAGCGCCAGCGCGAACGCCTTGCGGACGTCCGGGTCCGTGATGGTCGCGGTGTTGAAGTTCAGCACGTCAGTGCAGCCGAGCAGACCGGCGGCGGTGCGCTTGGAGATGTCCGCGGCGGACAGCTTCGCGATGTCCGACGGCTGCAGCGCACCCTGGGTGTCGAGGGTGAGCGCGGTCGGGTCCGCGTTGGAAAGCAACTGCTGGCTGATCGTCGCCTGCGCGGTCGACAGCGTGAACGTGAAGGTATCGGGCAGCGCCGGACGGTTCGGGTCGGTCGCCGCGTCCCAGTTCGGGTTGCGGACCAGCTTCAGGCTGCGGCCGCGGTCGTAGGAAGCGATCTTGTACGGGCCGCTGGACACCGGGTGGTTCGTGTAGTCGAGCTTGGCGTCCTTCGCCTGCGGCACCGGCGCGGTGTTCGACCGCGACACCAGCGCGGGGAACTCGGCGAACGGCTGCTTCAGGTGGAAGACGACCGTGTGCTCGTCCGGGGTGTCGATGGCCTTGAAATCGCCGCCCTGGTACGGGCCTTTGTAGCCGTCGTCGGTCAGCGCGGAGTCGAGTTCCTGCGGGGCCTGGGTGAATACGTCACGCGCGTAGGTGCGCTCCACGCCGTACTTGATGTCCTGCGCGGTGATCGGCGTGCCGTCCTCGTACTTCAGGCCTTGGCGCAGGGTGTAAGTCCAGGTCAGACCGTCCGCCGACGCCTTGCCGAGGTCCGTCGCCAGGTCGGGCACGATCGTCGGCGGCTTGCCGGAGGTCTCCTTCGCCATGGTCAGCGTGCGGTAGTACAACTGGCCGACGTTGGCGGTCTGGACGTAGTTGCTGTTGCCCGGGTCGAGGGTCTGGAAGTCCGACGACATCAGGACGTGGATGTCGCCGCCCTTCGCCGTCGACCCCTCGGCCACCTTCACGGCGGCGCGTTTGGTCACGTCCTGCTGCCCGTTGCCCGCGCCCGCGGCGGGTTTCGGGCCGCCGCACGCGGTGAGGGCAAGCCCGGCGGCGAGCGCCAGCACTCCCGCCGCAGTGGTGCTCTTCTTCACGAACTACTCCTTATCCAGAAGGGAAATCAGCGCCGGGACGCTTTGGGGTCGAGTGCGTCCCGGACAGCGTCGCCGAGCAAGTTGAAAGCCAGGACCGTGATCGCCAGCGCGCCCGCGGGCACCGCCAGGAACCAGGGGTCGGAGAGGTACCAGTTGCCCGCCTGTGCCGCGTTGAGCATCTGGCCCCACGACGGCGTCGGGTCTTTCACGCCGACGCCGAGGAAGGACAGCGCGGCCTCGGCGGTGATGTTGATCGGGATCAGCATGGTCGCGTACACGAGCACGACGCCCAGCACGTTCGGGATGATCTGTTTCAGGATGATCGACCGGCGGCTCGCGCCGAACGCCTTCGCCGCCTCGACATACTCCTGCTCGCGGATCGAGAGCACCTGGCCGCGCACCACGCGCGCGAGGTACGCCCAGCCGAAGAAGCCGAGGATGATCACCAGCGACGAGATCGGGATCAGGCTGCCCGAGTCGAGCGCGGTGCCGCGCAGCCGGGACTGCAGGATCGGCGTCAGCGACAGCACCAGCAGCAGGTGCGGGAACGCGAGGAACAGGTCCATGATCCGGCTGATGACCATGTCGGTCTTGCCGCCGAAGTAGCCGGCCGCCGCGCCGAGCACGGTGCCCAGCACGACCGAGACGACGGTGGCCAGCAGCGCGATGGTCAGCGAAACCCGCGCGCCGTAAGCCATCCGCGCGAAGATGTCGCGGCCGAGGCCGGGTTCGAGGCCCAGCCAGTGCTCGCCCGACGGGTAGCGGTAGTAGTCCAGCGGCAGGCCGGGAGCGGTGAAGCCGTCGAGGAAGTCCGGGCCGGTGTGCGCGGTGAACGGGTCGGAGCCCTCGATGCCGGTCAGCACCGGGGCGAGGATCGCGAAGAGCACGATCAGGCACACCGCGACCAGCGCCGCCATCGCGATGCGGCTGCGCCGGATCCGCAGCCAGGCCGTGCCCACGAGGGTGCGGCCGGAGCGGACCGCCGCGACCGGGGCGGCGGCCGTGTCGACACCTTGCACGGGGTTCTCCTCAGCGAGAGCGAAACGATGGCGTTTGGTATACCAAGTGCTCGCCCAAGATCACAAGAGTGTCTTCGAGGATTGTTGCCGTGCTGTGTACTTCTTGGTGCAGCGCAAAACGGCCGCACGTTGCCGGAGCGACGTGCGGCCTACCAAATGCGAATGGGAAGCAGCTGACCCCCACCGGCTCGAGCGGGTGAGGGCCAGCTGCCGGTCAGGAGGAGGCGGTGCGGGTGCGCGGCGCCTCGATCGCCAGATACGCGAGGAGCCCGATCACGAGCCCGACGACGGCGTCCGAAAAGGACGGTGCGACGAGGTGTACCAGCAACGCCGCCGCGGCCCCGATCGCCCACGCGAGGAACGCCGTGGGCCGGAACCGGGTCTCCGCGCGTCCCGCGGTGCGGCGGCGCAGGAGGACCTGGTCCGCGATGAGCACCGCGCCCAGCGGCGGCACCAGCACGCCGAGGACGGACAGCCAGTTCACGAAGTAGTTCCACGCGCCCAGCAGCGCCACGACGACGCCGAGGACGCCCAGCACGAGCGTCAGGATCCGCATCTTGGACCGCACCAGATGCGACCAGCCGAGCGCGCCGTTGTACAGGCAGTGCGTGCACACCGAACCCAGGTTGACCACCACGAACACCACGACCAGCACGTTCAGCACCGGATTGCCCGGCCCGGTGAGGATCGGCGTGAAATCGCCGCCCGCCTTGTCCGCGCTCGCGATCGCCCCGGCCGCCACGAGCAGGCCGCCGGACAGCTGGGCTACGAGGCTGGCGATCGGGAACGCGGTGACCGTGGCGAGCACGGCCTGGCGGCCGTTCTTCGACCACCGGGTGAAGTCCGCGGTCATCGTGCCGGAGTCAGCGAACGTCGCCATGATCGACGTGACCGCGACGCCGAACGTCATCGCTCCCCCGCCGATGCCCGGATAGCTTGTGATGGCCCCGAAATCGTGGTTTTCGGTGGCGAGCACGACCGCCGTTCCCGCCGCGATGACGAACAACGGCGCGGCGATCGCGCCGAGCCAGGACAGCGCCCGGATGCCGAGGTAGGTCACCGCGATGAAGGCCAATCCGGCGAGCAACGCGACGAGCGTTTCGTTCCAGCCGAACGCCTTGTTGAGGCTCGCGCCGGTCGCGCCCGTGTTGAACGCGAACCAGCCGACCACGACCGTCGACAGGAACCCGGACGCGATCGCGTACCCGGCCGTGCCGAAAGTTTCCTTGGCCTGCAAGGAAAAGCTCTTGCCCGTTTGCCCGGCGCGGTGGCTGAGCAGGCTGACGTAGCCGAACATGATCAGGTTCGCCAGCAGGATCGCCGCGAGTCCCCGCCAGAAGCCGAGCATCGCGACCACGAGGCCGCCGGGCACGGCGTTCGTCAGGATCATCGGAAAGCCGAACCACACGGCCGAAACCGTCCAGAGCGACTTGCGGTGGGACTGCGGGACCGGCGAATGCTCGAACTCGGATTCGAGACCGTTCTCTACTGTCGGCGTGGTCATGGCGCATCAGTCCCGGCGAGCTTTTCCGCGAGGGCGATGATCGCCTTCTCGAACGCTTCGGCGGGCGGATGCGTGATGCCCGCGCCGATCATGCCGATGCCCGCTTCCTTGTGCGCGATCGCGGTGTTGATGACCGGCAGGATCCCAGCGTCGAGGACTTTGCGGACGTCGATGCCGGTCGGCAGGCCGGTGAAGCCGAGCGACGGGACGGTGACGTTCGGGTTCGACGTGGTGGTGATCGCGGCCATGTCGCGGGTGTAGCGCACCGCGTCGGAGACCGTGCCGCCGACGAGTGCGACGATCGCCGGTGCCGCGGCCATCGCGAAACCGCCGAAGCCGTAGGTCTCGGTGATGGCGCTGTCGCCGATGTCGAGCCCGGAGTCCTCCGGTTGGTACCCGGCGAACATCGGACCGACGACCTTCTGGGCCGGTCCGGTCAGCCAGTGGTTGCCCGGCAGCCCGCTGACGCGAATGCCGAATTCCACGCCGTTTCGCGCCATCGTGGTGACCACAGTGGACCCTTCGATGCCGTGCGCGGCGTCGAGCGCGGCCTTGGCCATCGCCATCC
The DNA here is from genome assembly GCF_040610415.1 of Amycolatopsis sp. NPDC004079. Lineage (NCBI taxonomy): Bacteria > Bacillati > Actinomycetota > Actinomycetes > Pseudonocardiales > Pseudonocardiaceae > Amycolatopsis > Amycolatopsis sp. NPDC004079. Next base: position 16,373 of record NZ_JBEXMH010000067.1, on the reverse strand, counting down.
ACGTCGGGCCGGAGAAGTAGTCCGAACTCGCGATGAAGTCGAAGACCTCTTTCTTCTTCTCCGTGCTGAAATTCGTCTGCAGCAACGCGGGCGCGAGCGCCTGGAACAAAAGCACGGTGCCCGCGATGTTGCGGTTGTGGCACTCGTCTCCCATGTGGACGGCCTGGGCGAGCATGAGGCGCAGGTCGATCGGATCGCCGATCTCCATGGCCTCCTGGAGCATCGGGCCGAGGGTGTCGCGCATCCACACGAGACGCTCGATGACGCTCTCGTCGTTCGCGCCCATGCGGAGGATCTTGGCCATCTGCTCGGACAGGTTGGTGTAGGCGTAATTGCCGTGCGTCTCGTTCTTGACGATGTGCATGTACATCGACGCGGACGTCACCCCGGCCATCGAGCCGACGCAGTCGTGTTCGTGGCACGGCTCGAAGGTGATTTCGCCGCTGGCAGCCACTTCCGCGGCCTCGTCGAGGTCTTTCGCGAGCCCCTCGAAGACGAGTGCGCCGGTGACCGCGCCCTTCATCGGGCCGGACATCCGATCCCAGGTGATCGGCGGACCCGCGTGCAGGATGGTCTTCGGCGTCATGCCGGGGACGACGTCGAGCGCGCGGCCGAAGCCGACCAGCATCGGCTTGGCGTTGGTGATCCGGTCGACGGCCTCGGCGTTCGCGGCGGCGATCTTCTCGGCCAGCTCGGGCTTTTCGAGTGCGTCGAGCGCCGCGATGACGTCCGGTTTCCCGTTGCCCGGCGGGGTCCAGTCGAGGGTGGTGACCTTCCCGCCCTGCGCGGCGATGTCGTCGGCGAACATGGTGAGGCCGACGTTCACGACGTCGAGGTCGCTCCCGAACAGCCGACTGGTGGGGGTGCTCATGCGGTGGCTTCCTTCCCGATGATGGCGCGGACGTACTGGCCCGTTTCGGTGCTGCTGCGGGCGACGGTCACCCCGGCCGCCTCGAGCGCGGCAACCTGGCCGGCGAGCGCGGGGGTGTCGAGGTCGGTGCCGAGGACGTAGCCGACGATCTCCAGGTGGCGGCCGTCTTTTTCGGCCACGCGCTTGGCTTCGGCGATGGCGGGCAGCGTCACGCCGACGGGGTCTTCGTGCGAGCCGAAGCCGAGCACGAAGTCCAAGACGAGCACGGCGACGGACGGATCGGCGGCCTCGCGGACCAGGCGTTCGAGGCGCAGCGACGGGTCGATCATCGGGTGCGGACGGCCGTTGGTGAACTCGTCGTCGCCGAAGTCGAGGAAGGTGTGGCCGCGGCTGCTTGATCCGGCGGGGAGGACGAACTCGGGGTTCTTCTGGATGTTGCTCCAGACGTCCTCGCCCGCGTTGAGCAGCGCGTACATCGATTCGTCGCACAGCGTGCCGCCGCAGAAGATGCCGCGGACGTACTGCTGTTCCGGCTTGAGCTTCGCGCGCACGGCGGCGACCTGCGCGGCGTCCAGCGCGGGCACCTCGGCGACCGGATCGGTGGTGAGCCAGACGGCCTGAAGCGCGGCGTCCTGGCTGGTGGCGGCGAAGTGCCCGCCCGCGGCGGCGACCGCTTCCTCGGAGCCGCCGATGAAGTAGACGACGACCGGTTTGCCCGCGCCGGCGATCTCGGCGAGGACCTTCTTCTCGACCTCCGGCGCCGGGGGCTTCGAGACGAGGACGATCGCGTCGGTCCGGTCGTCGGCGGCCAGCGCGCGGATGCCGTCGATCATCATGATGCCGCCGACCTCGGCGCTCAGGTCGCGTCCGCCGGTGCCGATGAGCTGCGAGATCCCGCCGCCGAGCGCGTGCACGCGGACGCTGACCTCCTGCGAGCCGGTGCCCGACGCGGCGACGATGCCGACCGAACCGGGGCGCACGGCGTTCGCGAAGCAGAGGCCGGTGTTGTTGATGATCGCGGTCCCGCAATCCGGGCCCATCATCAGCAAACCCTTGTCGTGGGCGAGGTTCTTGAGCGCGATCTCGTCCTCGACCGGGACGTTGTCGCTGAACAGCAGCACGTGCAGGTCGTTCTCGAGCGCTTTGCGCGCCTCGCGGGCGGCGTAGGCGCCGTTGACCGCGATGATCGCCAGGTTCGCGTTCCCCTGGGCGGCGGACTCGATCGTGCGGTACACGACGGCCGTCTCGCCCTCGGCGGGCGGCTTGCGGACGAGCAGTTCCTCGATGCGCGCGAGGATTTCCTCGACGTCTTCTGTGCCCTCTTTGGTCACCACGACGATCATCAGGTCACCATTGGCCGCGTCCGCGAGTTCCGGCGTGAGCAGGCCGAGGTTGTCCAGCACGCCCTTGTTCATCTCGGTGCCCATCGCGACGAACGCCTGGTCCACGCCGTCGGCCTGGTTGGCCTTGGTGGAGATGGACATCAAGGACACCGAGTCGAAATAGGTGTTCTTCTTGATCACCGCTGTGACAGTCACACGGAACCTCTCATTTCGCTTTCCAGGTGGAGTCCGGCGGCCACGCCCGAGAGCAGGTCGGTCCCGGAGGTGTGGCCGATGGCGGCGACGCGCGCGACGGCGCCCGCCAGGCCGGTCCCGCTGCCGGGCTCGAGGAGCCGGCGCAGGAGGTCGAGGAGGCTTTCCCTGGCTCGGCCCGTTCGGGCCTCGCGCAAGGTGGTGGCGCTCAGGAGCGTCGTGCGGGCGAGGACTTTCTCGCTCAGACGGGGAAAGCCCGTGGTGCGGCTGCCTGGTTGTGCCGCGACGAGGGCCAGGCCGGAGAGAAAGTCGTCCCCGGCGGGCGTGAGACCCGGGCCGAGGCCGACGAGCCCTTCGGCGGCCTTTCGCGCGGCTTCGGCGTCGTTTCGCCGGAGGGCCTGGGTGAGCGCCGTTTGTCCTTGGCGCAGCCGGATGCCCACCGCTGCTCGGAACGGGTCGGGCTTTCCGCCTTCCAGCATCCCGCCGGGGACGCCGTGCTCTGTGAGCAGCGCATCGAGCAACCTCGCCCGGGCAGCCAGCTCCGCCCGGTCGAGAGTCAACGGTATTTCTTTGGCATACCAGATTGACGGGTTTCTGAATTTGACCGAAGTCGCGCCAAATGTCGCACCTTGCGCCGTGACCACCGCGGGCGCTCCGGCTTGCACCGGATGCCGACACCAGCCGTCGACGTCCACCCGTATCGTCCACGGAGCGTCATCCACAGTGGACGCACCGAAGGCGACAAGCTGATCTTGCTGCGTGACAACGTTCAGCACTCGTCGGAACACAGAGTGCACTTCCCCCAGCAGAGCCCCTTCGCGCACCCTCTCGGCGACCACAGCATCCATCGACAACGCGACCGCCGTTGCGTGCATCGCCGCCGCCTTTCCCGCCGAACCCTGCTCGTCAATATGGTATACCATCTATGCTGATGCAGGTACCGGTCCTGGACCGGCGGGCGAGGAGGACAAGGATGCGGGTAGTCGTGGCCCTCGGCGGCAACGCCCTCGCGAAGCGCGGCGAGCCGATGACGGCCGACCGGCTCCGGGCGAACGTGCGGTCGACCTGCCAGGCGCTGGCCGGATTGGCCCGCGAGCACGAACTGGTGATCATCCACGGCAACGGGCCGCAGGTGGGGTTGCTGGCGCTGCAGAACCTGGCGTACCAGGACGTCGCGGCTTATCCGCTGGACATCCTGGGCGCGGAAACGCAAGGCATGATCGGATACGTGATCCAGCAGGAACTGTCGAACGCTCTCGGCGGCGAACGCGAGGTAGTCGCCCTGATCTCGACGACGGTGGTCGACGAGGAGGACCCGGCTTTCGAACGCCCGACCAAGTTAATCGGCCCGCAGTACTCCGCGCAAGACGCGGCGGAAGCAGCCGCCGAGTACCGCTGGACCATCGCCCGCGACGGCGGCGCGTTCCGCCGGGTGGTGCCGTCCCCGGAGCCGATCCGCGTCGTGCAGGCGCCGTTAGTGCGGCTGCTGCTGGAAAACGGCCACCTGGTCGTATGCGTCGGCGGTGGCGGAGTGCCGGTGAAGACGGACCCGGACGGCAAGCGGCAGACCGGGATGCAGGCTGTGGTGGACAAGGATCTGGCCGGCGCCGCGCTGAGTGCGGAACTGGGCGCGGACACGCTGATCATGCTGACGGACGCGGATTACGTCACGGAGAACTGGGGAACGCCGCACCAGCGGGACATCCTGACGGCTTCGGCTGATGCGATCGGGAAGCTGGAGTTCGCCGAGGGTTCGATGAAACCGAAGGTGGACGCCGCGATCCGGGTGGCGCGGGCCGGTGGCCGGGCGCTGATCGGGCCACTGGACCGGCTGGATGACTTGCTGGCACGGAAGATCGGCACGGAGATCCGCGGGGACGCGGACGGGATCATCTACGCCTGATCTCCGGCGGGCGGTTTCGCATGCCGCCGCCCGCCCAGGTCGGTCATTGGCGCGGTCGCATGACTCATGCTCCCCGGAGCAGCCTGTCGTAGAAGACGCCGCGGATGTTGGCCGTCTTCCCCGGAGGTGCGCCGCCTTTGCTGGAGCATAGCGGCCCCAGCACACCACGGGTTCATTCGCGCTGTTGCCGAATGCAGTCGCTGAACTATTCAAGTTTCGTCGTGACAACGTTGATCGTGTTGAGATGCTCTCGAACCTGGGCGGCACGGTGGGCGTCGCCGTCGGCATCGAAGATGTCTGCGGCTTCCTGCCAGCATGCAATGGCGGCATCGGTCGAGCCGGTGCGATGAAGAGAATGCGCGAGCGTGTCCAGGGGCTCGGCGGAGGTCCAACCTAAGTCTCCTGGTTCGCGAACGCGCGCGATAACGTCCCGGCACAGTCCTATGGCGGCTTGGTGGTCGCCTAGTTTCTGTCTTATCAGCGCCAACTGATGAAGCGCGTAAGCCTCGCCCACGTAATCGCCGACACTCTGACGCAAGGCCAGGCTGCGGTCGCAGTATTCGAGAGCCTGCGAATAGTGTCCCAGACTGGTGTGGACAGCGCTGAAGTTTCCTTCTATAGCTGCCTGTTGCCGACCTCCCAGCTGACTGCGTTCCAGGGCCTTCTCAAAGTACTGCAGCGCTTCTGCGAATTGGCCCCGGTCGTAGCACACCAAACCGAAACTGTTCAGGACCCACGCCTCCTGAACGCGGTCGCCGAGGTCGCACGCCATGGTCAGAGCGCGCCGATACCTGGCCAGCGCCGCCTCCGGCCGCCGCAAACTGCGAAGGCGGTCACCTCCGACCAATTGGAAGTGCACTTCGGCAACACGATCGCCGCAGCGCTGCGCGGCGGCCAGTCCCAAGTCGGCAGACTCGAGCCTGTCAGCTTTTCTTCCTAGTGCGATGAGAAACCCGGAGGTTTGCTCAGCAAGGTGGACCGCCTGGCGATGGAGATCGCTGCGAACGGCTTGGTGCAGGGCGGCGACCAGATTGGCGCGTTCGCTCCGCAACCAGCCGAGTGCCTGTGCCTGGCCGTTGATCGACATCAAATGGACCGGAGCCACGAAATTCAACGGCAGGTGACTGTGGCCAGGGTAGGCCAGCTTGAGGCAGCTATGAGCGGTCGCCGCATACCAGGTAATGAGCGCTTCTACTGCGTGATCGCGGTCCGCAGCGCTGTCATGGAAATGGGCTTGGTTAAGAGCATATGCGCGCAATAGGTCATGGAACCGGTACCGGTTGCCCGCGCCCGGCTCGATCAAGTGTGCCGCGGACAAGTCGTCGATCAACTTGCCAGCAGTGAACAGGTCAAGGCCAGCGACTGAGGCGGCGGCGGGCAGGCTAACATCCGGACCGGGATGCAGCCCGAGCCTCCGAAACAGCATTGCCTGGGCCTGCGGAAGCCGCCGATAGGACCAGTCGAACACCGATCGCACTGCTGCTCTTTCATCCCCACTCCGGCTGAGCGCCGCCAGCCTGGACCGTTCGTCAGCTAGCTCGGCAACGACATCGGTCAGTGCGATGTGCGGATTGGCGGCGACTCGGCCTGCAGCTATGCGCATTGCCAACGGGAGACGGGCACACAAACGAATCAGCTCGACGGCAGCCTCGTGTTCCGAGGCGACCCGTGTCGGCCCGATGATGGCCGCGACCAAATCCAGTGCCTCGTGCTGCGTCAGCAGGTCGAGAGTAAGCCGGTGTGCTGCATCTGTGACGACCAAGCCGGTCAGGCTATCCCGGCTGGTAATCACAACCACACATCCTGGCGTACCGGGTAACAGCGGGCGGACCTGGTCGGCATCGTTGGCGTTGTCCAGCACAATCAGTACGCGACGCTTGGCCAACATGGAGCGGAACAGCGCGGCCCGTGCGTCCAGCCCGGCGGGAATTCGTTCAGGCTGTGCGCCCAGCGCACGCAGGAACCCGTCGAGAACCTCGCCGGGTGCTGCAGGATCTCCGGGACCGCACCCGCGCAGGCTCGCGTACAGCGTTCCGTCAGGAAACAGGTGCTGCACCCGGTGCGCCCAATACATCGCCAGAGTGGTCTTCCCGATCCCGGCCATTCCGTCGACGGCCGAGATCACCACCGAATCCGCACCGTTTCCGTCGTTTTCGCCCGGAAGAAGTGCGTCGAGCGCGGCCAGATGCTCGGCGCGTCCGGTGAAATCCCGAACCACCGACGGCAACTGTCGAGGCAGCAATGCGGGCTGTGCCGGTTCGCCGAACGAGACGCGGTGGATTGACCCGGCCTGAATCACCGGCCCTTGTACTCCGTCGCCGGTTTCGTTACGAACACCCTGCCGGTCCGTCATAGGACAAGTGTGTCGTCCAAATCCCGCCCGGGCAGAGAGCGATGCGCGCCCACTACCCGGATGGACCAGGAAAGGTCCGTTTGTTCTCGGCTTCGCAGCCGGGTAGGTCTGTCCCGAAAATCAAGCGACGTCGCCGCACTCCAGCACGATGGCGATGTTGAAGATCCGCATAAGGCACGCTGGGCCAGCGAGGCGACAAGCTACCTCCGCGCGGTCGTCTCCGCTCTCAGCCTTCGCCGCGCCCCAGCCCGCGCAAATGCCGTCCGCTCTCCATGTGCTCCATCAACAGCGCCTCGACGGTGTCCACATCCCGCCGCGCAATAGCGTCGTACAGCGCCCGGTGCTCCCCCGCCACCCGCTCCAGATCCTCGTGCTGCCCCAGCAGCCACCGCATCCGGCTGCGCAGCGTCAGTTCCAGCTCGTTCAGCAGCTCGTTCCCCGCCATCGCCGTCACGGCCTCGTGGAAATCGGCCGCCGCGCGGTGCGCCGTCACCGCGTCCCCGGCAGTGGCGGCGGCGGTTTCCTCCGCCAAGGCGGCACGGAGCTGATCCAGCCCGGCACGCGAATGCCGGGTCGCCGCGAGCTTGAACGTCAGGACTTCCAGCGCGGCACGCACTTCCTGCAGGTCCGCGATATCGCTCGCGCTGAACTCCCGCACCACCGCCCACGTCCGCGGCCTCGGCGTGACCAGGCCTTCCGCGACCAGCGCCTTCAGCGCGTCCCGCACCGGGACCCGGCTCACGCCCAGGTCCGCGGCGAGATCCCGTTCGACCAGCTTGCTGCCGGGTTTGCGCGCCCCGTCCAGGATCTCGTCCCGGAGCTGCCGGACGACCCGGTCCGTCTCGGATTCGACGCCCTGTTCCGCTGCCATCCGGCCATTCTCGCACCACCGCCCGGACCGTCCACTGTGGCCAGTCGATCAGCGCGGATTCGTCTTCCGCCACTCGGCGTAATCCGCCACCGCCGCCCGCACGTCGAACTCCGGCGCGAAGCCCGTTTCCTCCCTGAGCCGCGAAATATCCAGATACGGACCGGTTTCCCCGCCAGGCTGAAGCTGATCCGGCAGACCTGGCACCAGCTCCGCCAACGCCTCCGCGAACTCCCGGTTCGTCACCGGCTGTCCGCTCGACACGTTGTATGTCTGATGCTTCAGCGAAGGCGCCGTCATCAGCGAGGCAATCGCACGCCCGGCGTCCGGTGCGTAGCAGCAGTCGAACCCCTCGTCGGCGACCAGCGAGCGCGGCGTGCCGCCGCGCAGGCCCGCGTTGAGATACGACGGAATCGGGAAGAACGGCGATTCCGGGTCGACGAGCGGCCCCCACACGGTCCCGATCCGCAGCACCACCGGCTCGACGCCGCTCCCTCGCAGGCTGTGCGTCGTCAGCGGTTCGACGGCTTTCTTGAACGCCACGATCAGATGCGGCAGATCCGCGGTCGGCAGCGGCAGCTCCTCGTGCCAGGACGGCTCGTCGCGGCCGACGTACACGCCGAGGCTGCTCGCGACCGCGAACCGCCGCACCTGCCACGTCCTGGCCGCGTCCAGGGCGTTGGTGAGGCCGGCCAGGTCCGTCCGGAAGAACGCGACCGGGTCGTCGCCCGGGACGCTGCCCGCCAGGTGGACGATCGCGGTGATGTCGTACCGGTCGCCGAGCGCGAGGAAGGCGTCCCGGTCGGTCGCGTCGAGCGTTTCCACCGCGACCCGACCCGCCAGGAACGACGGGACGTCCGTCCGCCGGTGCCCGGTGACCAGCACGTCTTCCCCGAGATCGGCGAGCGCCCTGGCCGTGTGCGCGCCGATCATGCCGAGCCCGCCGGTCACGAGGATCATCGCGGTGCCTCGCGGCGCGCGGTCGAGAACTTTGTCATGCCGCGAAGCTACGGCCTGCCCGCCCGCCGGTTCTTGAACAAATCGCGCATCAGAAGTGCGTGCCGCCGTCGACGCGAACCTCGGTGCCGGTGATGAACGCGGCGTCCTCGCTGGCGAGCATCGCGACGACCGACGCGACCGTCTCCGGACCGGCGAAGCCCTGGCCCAGCGCGGGAAGCAGCTTGCCGAGCAGGGTGAAATCGGCGTCCTCGGGGAAGCCGGGGCCGACGCTCTGCTTGCTCTTGCCGCTGCCGTCGGTCATGCCGGACGAGATCGAACCGGGCTGGACGGCGGTGAAGCGGATGCCGTCCTTCGCGTATTCGGACGCCAGCGCGTGCGTCATCGACTGGATGCCGCCCTTGCTCGCCGCGTACGCCGCCATGTACGGGTGCGCGAACATCGCCGACGTCGAGCTGAAGTTGACCACCGCGGGCGCGGAACCCTCGCGCAGCGCCGGGATCGACTCGCGGATCACCAGGAACGTGCCGACCAGGTTGACGCGCAGCACCTGCTCGAACGCCTCGACCGGCATCTCGTGGGTGTGCGCCGACCGCAGGATGCCCGCGGCGTTGACGACCGCGTCCAGCCCGCCGAGCTGCTCGACCGCCGACGCGACCCCAGCCTTCACCGACGCTTCGTCGGCGACGTTCACCACCACAGTGCCCAGCCGGTCCGCCGCGTCGCCTGACTTCTCGACGGTGTCCGCGAGGCCCGCTTCGCTCACGTCAGCGGCGACGACGCGCCCGCCCTCGGCCAGCATCCGCAGGACCGTCGCCTGCCCGATGCCCGAGCCCGCTCCGGTGACCAGTACGCGGCGTCCTTCGTAACGGTTCATGGTCCGCTCCTTTCTCCAACCGTCACGTTACGCCTAGATGGCAGACTGTGCCACTCTGGCGAAATGGGCACCCTTGGCAGTAATCGGGTAGCGTGGCCCTGGTGAGCGGAAAGACCCCGACCCTGACCGAACGGCGCAAAGCGGCGACGCAACTCGACATCGCCCGCGCCGCCGCGCGCCTGTTCACCGAGCATGGCGCACAGGGGACGACCGCGGAAGCGATCGCCGCCGCGGCGGGCGTCGCGCCGCGCACCTTCTACCGCTACTTCCGCACCAAAGAGGACGCGGTCGCACCGCTGCTGGTCGTCGGCGCCGATTCGTGGCGGGAACACCTCGCGTCGACGCCCGAAGGGACGCCGCTGCTTCAGGCGGTCGAGGACGCGATCCACAAGACGATCTCCGCCGCCGACGCCACCCAGGAGTTCTCCTGGACGCGCGGGTTGCTCCTCGCAGCGAGCGGAGACGATTCGGCGCTGGCGGCCGTGTGGCACCGGGTGAACGGCGAATCCGAGACCCGGCTGCGTCCGGTGCTGGCACGGCTGGCGCCGGAGACGGACGAGGTGACCGTGCACCTGGTCGCGGCGGCGGCGACGGACGCGATCCGGATTTCGCTGGAGATCTGGGCGGGGACTGACGAGAAGGCGGCGCCGGTCGAACTGGCGGTCCGGTGCTTCCGCGGACTGTCCGGCGGGCTCCTGAGCGGCGATCACGGTTAGAACCGGGACAGGCACTCACGAGCCGACCGCTCAACGGAACTCGTGCACGACCTCGATCTGCCCGACCAGGTGCGCGTTGAACTCCGCCAGCTCCTCGGCCGGAACCCACAGCTCCAGGATCGTTTCGCCGCCCGCCTGCCGCACCGGATAGCGGTCCAGGAACGCTGTTTCGACGCGGAAGCGGGTCACATAACCCGCGCCGTCGTACCGGACGTTCCAGTCCCGCGCGATCTTCACCGCGTAGTCCTCGTTCAGCACCGGGTAGAAGATCGGCTGTTCCGGCAGCCGCGGCGGCCACGCGCACCAGCCGGACTCGCGCACCAGCTCCAGCTCGGCCGGGCCGGTCGGGCGCCACAGCTCCGTCGTCGGGTTGCTCATCACGTCCCCCTCGCGACGGCACGGTAACCGCCAAGAGGATGCGCGGGCGACCGGTTTACCCAGGTGATTCGGTCTACCAAAGCGCACACCGGACACCACAGCCCGGCCAGCCGCGTCCACATCGGACAACCGGCCGCGAGACCGCGCCCGGCATCCGCCGAACCCACTTCGCGCCATCACCAGCGCAGCAACCGCCACCAGCGGCCCGGGACGGTCGCGAGCCCGCATCGTTCCCCGTCGCACCCTTGACAACCCGCCACCTGCCGCGCTTATGGTATACCAAACAACGAAGGGTGTGCGCGATGAAGCGTTCCGCAGTGGTGGCCGCGGTGGCCTTCACCCCTTACGTGGCGATGATCGGCGGCCTGCCCTGGTTCAGCGGCGACGGCCGGATCTGGTTCCTGCCCGAGATCGGGTTCTGGATCCTCCTCTGGGTTGCCCTCACGCCCGTCTTCCTCGGCGTAGCCGACCGCATCCGGCGCCCGAGCGCCGCCGAAACCGAGCAGGAGCAGCGATGAACGCGGGCGCGGTGGTGGCGCTGGCCGTGGTGGCGCTGGCGGTGGTCATCGGACTGGCCGCGCGCGGCCGGAAGCAGATGAACCTCGAGCAGTGGACAGTCGCCGGCCGGTCGTACGGGACGTTGCTGTTCTGGGTGCTCGCCGCGGGCGAGACCTACTCGACCTTCACCTATCTCGGCGCCTCCGGGTTCGCCTACGCCAACGGCGGCGCCGCGTTCTACATCGCCGGCTACGGCACGTGCGCCTTCGTCCTGTCCTACTTCTTCCTCCCTCCATTGTGGAGGTACGCGAAGAAGCACAACCTCGTCACGCAAGCGGACTTCTTCACCCACCGCTTCCGCAGCCCGTGGTTCGGCGCGCTGACCGCGATCGTCGGCGTGGCGTTCATGATCCCCTACATCGAGGCGCAGCTGCTCGGCCTCGGCCAGATCGTCGAGACGACGACCGGCATCAACCGGGTCACCAGCATGGTCCTCGCGGTGGTGCTGATCGCGGTGTTCGTCTACGCGTCCGGCATGAAGGCCGCCGCGTGGGTGTCGGTGCTCAAGGACATCCTGCTGATCGGCACCGTGCTGATCGTCGGCATCGCGATTCCGGTGCACTACTTCGGCGGCTTCGGGCACCTCATCGACACCGTGCAAGCGCAGCACCCCGGCTTCCTCGGCGTACCGGCGCCGGGCAGCCCGCTCGGCGTCCCGTGGATGATGTCGACCCTGATCGTGACGAGCGCGGCGTTCTTCATGTTCCCGCACGCGCTGGCCGCGATGTACACCGCGAAGTCCGAGCAGACGATCCGCCGCAACGCGATTTACCTTCCCCTGTACCAGATCCTGATCGCGCTGACGCTGTTCGTCGGGTTCGCCGCGCTGCTGGTCGTGCCCGGGCTGAAGGGCAGCGCCAGCAACGGCGCGCTGCTATCGCTGACCGTGAAGACCATGCCGTCGTGGGTGGTCGGCCTCGTCGGCGGCGCGGGCGCGCTGGCCGCCATCGTGCCGATCAGCCTGCTGCTCCTGCAGTCCGCGACGCTGCTGGCCCGCAACGTCTACCAAGGCGTCCTGCGGCCGAAGACCTCCGAACTGGGCGTGTTCCGGCTGTCGCGCGGCCTGGTCGTCGTGGTGACCGCGGTGGCGCTGCTGTTCGCGATCTTCCAGCCCGCGCTCCTGGTGAACCTGCTGCTGACCGGCCAGAACGGCGTGTCCCAGTTCTTCCCGGCGATCGTGCTGGGGCTGGTGTGGCGGCGGCTGACCAAGGCCGGCGCGGCGACCGGGCTCGTGGTCGGCGTCGCGATCGTCGCGTGGACGGTGCTCGCCTCGAAGAACACGTTGTGGGGACTCAATCCCGGCCTGCTCGCGATCATCGTCAACGTCGTGCTCACGGTCGGCGTCAGCCTCGCCACCTCCGAGCGGCGCGAGCCGACCGTCCGCGCCGAGGCTGGTGTCGCGTGAACCTGGTGCTGCGCAACGTCCGGCCCGGCGGCGGCGATCCGACGGACGTGCTGGTGCGCGACGGCCGGATCGCCGGGTTCGGACCGACCGAGGTCCCGGCCGACGTCCCGGTGGAGGACGGCGGCGGCGCACTGCTGCTGCCCGGCCTCGTCGACGCCCACTGCCATGTCGACAAGACCCTGTGGGGCCTCCCCTGGGCGCCGAACACCTCGGGTTCAGTCCTCGCCGACCGGATCTCGAACGAACAGCGCCGCCGCAAGGAATTCGGGCTCCCCTCGCCCGAACCCGCGGCCGCGCTGCTCGGCGCGATGATCGCGAACGGCACTTCCTTCGTCCGCACGCACACCGATGTCGACCCCGAACTGGGGCTGTCCGGCATCGAGGCGGTGCGGGAGGCGGCGGCGCGGCATCGCGGCCGGGTCACCGTCGAGCAGGTCGCCTTCCCCCAGGGCGGCCTGCTCACCCGGCCCGGCACGCTGGAGCTGCTGGAGCGGGCCGTGGCGTCCGGAGTGGAGAACGTCGGCGGCATCGACCCGGCGGGCTACGACCGCGATCCGCGCGGGCATCTCGACGCGATCTTCGACATCGCCGCGCGGCACGGCTGCGGCGTCGACCTGCACCTGCACGACGAAGGTCCGCTCGGCGCCTGGGAAATCGAGCTCGTCATCGAGCGGACGAAGGCGCTCGGCCTCGCCGGGAAGGTCGCGATCGGGCACGCGTTCGGCATCTGCGGCATCCCGGACGCGCAGCAGGACCGGCTGCTCGATGGCCTCGCGGAGCAGCAGATCACGCTCACCACCGCGGCGGTGTACGACCGGCCGGTGCCGCCGCTGGCCAAGATGCGGGCAGCGGGCGCGAACGCCGCGTGCGGCAACGACGGCATCCGCGACCTGTGGGGCCCGTACGGCGACGGCGACATGCTGACGCGCACCATGCACCTGGCGTACCGCAGCTCGTTCCGTACCGACCCGGAGATCGAACTCGCGCTGCACGCGGCGACGTACGGCGGCGCGAAAGCGTTACGGCTCAAGGATTACGGCCTGCGGATCGGCGACCACGCTGATTTCTTCTTGATAGACGCAGTGTACCCGGCCGAAGCCGTCGTGTCCCATCCTCCGCGGCGGCTCGTGGTGAAGGGCGGGGCTGTCGTCTCGCGGCGATAGCCCCGGTCCGCGCGGGGAACTCTGCGGGAATTGGAGTCAATGCCAGGAACTTGAGATTGCGATGTGGACGTGCTGCTGGCGTGTTTCCGCAGCTCAGCTGGCTCGATCCGGTTGAGCGCGAGTCACTGTGGGCCCCGGGCCCGGGAACGGAAGCCGGGTTGTGGTCTGTGAGGGGAACCCTGAGGGAATCAGATTCCCTCAGGGTTCCCCTCACAGACCTCAAGACGCGGTCACATGGCGACAAATCGGTCATTTCGGCACAGTTGGCGTCCTTTGTGGACGATCAGCGGGCCGAGATCAACGCGGCTTGAGTTCCTGGCATTGGGGAATCAGAGTCCCTCGGCCCCGCACGGACAACAGCCGGGTTATTCCTGGAACGCCGGGAAGGTCGGAGGGAACAACTCCCCCGCCTCCCGGCGTTCGACGTCCCGCTCCGAATACGCGGCGCGCATCTTCTCGAACAATGCCTGCGCACGGCGGCGGAGGCCCTCCTCGTCGACGCCGGGGACGTGTCCGTCGACCAGCACCGGCCGCCCCGCGACGACGGAATGCGTTGCCTGGCGGGCGGTTCCGCTGAGCAGGAACGTCCGGATCGGATCGTCCCGCACACCGTCGCGCAGGTCGCCGACATGGAACGCGACGAGGTCCGCCTGCGCGCCCGGAGCCAGCTTGCCGAGGTCGTCGCGGCGGAGCGCGCGGGCGCCGCCGAGCGTCGCGGCTTCGACGTACCACTCCGCCGGAGCCGCGTCGGCGCGGTCGTCCATCACCTTCGCCAGATGCACGCCGACGTCCATGCCGCGCACCAGGTCCGGAGGGAAGGAATCGGTGCCCAGACACAGGTTCAGGCCCGCTTCGCGGTAATCGCGGAAGGAACGCAGGGCGTGGCCGTAGCGGAAGGACGTGAGCGGGCAATGGATCACCGACGCACCGGCTGCGGCGAGCGTCGCGACGTCGCCGCGGTCCTCGCCGTAGACGTCGGGGTGGCGGTCGAGGACCTGGGCGTGCGGGATCAGCAGCCGGTCGCCGAGCAGGCCGGTGCGCTTGAGCAATTCCAGCGGGGTTACGCCGTAACGGTCCAGGACCAGCTCCCGCTCCAGCACGCCTTGCAGGCAGTGGAGCCGCACCAGGACGTCACGCTGCCGCGCCGCGTCGGCGGTGGCGCGCATGAGGTCTTCGGCGAGGGTTTCGATGCGGCACGGCAACAGAACGCCGTTGACGAGCGGATCGTCCAGTTCTGTTACGTGGTCGAGGAACCGCAGCGCATCGGCCAGTCCCTCCTCGCCGCGGGGCTCGTCGAAGGCGACCGTTCGCGTACCGTCCACAGTGGCCACATTGATGCCGGAACGGTAAGCAGGGCCCAGATATCCGCGCAGCCCGAGGTTCCGGGAGAAGTCCGCCATCGCGACGAGTTCCTCGTACGGCTCGGCCCACGACGAATGGACCTCCGACGCGATCGGCATGAACGTCGTGATGCCGTGCAGCGCCAGTTGAACGAGCGCGTACTCGCGAATGGTCTGCCGTTCTTCCGGCGTGAAGACGTCGCGGCGACGGTGCGCGAAATAATCCTCGGACCACTGCAGCCCGGTCGCACGGTCCGCCGTGGCCCAGGAATCGAGGACGAGATGGTCCACATCGGTCAGTGCGTCGAGGTCGATGAGGCCCGGGAGGACGAGCGCTTCGCCGAGGTCGACGTCCAGGTCGGCCGTTCCGGCATACCGCGGGCCGACGTAGGTGACGACGTCGTCCTCCCACACGACCTCGCCGTTTTCCAGCAGGACGTGCTGTCCGTTCTGGTGGGCCAGCACATGGCGCGCGCGCCAGCGAGTACGCATCGGGTTCCTTCCGTCGGTGCATTTAGGTATACCAAACGGCGGAACCTGGCGGCCAGACCTTGCCGGGGGCGGGTTTTTCCGGGAACCTGGGGGAAGGTTCGCCGATACTGTCGGTGACAGCGGCGGGAGGGGATCGGATGGAGCCGGGCTTCGCCTCGGAATCGGAGCGCGTGACGGAACGGCTGCGCAACGAAATCCTCGACGGCACGCGCGTTCCCGGCAGCAAGCT
This sequence comes from Amycolatopsis sp. NPDC004079, assembly GCF_040610415.1. Classification (NCBI taxonomy): domain Bacteria; kingdom Bacillati; phylum Actinomycetota; class Actinomycetes; order Pseudonocardiales; family Pseudonocardiaceae; genus Amycolatopsis; species Amycolatopsis sp. NPDC004079. The sequence goes on along the minus strand of NZ_JBEXMH010000067.1, from coordinate 728 downwards.
GGTCGAACGGGACCTGGCCGCGGAGATGGGCGTGAGCCGGGTGCCGGTGCGGGATGCGTTGCGCGCGCTGGGAAACGAGGGCCTGGTAACGCCGCGGCCCCGGTCGTGGTCGGTGGTGCGGGAGTTCACCGCCTCGGATGTCGCGGACCTCAACGAGGTGCGCACGGCTTTCGAGGGCCTCACTTTCCGGCTCGCCGCACAGCGCCGCACCCGCGAGGGCCTGACCCGGCTGCGGGAGGTGCTGGACACGGAACTGCGCGCCGCCCGCGCCGGTGACGCGGTTTCGGCTCGCCGCGCGGCCGCGGATTTCCACGAGGTCGTGACGTCCCTGTCGGCGAACGAACTGCTCGGCGAACTGGAACGGACGCTGCGCAGCCGGATGCGATGGCTGCTCGGCCAGCACGACGACCTGGAAGCCATGGCGGCGGAACACGAACTGCTGTACGAGGCGATCGTGGACCGCGATGTCGAGCGAGTGGAACGGCTTGTGCTGGCGCACCTGGCGACGGGCACGAGCGAGGCGGTGCGGCGGCATCCGGCCGAGGAGACCGCTTCGGCGGGTTGAGGTCGCGCCCTCCGGTGATCGCAGCCCGGGGGGCAGCGAGAGCCCAGCCCCGTTTTGGCCGGCCTGGCGCCGACGAGACAGTAGTCCGTGAGGGGAACCCTGAGGGAATCAGAGTCCCTCAGGGTTCCCCTCACGGACCAATACCGGGTCAGAGGGGGAGGAC
>NZ_JBEXMH010000066.1:0-47261 GCF_040610415.1 Amycolatopsis sp. NPDC004079 | reverse complement strand
TTACTACCCGGTGCTTTTTGGGGAACCCTGAGGGACTCTGATTCCCTCAGGGTTCCCCTCACGGACCTGGGCTTGGGCAGACGCGCCTCAACCGCACCCGTAGCGCCGCCTCAAGGTCCCGGCATGGGGAATCACAGCCAGGTTCTCCTCACGGCACGAAACCTCAGGCAGGCAGATCCACCAGATCAGCCAGCCGAGCCCGATGCCGCCCTGGCGTGCCGAAAGCGATCTGATCGCTCTTGGCCCGTTTGAGATAAAGATGCGCCGGATGCTCCCACGTCATCCCGATCCCGCCGTGCAGTTGGACAGCCTCCTCGGCCGCGTGCACCGCGATCGGCGACACCCGCGCCTGCGCGACCGCCACCGCGATCGGCACGTCGTTCCCGGTCGCCAGCGCATCCGCCGCGTACCGAGCCGTCGCGCGTGCGTTCACCAGTTCCGTGTACAGGTTCGCCAACCGGTGCTTCAGCGACTGAAAGCCCCCGACCGGACGGCCGAACTGGTACCGCCCCTTCAGGTAAGTCACAGTCTCGGTCAACGCCCACTCAGCGATCCCGGTCTGCTCCGAAGCCAGCAACCCAGCCGCGGTGGTCAACGCGGTCTCCAAAGCTTCCGCAGCGGCCGAACCAGTGCAAATCACCTGTGCCGCAGCGGAATCCAGCGTCACGTCGGCAACCCGGCGCGTCAGGTCCAGCGACACGGCCTCGGCCACGGTCGCCGCCGAAGCGTCCACGGCGTAAAGACCAGGGCCATCAGGACCGACGGCCGGAACGATCAGCAGATCCGCGACCGACGCATCGGCCACTGTGGACACTCGCCCGGTCAAGGTTCCGTCGAGAAAAGAAACCGTGGCGGGGAAAGCGGAACCCGGAGCAGTCGACAAAGGCACCGCCAGCGCGCCGATCATCGAGCCGGAAGCGAGCTGGGGGAGCAGCTCCGAGCCCGCGGCCAGCAGCGCGGCAGTCGCAAGCACGGCACTGCCCAGGTAAGGCACTGGCGCGACGCTCCGGCCCAGTTCCTCCATGACGACCGCGACCTCGCGCGTCGAAGCCCCGTGTCCGCCAAGGGATTCCGGCACCATGAGCCCGGCGGTCCCAAGGTCGGCGGCCAGGGTCTTCCACAGGGCGAGGTCGTACGGCGCGTCCGTCTCGACCCGCGCGAGCAGGGCGGCGGGCCCGGCGCGGTCGGTGAGGAGCGCCCGCACCGAGGACCGCAGGTCCTCTTCCACCTCCGAGTACAGCAGGTCCGGCGTGCTCATCGCGGCAGGTCCTTCCAGGCGACGTCCTTGTCCACCCGCGGCTCGGACGGCAGCCCCAGCACGCGTTCGGAGATGATGTTCCGCAGCACCTCCGAGGTACCGCCTTCGATCGAGTTCCCCTTGGCGCGCAAGTACCGGTACCCGGCGTCGCGGCCGAAGAAGTCGACCTGTTCCGGACGGCGCATCGTCCAGTCTTCGTAGCGCAGGCCCTCTTCGCCGAGCAGCTCCAGCTCCAGGCCGGACAGCTCCTGGTTCAGCTCGGCGAACGCCACCTTCATCGCCGAGCCCTCCGGACCGGGCGCGCCGACGGCGAGCTGCTGCCGCTGCCGTTCTCCGGCCAGCCGCAGCGATTCGGCTTCGACCCAGTGCTGCACGAGCCGGTCGCGCAGTTCCGGCGTCCGCAGTTCGGGACGGTCCCGCCAGGTCTTCGCGACGAGCCCGATCATGCCGCCCTCCCGCGGCATCGCGGTGCCGCCGATCGCGACGCGTTCGTTCATCAGTGTGGTCTGCGCGACCTTCCAGCCCTCGCCGACCGCGCCGATCCGCTGCGAGTCCGGAATCCGCACCTCGGTCAGAAAAACCTCGTTGAACTCCGCCTCGCCGGTGATCTGCCGCAGCGGCCGGACCTCGACGCCGGGCGCGGTCATGTCGCACAGGAAGTACGTCATGCCCTGGTGTTTCGGCACGTCCGGGTCGGTGCGGGTGACGAGGATGGCCCACTGCGCGAGATGCGCGCTGGACGTCCACACCTTCTGCCCGGTCACGACCCAGTCGTCGCCGTCGCGGACCGCGCGCGTGGCCAGCGCGGCGAGGTCGGAGCCGGCGCCCGGTTCGCTGAACAGCTGGCACCACACCTCCTCGCCGGTCCACAGTGGACGGAGGTAGCGCTTCTTCTGCTCCTCGGTGCCGAACGCGAGGATCGTCGGCGCGGCCATGCCGAGCCCGATCAGGATCCGGCGCGGGTTGTTGTCCGGTGCGCCAGCGGCGGCGAAAGCGGCCTCGACCTCGCCCTGCAGCGCACGAGGAGCTCCTTGTCCGCCAAGGCCTTCGGGGAAGTGCACCCAGGCGAGCCCGGCGTCGAAGCGAGCCCGCAGGAAGTCCAAAGCGGACAGTTCAGCAGGGTCGTGCGCGGCGAGGAAAGCGGCGACCTGCGCCCGCAGTTCCTCGGCGGTCACTTGCCCGCCTCCGTCCGGTACTTCTTCAGCTCACGCCGCGCCAGCGAACGCTTGTGCACCTCGTCCGGACCGTCGGCGAGCCGCAGCGTGCGCACCCCGGCCCAGATCTCCGCCAGCGGGAAGTCCTGCGAAACGCCGCCCGCGCCGTGCGCCTGGATCGCCTTGTCCAGGATCCATTCGACGGCCAGCGGAGTGGAGATCTTGATCGCCTGGATCTCCGTGTGCGCGCCCTGGTTGCCGACGGTGTCCATCAGCCACGCGGTCTTCAGCACCAGCAACCGCTGCTGCTCGATCCGCACGCGCGCCTCGGCGATCCAGTCCTGCACCACGCCCGAATCGGCGATCGGACGGCCGAAAGTCTCGCGCGACAGCGTGCGGCGGCACATCGCCTCCAGCGCCCGCTCCGCCATGCCGATCGCGCGCATGCAGTGGTGGATGCGGCCGGGGCCGAGGCGGGCCTGCGCGACGGCGAACCCGGAACCCTCGTCGGCGATCAGGTTTTCCGCGGGCACCCGCACGTCCTCGAACAGCACCTCGGCGTGCCCGCCGTGGTCGCCGTCGGTGTAGCCGAACACCTGCATGCCGCGCACGACGGTCAGGCCCGGAGTGTCGCGCGGGACCAGGATCATGCTCTGCTGCTTGTGCGCGGGCGCGTCCGGATCGGTCTTGCCCATGACGATGAAGATCTTGCAGTTCGGGTTCATCGCGCCGGTGATGTACCACTTGCGCCCGTTGATCACGTACTCGTCGCCCTCGCGGCGGATGCTCGTCGCGATGTTGCGCGCGTCCGACGACGCCACGTCGGGTTCGGTCATCGCGAACGCGGAGCGGATCTCCCCGGCCAGCAACGGTTCCAGCCACTGCTTCTTCTGCTGCTCGCTGCCGAACATGGTCAGCACTTCCATGTTCCCGGTGTCCGGCGCGGCGCAGTTCACCGCGGCGGGCGCGAGGTGCGGGCTGCGGCCGGTGATCTCGGCCAGCGGCGCGTACTGGAGGTTGGTCAGCCCCGCACCGTGATCTCCAGGAAGGAAGAAGTTCCACAGCCCGCGCTTGCGTGCTTCGGCCTTCAGCTCGTCGACGACCGGCGGCGGCGACCACGGGTCGGTGCGCGCGGCCAGCTGCTCGTGGAAGACAGCTTCGGCGGGGTAGACGTGCGAATCCATGAATTCGAGCAGCTGCCCGCGCAGTTCCTCGGTACGGGCGTCGAACGCGAAGTCCATCAGTTCTCCTTGGTGAGCGTCTTGCTGCCCTGCTCGATGAGGGGTGCGACGGCGGCGCCGATCTGGTCGAAGCCCTCGCCGACGGTTTTGCCTTGCTGGAAACGGAAGTAGATGCCCTCGAGGATCACCGCGAGCTTGAAGTACGCGAAGCTCACGTACCAGTTCAGCGCCGACAGATCGCGGCCGGAACGCTGCGCGTAGCGGGCGATCGTCTCGTCGGTGTCCGGGTAGCCCGGCGCGCTGCTGGCGTTGGAGACCATCGGCAGCGAGAGCTGGTCCCGCTGCGCGTAGGTGATCATCAGGCCGAGGTCGGTGAGCGGGTCGCCGAGCGTGGACATCTCCCAGTCCAGCACCGCGGTGATCCGGTCCTCGCCGTCGACGAGCACGTTGTCCAGCCGGTAGTCGCCGTGCACGATGGCGGGCGGGCCGGACGCCGGGATCGCCGCGGCGAGCTGGTCGTGCAGCCGGTCCGCGCCGGGCAGGTCGCGGCTGCGCGAACCGTCGAGCTGCTTCTTCCACCGGCGCAGCTGGCGTTCCAGAAAGCCTTCCGGACGGCCGAAATCGCCGAGCCCGACCGCTTCCGGATCGACCGCGTGCAGGTCGACGAGCGTGTCCACCAGCGAATCGGCGATCGCCCGCGTCCGCTGCGGGCCGAGCTGCTCCAGCTCGTCGGCGGTCCGGTACGGCGTGCCCTCGACGAACTCCATCACATAGAACTGCGCGCCGAGCACCTCCGCGTCTTCGCACAGCAGAACGGTTTCCGGCACTGGCACCGGAGTCCCGGCCAGCCCGCTCAGCACGCGGAACTCGCGCCGCATGTCGTGCGCGGTCGGCAGCACGTGCCCGAGCGGCGGACGGCGCACGACCCAGCGCTGAATGCCGTCTGTGACGAGATAGGTGAGGTTGGACCGCCCGCCCTGCACCACGTCCGCGGTGAGGGCGCCGGAGACGAGCCCGGGCCGCTCGCGGTCGAGATGGGCGCGCAGCCTCGCCAGATCGAGGCCGGGCGGGTCGGTTTCGGTCATCGGAAGGACTCCAGTTCGTGCGAGGTCGGCGATCGCCCCAATGCCACATTGGGTGCGTGAGACGCACCGAATGCCGCATTGGGTGCGTCAGATGCACCCAATGCCACATTGGGGCGCGGGCGGGCGGTCAAAGGATGAGCCGGGAAACCATCTCGGCGACGCAGGCGGGTTTGTCCTCGCCCTCGATTTCGACGGTCCAGCGCACGACGGCCTGCTTGCCGCCGGGCACGTCGGTCAGCTCGACCAGGTCGGCGGTCCCGCGCACCCGCGAGCCCACCTTCACCGGCTGCGGGAACCGCACCTTGTTGAGCCCGTAGTTGATGCCCATCTTCAGGCCGTCGACGCGGTAGATCTCCGGCAGGAACGCCGGGATCAGCGACAGCGTGAGGAACCCGTGCGCGATCGTCGTGCCGAACGGGCCCGCGGCGGCCTTCTCGGCGTCGAGGTGGATCCACTGGTGGTCGCCCGTGGCGTCGGCGAACAGCTGCACCTGCTCCTGGCTGACGGTGTGCCATTCGCTCGTGCCCAAGGGTTTGCCGACTGCTTCGGCGAGTTCGGCGACGTCGGAGAACACGCGCATCGCGATCAGTCCTTCGGTCCGCCGGCGACGTAAATGACCTGGCCGGACACGAATCCCGCGCCCTCGCTGACCAGGAACGACGCGACGTTCGCGATGTCCTCGGGCGTGCCGACGCGCTGCACCGGGATCTGCGACGCGGCCGCGGCCTTGAAGTCCTCGAAGCTCATGCCGACGCGCTCGGCGGTCGCCGCGGTCATGTCGGTGGCGATGAACCCGGGCGCGATCGCGTTGGCGGTGACGCCGAACTTGCCCAGTTCGATCGCCAGCGTCTTGGTGAAGCCCTGCATGCCCGCCTTGGCCGCGGCGTAGTTGACCTGCCCGCGGTTGCCCAGCGCGGAGGTGCTGGACAGGTTGACGATCCGGCCCCACTTCTCCTGCGTCTGGTACTTCTGCACCTCGCGGGTCATCAGGAACGAACCGCGCAGGTGCACGTTCAGCACCGAGTCCCAGTCCTGTTCGGTCATCTTGAACAGCAGGTTGTCGCGGGTGATGCCGGCGTTGTTGATCAGCACGGTCGGCGCGCCGAGCTCCTCGGCCACGCGGGTCACCGCGGCCTCGACCTGCCCGGCGTCGCTGACGTCCAGCGCGACGCCGACCGCCCGGCCGCCGTCGGCGACGATCGCCTCCGCCCCTTGCTTGACCCCGGCCTCGTCGAGGTCCAGCAGGCCGACGGCGAACCCGTCGGAAGCGAGGCGGCGGGCGACGGCGGCGCCGATGCCACGGCCGGCTCCGGTCACGATGGCCACACGGGAAGCGGTCACGGGGATCTCCTCATCGTCGGGGAAAGCCTGCTCGGCGCGTCCGGACAGGCTGGGGCACGCTCGGACTGCCTGCGCAGGATGCCACGGCGCGGCACCTGTCGCTGGCGGCTAAGCGTACGCTTATTACGCGGCGATCGCGAGCCCCTCGTCCGATCGGGGAGGAGTCAGCGGCGGCTTCGCGGCGGGGCGGCGAGCGCGGCCAGCGCGACGAGTTCAGTGAGGGCCATCCCGCGTTCGACGAGGCCCAGCGGGATCAGCAGCCACCAGCGTTGGTCAGTCAGCGCGGCGACCGCGACCGCGCCGAGGATCACCGCGAACCACGCGAGCGACGCCACGGCGAGTGCGCGGGCGAGGAACCGGCGGCGCGGCGAGTCCGGGAAGACCGTGCGCGCCGAGATGAGTACTGCGAGCGGAAGGCAGACGAAAGCGACGACGCTGGCGATCCGGTGCAGCGTGCCGCCTGCTCCGGAGGCTGCCGCGTTGGCCCAGTCGGTCTTCGGGAACGCGACGATCACCAGCAACCCGGCTGTCCAGAACGCTCCGAACACCGCGGCGAGGACCGGCAGGCGGCCTTGCAGACGCAGCACGGCGAACGCGACCGCCGAACCGGCCGCGACCAGTACGACAGCCAGGTCGAACACCCGTTTGTGGTCCGACAGCCCGTATTCGCTGATGGTCCGCCAGGTCGCGCTGATCTCGTCGGTCGGCGGCACCACCTGCAACAACAGCATCAGCACGGCGCCGAGCGCGAGCGCGCCGATGCCAGCCAGCGCGAGCAGGGCGGGACGGCGGTCGGCGGACACTGTTGTCATGTACTCAGAGTGACACGTGCCGGATATGTCCCCGGTGAGTCAGGCCGCCCTGCCGGACCCGGTGACCTGCGCGCGGACCGTGCGCAGCGCGTTGTGGTCCACAGTGGACGGTTCGGCGGACAGCCAGCCGCCGATCTCGTGCAGGAACTGCTCGGGCGTCATCGGCGGACCGGGTTCGCCGTCCGGTTCGGCGGTGGTGACCTCGCCGTCGCGGCTCGGGTAGACGATCATCGCGCCGCGCAGCGCGACGCCGGGCAGCAGTTCGCGGTAGCGGTCGAGGCTTTCTTCCAGCTGGGTGCCGCCGCCGCGGAACGGGCGCCCGTTGCGCAGCAGCCGTCCGTCCTCGGCGGTTTCGTAGTGCCCGGGCAGCCACAGCTTCGACTCGACCAGCACCAGGCGTTTTCCGCACAGCACCGCGTGGTCGACGTCGGCGAACACCGAACCGGGCCACGCGAGACCGTGGAAGATGCGCGCGCCGGGCAGCCGGGTCAGATACCGCTCCAGCAGGTCGGCGGTGAGCCGTTCGGCCAGCTCGTCGGCTTCGGCGCCCGGGGAGCCGAAAACCGCACTGCCGCCGAATTCCTCGGCGAACTCGTGCCGGGCGCGACGCGCGGACAGATAGCCGCGAGCGAGCCGGTGCACGAGCAGCGCGGTGCCCGCGGTCAGCGCGAGCCAGACGACCAGCACCGGCGGCGTGAAGTCGATCCCGGCGAGCAGCGGCAACAGCACCAGCACCGTGCCGGCGACCGCCGCGACGACCGGCGTATGCCCTGGCCCGCGCCGCCGCCCGTGCCGCATCCGCGGGTCGGCCGCGGCGAACGACCACCACTCCAGGCTTTCCGGGTCGATGTCCGGCGCTTCCGGGCGGTAGCCGGGCTGCTCGCCGAATCGCCGCCGGGGCCGGGGTTTGGGCACCGACGCGGCCGGGACGCCGGCGTCGTAACGAGCGCGTTCGTTGGGGTCGGCGAGGGTGTCGTAGGCCTCGCGCAAGAGCTGGAAGGTGCCGACCGTGCCGCCCGCGTCCGGGTGCAGCGTCTTGGCCAGCCGACGGTAGGCGGCCTTGATCTCCGTGGGGGACGCGGTTTTCCCCACGCCGAGTACCGCGTAGTAGTCGGGCACGGTTCGGGTTCCACCTCCGGACGGCTGCCCGCGCAACGATATGGGGTCGCCGGGGCGGGGTGCCAGCCGCCTCCGCGGCGCGCCGGAGTGAACGTGTTTCCGCTAGTTCCGGGCTAGCCACTCCTCGCGGCGGAGGGCGTACTCGACGGCGTGGCGGTCGTCGCCCGGTGCGAAGTAGTCGGGGTCGTCGGAGACGAAGTCGCGGATGTGCCGGAGTCCGATGGCGGCCATCGTCGCTTGGGAGGCTTTGTTGCCCACGGCCGTCCCGGCGAAGATGCGGTCGAGGCCGACGTCGCGGAATCCGTACCGGAGCAGTTCGAGCGAGCCTTCCTTGGCGAGCCCTTTGCGCCAATGCCTGCGGAGCAGCCGGTATCCCAACTCGGCCTCGTTCGGCGCGTCGGCGGGGCGCAGGGCCCAGTAGCCGGCGAAATCGGCATCGAGGAAACCTGCCCAGCAACCCAGGCCCGGCGCGGTGTCCGCGAGCAGTTTCCGAAGCGCTTCAGCCGACTGCTCCCGGGTCCGCACGCCGCCGAGGTAACGCATCACCTCCGGGTCGGCGGAGAGTTCGATCTCGTGCTCGAGATGTCCGGCGGACAACGGGACCAGCCGGAGGCGCTCGGTGTGCAGGATCGGCGGGGACATCAGGCGAAGTTCCGGGCCAGCCAGTCTTCGCGGCCGGCGGCGTACTCGACCGCGTGCAGGTCGGCGCCCGGTGCGAAGTGCTCGGGGTCGGCGACGAAGTCCCGCACGTGCCGGAGCCCGATAGAGGCCATCGTCGCTTGGGAGGCTTTGTTGCCCGCTGCCGTCCTGGCGTAGACGCGGTCGAGTCCTAGGCCGCGGAAACCGTGCCGCAGCATCTCGCCAGCACCCTCCTTGCCGAGTCCTTTGCGCCAAAACCCGGGAAGCATCCGGTATCCCAGCTCCGCCTCGTTCGGGGATTCGCCGGGGCGCAGGGACCAGAAACCGGCGAAAGCGCCGTCGACAAAACCGGCCCAGCAACCGAGGCCGCGACCGGCGTACGCGAGGGTTCGCCGAAGCTCGTCCGCTGACTGCTCCCGGGTCTGCACACCGGTCAGGTAGCGCATCACCTCCGGGTCGGCGGAGAGTTCGACCAGGTGCTCGAGATGTCCGGCGGACAACGGGGCCAGCCGGAGGCGCTCGGTCTGCAAGATCGGTTGGGACATCAGGCGAACGCTCCCGGCCAAATGGACGACGAGAAGCAGTCTGGCAGCCGGAAGGGCCGCCCGTCAGCCGGTTTTCCGCCCGTCCGCGCAGGTTGCCGCGCTGCGCTGGGGTGTGGTGACTCCCGGTCAGCGGCGCCATCCGGTCGGAACGCCCGTTCCCGCCGTTGCGCGATCCTCGCGGCGGGCCCGCGCCCCACCGTCCCCTTCTCCCACTCCCGCACCGGTTTCGGCAACTTTCCGGACGCAGCCCTTCCGCACCCCGTTCATCTTATGTTAAGAAGCTTTACTAACTATTGGATGGAGGCACGACGTGAGCTCACCCACCCGCCCGGGGGACTCCGCGACCCTTCCGGGGAACGGTCTCGAACGCCGGATCGGGCCGCTGCAGGCGACCGCGATCAACATGACGCAGATGTGCGGGATCGGCCCGTTCGTCACCATCCCCGCGATGGTCGCGACCATGGGCGGCCCGCAGGCGATGTTCGGCTGGATCATCGGCGCGATCATCGCGCTCGCCGACGGGCTGGTGTGGGCCGAGCTGGGCGCGGCGCTGCCCGGGGCCGGCGGCACCTACATCTACCTGCGCGAAGCGTTCCAGTACCGCTCCGGGCGGCTGATGCCGTTCCTTTTCGCCTGGAGCGCGGTGCTGTTCATCCCGCTCATCATGTCCACCGGCATCATCGGGCTGGTCCAGTACCTGGGCTATCTGGTGCCGGGCGTGACCGACGCGGGCGGCGTCACCCCGCTGGGCAAGGTCATCGGCATCGGCCTCGTCGTGCTGATCGTGCTCGCGCTGTTCCGCCGGATCGGCCAGATCAGCAAGCTCACCACGGCGCTGTTCCTGATCATGCTGTTCGCCGTTCTCGCGGTGATCATCGCGGCCTTCACGCACTTCGACGCGCACCAGGCGTTCGACTTCACCCCGGGGGCCTTCGGCTCGGGCGGCGCGTTCTGGTCCGGGCTGGGCGCGGGCCTGGTCATCGCCGTTTACGACTACCTCGGCTACAACACGAGCGCGTACCTCGGCGGCGAGGTCCGGAACCCGGGCCGCACGCTCCCGCGCTCGATCATCTTCTCCATTCTCGGCATCATGACGCTCTACTTCCTGCTGCAGGTCGGCGTTCTCGGCTCGCAGCCGCTGGAGTCGATCAAGAACGCGACGTCGGTGGCGTCGTCGGTGCTGGAGCAGGCGTGGGGTTCGGTGACCGCCAAGATCATCACCGTCTTCATCGTGATCGCCGCCGTCGGTTCGGTGTTCGCCGGCCTGCTCGGCGGGTCGCGGGTGCCGTTCGAAGCCGCGCGCGACAAGGTGTTCCTGCCGGTGTTCGGCAAACTGCACCCGAAGCTGAACCTCCCGACCGCGGGCGTGCTCGCGATGGGCGCGATCACCGCGATCGGTTCGCTGTTCACTTTGACTGACGTGATCAACGCGGCGGTCACCGTGCTGGTGATCATCCAGTCGCTCGCGCAGGTGGCGGCGATCGTCGTGCTGCGCCGCCGTCAGCCGCACCTCAAGCGGCCGTACCGGCAGGTGCTGTACCCGGTGCCGACGATCATCGCGTGCATCGGCTGGGTCTACGTGTACGTATCGGCCAGCTGGCTTTCGATCTGGCTGTCGATCGGCTGGATCGTTCTCGGGGTCATCGCCTTCCTGGTCTATGCCTCGAAGGAAAAGGTGTGGCCGTTCGGTCCCAAGGAAATCCGCGAGGCGTTCGCGGCCCAGCCGGTCTCGGGGGTGGAGTCGTGAAGAAACCGCTGATCGCGGGGATCGCCGCGCTGGTCCTCCTCCCCGGCATAGTCACGGCCACTGCTTCGGCGCAGCAACCGGAAGCGGCGGCATCCCGTCCGCAGGGCCCGTCGACGATCGGGCTCGGCGGCTGGCAGGTGCTGACGACCGCGCAGGTCAAGGACGACGGCACGGCGGTGTCGAAGCCCGGCTACCCGACGCACGGCTGGCTCAAGGTGAAGCCGGACGACGCGGGCGCGCCGGGCACCGAGATCAACGCGCTGGTGCAAAACGGCAAGTGCCCCAATGTTTTCTACTCCGACAACATGCGCAAATGCTTCGGCTATCAGACGAAGCGCGGACCGGTGGTCACGAAGCAGTTCATGGACCCGTGGTGGTTCCGCACCGATTTCGACCCCGGTTTCCGGCCGGGCAAGAACGCGAAGCTGACCGTCCCGGGTGTCGTCGGCGAGGGCGACGTGTGGGTGAACGGCACGCTCGTCGCGGGCAAGGACGTGGTGAGCGGCGCGTACGCGGGCCACACCTTCGACGTCACGAAGTTCCTGCGGCCGGGCAAGAACACGCTCGCGGTCAAGATGTACCCGAACGACCCGAATTCGATGTACACGCTCGACCAGGCCGACTGGGCGCAGATCGTGCCGGACAACAACACCGGCCTGCAGTACCCGCCCACGCTGCAGCTGTCGGACGCGCTGAGCGGCGACAACGCGCACGTCGTGCAGGACAACGCGGCGGATCTGTCGACGTCCTCGCTGACCGCGAAGGTCGACGTCACCAATGACGCGGGCTCGCCGCAGACCGGCGAGGTCGCCGCGACGGTGACGCCGCCGGGCCGCGGCGCGCCGATCGTGGTGAAGCAGAACGTCACGATTCCCGCGCACGCCAAGCAAACCGTGACGTTCACGCCCGCGAAGTTCCCACAGTTGAAGATCGTCAAGCCGCAAGTGTGGTGGCCGTACTCAATGGGTGCACAGCCGTTGTACACCTTGGGTACGACAGTTTCGCAGGGCGGCGTGGTGTCGACTTCGTCGTCGGACACGTTCGGGATCCGGACGGTGACGTCGAAGCTGATCGGCAAGTCCCCGGCACTGCCGGACGGCGCGCGGAAGTTCGCGGTCAACGGCCGCGACTTCGTGTTCCGCGGCGGCGGTTTCGCGCCGGACCTGTTCCTGCGCTACGACAAGGCCGACATCGCGCACCAGCTCGCGCTGATCAAGAACCTGGGCCTGTCCGGCGTCCGGCTCGAAGGCCACGACATGCCCGCGGACTTCTACGAGCAGGCCGACCGCGCCGGACTGCTGGTGCTCGGCGGATTCCTCTGCTGCGACGCCTGGCAGCCGGAGCATCCGGAGAAACTGACCGACCGCGACTACCGGATCATGCACGATTCCGCGTACTCGATCGCGCAGGCCGAACGCAGCCACCCCAGCGTGATCACCTACGGCTGGAGCGACAACGAGCCGATCCCGCGGCAGGAGACCGAGACGCTGAGCGCGTTCAAGGCAGCCGACTGGGACGTGCCGGTGATCGCGTCGGCGGAGTACAAGAGCACCAAGACGCTCGGCCCGTCAGGGGAGAAGGAAGGCCCTTACGACTGGGTCCCGCCGACCTATTGGTACGACTCGTCGACCTTCGACAAGACCGACCCGAGCCGCACGAACGCAGGCGGGGCCTGGGGTTTCGCGAGCGAGCAGAGCGCCGGGCACACCGTGCCGACGCTGGATTCGATCCGGCGGTTCCTGTCGCCGGAGGAGCAGGCGAAACTGTGGCAGGACCCGGCGTACAACCAGTACCACGCGAACTACGAATCCGGGCACGGCGGCTACAAGTTCGGCACGCTGTACACCTTGGACGAGTCGATCGCCCGCCGGTACGGGAAATGGGATTCGCTGGAGTCCTATGTGGAGTCCGCGCAGATCGCGAACTACGAGAACACCCGATCCCAGTTCGAGGCGTTCCTCGCGCACGCCAACGACAAGAAGAACCCGTCGACCGGCGTCGTGTACTGGCAGCTGAACAAGGGCTGGCCGACGCTGCTGTGGTCGCTGTACAACAACGACGGCGACCAGCCGGGCGCGTACTTCGGTGCGCAGAAGGCGAATAAGCCGCTGCACGCGCTGTACACCTACGACACCGGCGCCGTCGCGCTGTCCAACCTGGGTGCCGCGCGGCAGAACGGGATTTCCGTGCAGGCCAAGGTATACGACACCGCGGGCAAGGTGCTCGACGACCAGACCGCTCCGGCGGTTTCGCTGGACAGCCAAGGCGTCGCGACCGGCTTGCTGAAGCCGAAGGTCCCGGCTGAGACGAAGGCACCGGCGAAGGCGCAGGTGTACTTCGTGGAGCTGCAGGTGCGGCAAGCCGGGAAGGTTGTGGACCGGAACGTCTACTGGATGTCGACGCAGAAGGACGTCGTGGACTGGGCGAAGACGCTGCAGAACCCGCAGGCGACGATGAGCCAGTACGGCGATCTGACCGCACTTCGCGACCTGCCGAAGTCGCAGGTGAACGTGACTGCGTCGACGCGCCCCTCGCGTGGCCCGGACGGCACGGACACCGCGACGACGGTCACCGTCACCAATACGTCGAAGGCCTCCGCGGTCAGTTTCTTCCTGCGCGCGGACCTGCGCCGCTCTACCGACGGTTCCCAGCTGCCAGCTGCGACCTGGGACGACAACGACATCACGTTGTGGCCGGGCCAGTCGCAGACGCTGACCGTCCGCTACCGGGCCGCCGACCTCCACGGCGCCGGCCCGACCGTCAGCGTCGACGGGTTCAACACCGGCCGGGTCGTGGTGCCGGCCGGTCCGCACCGGGACAGCCAGGGCGCTGTCCCGCCGGTCATCGAGGGGACCCGCGAGTGACATCGGAAGACCTGATCCTGGGCATCGACTTCGGCGGCACGAAAGTGGCGCTGGGTCTGTCCGACCGGACCGGCACGCTGCGGGCGACCCGCCGCCTGGACACCGACGCCGAAGCGGGCGCCGAACAGGTGGTCGCCCGGGCGCTGGCCGCCGCTGTCGAGCTGGCTTCCGGTGCTCAGCCCGCCGCGATCGGCGTAGTGAGCCCGGGAATCGTGCTGCCGGACCGGATCCTGCTGGCCCCGAACGTGCCCGGCTGGGAAGAACTCCACCTGGCCGAACTGGTGTCAGCAGCCTTCCCCGGTGTGCCGGTCGCGGTTGGCACCGACGCGAAAGCCGCCGCCCTGGCCGAATGGACCTGGGGCACTCTGGCCGGCGCCGATCCCGCGGTATTCCTCTCGCTAGGCACCGGCATCGCCGCCGCGGTCCTGGTCGGCGGCCGCCTGCTGACCGGAGCCAACGGGGCGGCCGGGGAGATCGGGTACAACCTGCGCACCCCTCAAGACACTGACGGTTTCTCCGGCGGAGCGGCGCCGCTGGAGGAAGCCGTCGGAGGCCGGTGGCTGGGCACGCGGGCAACCGCGCTGCTCGGCCGCCCGGTCACGGCGGGGGAGTTGTTCGCCTTGGCGCGGGAGAACACGGAGGCCAAGGAGCTGGTCACTTCGGCTTTGGACGAGCTTTCGATGCACGTGGCCAACCTGGCGATCGCCTTCGATCCCTCGCGGATCGCCGTTGGTGGTGGGTTGGTTCGGTCGGCTGATGTGCTTTTGCCTGCCCTGAGGGAACGTTTGGCGGCCGCGGTGCCGTTCCCGCCGGAGTTGGTGCCTGCGCGGTTCGACCAGGACGCTGCGTTGCTGGGCGCGGTGGCGCTGGCGCTGCGCGCAGAGTGAAACTCCGTGACCGGCGGGGTTGTTGGGACGCTTCGCCGGTCACGGGTACCAAGTTTTGACGGGACCGCGGGCCCCGATCAGGCCGTCCGTGAGGGCCGCCCTGAGGGAATCTGATTCCGTCAGGGTTCCCCTCACGGACCTGAGTTCGGCAGGCTGCGGGTGCGCGTCTCCCTCCGCCGCCCTTCCTGCGTCATCTTTCCTGGCTCGCCTAGGCCTCTGACTTGCCAGATCTCTTCTCGCACCTCTCTCATCCGCCTCCCTCCGCACTCGCGGCCCCTTCCCCTCCGTCTCCCTGGCCAGCAAAAACAGCCCGCTAGATCCAACCTGGCACCCTCGCGCACCGATCTGGCGCCCAAGAAGTGTGGACGAGGAGCTGCGGGTAGCCGTGCTCGTCGCCAGCACCCGGGAGGGCCGGGTCGGCGGCGAGATCGGCCGATGGTTCGTCGAGCGGGCCGCCGGGCACGGCGGGGTGGTGCTCGACGTGCTCGACCTCGCGACGTTCGCGATCCCGGCCCGGCTGCCGGCCGAGCCGACAGCTGTCATGGCCGGGTTCGCGAAGCGGATCGCGGTGGCCGAGGCGTATGTCGTGGTCACGCCCGAGTACAACCGCAGCTTCCCGGCGTCGCTGAAGCAGGCGATCGACTGCGCGTACGAGGAATGGCGGGCCAAACCGGTCGGCTTCGTCTCCTACGGCTACCGCGCGGCCGGGCGCTACGCGGTGGAGCACCTTCGGGACGTCTTCACCGAACTGCACACGGCGACGGTGCGGGATTCGGTGTGCCTCGACTTGCTCGAGCACGAATGCGGTGACCCCGGCGCGGGTCCGCACGGGGAATCCGCAGGTCACGCGGTCTCTGCTCTACTGGACGAACTGATCTGGTGGGGACTGGCACTGCGCGAGGGCCGGCGCGCGCGGCCGTATCGCGGATGAGGAACTGAGGGGAAAGGACAGACATGAGCAACGCAGCCGGGGAACCGGCGATCGAGACTTCCGGGCTCGTCAAAGTGTTCGGCGAGACCCGGGCGGTGGACGGGGTCGACCTCGTGGTGCCCGCCGGGACCGTGTACGGCGTCCTCGGGCCCAACGGCGCGGGCAAAACCACCACCGTCCGCATGCTCGCCACGTTGTCCCGCCCGGACGGCGGCGAAGCGCGGGTGTTCGGCCACGACGTGGTGCGCGAAGCGGACGCCGTGCGCAGCCGGGTGAGCCTCACCGGCCAGTACGCGTCGGTCGACGAAGACCTGACCGGGCAAGAGAATCTGGTGCTGCTGGGCAGGCTTCTGGGGCACCGCAGCGCTGCCGCGCGCGATCGGGCGGCTCAGCTGCTCGCGGCGTTCGGGCTCACCGAAGCCGCGCGCCGCCAAGTCAAGAACTACTCCGGCGGCATGCGCAGGCGGCTCGACATCGCCGCGAGCATCCTCAACACGCCGGACCTGCTGTTCCTCGACGAGCCGACCACCGGCCTCGACCCGCGCAGCCGCAACCAGGTGTGGGACATCGTCCGCGCGATCGTCGCGCAGGGCACCACCGTCCTGCTCACCACGCAGTACCTCGACGAGGCCGACCAGCTGGCGTCGCGGATCGCGGTGATCGACCACGGCCGCGTCATCGCCGAGGGCACCAAGGGCGAGCTGAAGGCCTCGGTCGGGGTCGGCGCCGTCCACTTGCGACTGCGGGACGCCGACCAGCGCGCGGCCGCCGCCGAAGTGCTGGAACGCGCGCTTTCCGCCACCGTGCAACTGGATCACGACCCGGTCGCGATCACCGCCCGGCTGTCGTCGGACGCGCACGAGGCCGCCGCCGACCGCGCGTCGCGGGCTCTCGCGGAGCTCGCGAAGGCCGGCGTCATCGTCGACACGTTCTCGCTCGGCCAGCCCAGCCTCGACGAGGTTTTCCTGGCCCTCACCGACCGCACAGCCACCGAGGAGGCGGCGTGACCACCGTCAAGGAACCCGATCTCGACCTCGCGGCCCCGAAGCCGGACGAGCTGGCCGCGGTCCTGCTCGCCACCGAACGGCCGCCTCGGCCGAGCGCGCTGTCCGCGTCGTTCTCCTTCGGCTGGCGGGCCGTGCTGAAGATCAAGCACGTGCCGGAGCAGCTGTTCGACGTCACCGCGTTCCCGATCATGATGACGTTGATGTTCACCTACCTGTTCGGCGGCGCGCTGGCCGGTTCGCCGACGCAGTACCTGCAGTTCTTCCTGCCGGGCATCCTCGCGTCGAGCGTCGTGATGATCACGATGTACACCGGCGTCGCGGTGAACACGGACATCGAGAAGGGCGTGTTCGACCGCTTCCGCACGCTCCCGATCTGGCGGCCCGCCCCGATGGTCGGCTACCTGCTCGGCGACGTGCTGCGGTACCTGATCGCGTCCGTGGTGATCATGGTCGTCGGCCTGATCCTGGGCTTCCGCCCGGACGGCGGGATCGGCGGAGTGGCCGTGGGAGTCCTGCTGCTGCTCGTGTTCTCGTTCGGGCTGTCGTGGGTGTGGACGATGTTCGGGCTGCTGCTGAGGTCCGAGAAATCGGTGATGGGCGTCAGCATGATGGTGATCATGCCGCTGACGTTCCTCAGCAACATCTACGTCGACCCGTCCACCATGCCCGGCTGGCTCCAGGCCGGCGTCTCGGCCAACCCGATCAGCCACCTGGTCACCGCGGTGCGCTCGACGATGTCCGGAGCCTGGGACGGCAGCGCCATCATGTGGACGCTGATCGCGGCGGCCGCGCTGACCGCGGTGTTCGGGACGCTGACCATGCGGCTGTACAACCGGAAATGACCGTTGCGCAGCGGGAGGCACTCCGGTGCGCAGCGGGAAGCCGCGCACCGGAGGGCCTCGCTGGCCAAGTCGTGGCAGCGCCGCTCGTCGCGCCCGGCTTCGGGGCTGCCGACCTCGTCCCGGCGCCGTGGCTTCAGGTCGTGGGGGAGAGGACGTAGGAGAACCGGCGGACCGCCGGAACCCATTGCTGGAACCGGGAAAGAGTGTCGATGCGCAGCGCGGTCGACACGTGGGCGAGGCCGCGGTGCAGTTGCCGCCAGTCCCGCAGTTCCTTGTCGCAGAGCGTCCCGGCGACCGGGTTCTGCCAGACCTCGCCGTTCCGCCGCGGTGCGCAGTCGGCCACGAACCCGGCCCAGGTGTCGTCCGGCGAACGGTGGACGAGGCCGCCGGTGATCGACCGGTCCGGGTCCGGCGCGGTGTCCAATGCCTTTTCGAGCACGAGCCGCGGCGCGGTGAGCAGACCGAGCAACGCCACCACCGCCTGGTAGTCGCCGGGTTCGAGGTTGTCGCCGAGAAAACGCGACGCCGCGGAAAGGTCCCGGGTCGCGCGAAGCATCCGGTACAGGTTGAACAGCCGCTTCGCCTCGCGCGGGGTGCTGATCAGCACGTCCAGTTCGGACAACAGGTCGATCTCCGCGGGCGTGAGCGGACGCGGCGGATCCGCGGCCCGCTCCGGACGGCTCTGACTGTCTACTTCGGACCCTTTCTCGATCTCGGGAGCGAAGTCCGGAAGCGTCCGGTCCGGGGACGGAATCCGCTGGGTTCGCGGCCGTTCCTCGCCCGCGGGCTCCAGCAGGCGGTCGTCGGTCAGCGACCGCAGCAGGCTGCGCAGGCTCCCCTCGGACATGGCGGGCAGCACGAACGGCAGGTTGATGATCTTCCCGAGATAGTCCTCCGGGGAAGCGAGCCTGCCGTCGTCGAGGGAATCGTCGAGCATCCCGTCGTAGTGGCTCCGCAACGACCGGGTCAGCCAGCGCGGGTCGACGCCGACCACCACCACGAACAGTTCCAGGGCGAGCAGCAGGTGCACTGCCTCCAGCACCTCGACCACCTGGCGCGAGCTGCACCGGTCGAGGTCGTCGATGTACAGCACGATCCGGTCGATCGGCGTGCCGCCCGAGCCGGGATTCGCCCGCCAGTCGGCCATGAGGTCGACCAGCTGCTCGAAATCCTTGCGGATGGTCGAGATCAGCCCGAGGTCGCGCCGGTAGGAATCGCCGTGCGCGCGATCGGCGAGGAACGCGTAAAGATTGCGGCCCGGAGTCAGCGCGGTCAGCTCCCGGCCGAGTTCGCCGACCCTCGCCACCACCTCTTCCAGCTGAGCCTCGGCGACCCGCTGATCAGTCTCCGCCCGGCGGATCTCCTCGAGCATCCGGACGACCTCAGGCGCGACTCTCCGCGTGCCCCGGTCGACGCCGCGGCGAAGGTCTTCGCTGAGCTCGCGCAACTCCCGGATTCCCGACCGGGCCCGGCTCAGCAGCACGACCCCGGCGCCCGCCACCGCGGCGAACCCGGCACCGACCCCGGCCAGCCACTCCCGCGCGACCGGAGTGGCCGCGGCGACGAGGAAACCGATAAACAGAATGACCGCGGACGCCATCAACGCTGCCTTGCCCCAGCGCCCCTTCGGCGATCTGCGCAACGCCTCGGCTTCGGACAACGTGCCGCGCAACTGCTCGACCAGCAGCGCACCCTGCTCGGCCTCGTCCTGGATCCCGAGACGGCGCCATACTTCCCGGCTGCCGGTCAACGACCGGATCAGCACCTTCGCGATGTCTTTCCGGCTCAGCGCGGCCTTGTCGACGTCCGCCTGAAGTTTCGCGGCGGTCGCCTGCGCCTGGCGCTTAGCGTCCTCGAGTTCGGTGACCTGATCGAGCCGTTTGGCGAGTTCCTCGCGCAACTGCTCGCGGCGCTGCTGCGCATTCGGGCCAGGACCGGCGAGCTGGCGGAAGATCTCGTCGCCGAGACTGGCCCACAGATTGCGGTCCGCGTAATGCCAGGCGTTGAACCCGATCTGGACGATCTCGCCGCAGTAAGCCGGATTGCCCGAGCCCGCGAGCCGGTCCACCTCGTCCCGCATCAGCCCCATGAAGTAGCTCTTGCCGGACCCCCATTCGCCGAACACCCCGACCGACAGCGGCGGCAGAGTGCTCCGGTCGGCGATCACCGTAGCCAGCATCGACACGTAGGGCGCGACCCCGAGCCGATCG
Organism: Amycolatopsis sp. NPDC004079; assembly: GCF_040610415.1. Lineage (NCBI taxonomy): Bacteria > Bacillati > Actinomycetota > Actinomycetes > Pseudonocardiales > Pseudonocardiaceae > Amycolatopsis > Amycolatopsis sp. NPDC004079. Next base: position 27,639 of record NZ_JBEXMH010000066.1, on the reverse strand, counting down.
CGGTCGAGCGGGATGCCGAGCGTCGGATCGACCAGATCGTTCGAGATGCCGCCGGCCAATTCGACGGCGGAAAATCTAGCGGCCCCCGCCCGCTTCCAGGCCGCGCGGATCGCGTCCTCGGTCGTTTCGGAGTTGCAGACGAAGACAAGGCTGCGCAGCCCGCTGGTTTCCTGAAGTGCCCGGACGGCCGCCGGAATCGCCACCGCGGCGACCTCCGCTTCCCCGAGCCCGATATCGCCGGTGCCCAGCAACGGAAACCCGAGCGCGATCGAGTCCGCACTCGCCGCGAACCGAATGCCGGTTTCGGTGGCAGTCGCGATCGCAGGCAACGACGGCAGACCGAACGCACCGTCTTCGTGCGGCGTCACGAGCACGGCGAACTTCAGCGAGCTCCCGGCGCTGCGGAGGTCCAGCACGAACGGCCGCTCCGGGACGATCGCGTCGTAGTCGACGGAATCCCAGCCCGCGTCCGGAAACTGCTCCCGGACCGCACGGCCGAGGCCGCCGAGAGTCCCGCCGACGGAAACCGCGATACCGTCGATGCCGGACTCCCACGGACGGTTCGTGCGCACCAGATAACACGAGGTCCCGCCCGCCGAACCGAGATAACCGGAGTCGTTGTGTTTCGGTGTGCCTGCCATACCAGCTTGCGCCCTCCACGACGTCGACGCGGACGGCCAGCCTAGCCAGACTGTGGCTTCGGCGCTCGGATAGCGGGGGTTCCGGGACGCGCAGCGGCACCCGTCAGCCCGCAGCTTGTCCTGCCAGGCGGCTTCGAGTCTCGCTGGACGGGAGCGACTCGTTCTTGCCGGTGGCCGGGTTTCGCTGGGCTCGTTGCCCGGTCGGCTGGGTCGCCCGGGCACCCGGGCCGGTGGTTACAAGCGCCAGGTCATGGGCTTCTCCGGTTGGTAGCTGCAGGAAGAGCCCGTCGTGATGGTGTCGCGGAGGTGGGCGGCCAGTTCCGGGTGGAGGTCGCCCAGTTTGCGGAGGGTGTCGCGGATTCGGGCGGTCACGGCTTTGCGTGCGCGTTCTGTTTCGTCGCCCAGACGGCGGGTTCGGCCGGACAGGCCGGTGGACGTTCGGAGTTCGTCGAGCAGGGCTGCGCGTTCGGTGTCTAATGCGGCGGCTTTGGCGTCGTCGCCGCGGAGGGTGGCGGTGTCGATCGCCTCGTCCAATTGGTCGAGGCGGCGGCGGTAGGCGGCTTTCGCGGTGTCGTCCAGGATGGGGTCGCCGCTGAAAGTTCGGGCGGCTTCCGGTTCGGGGCCGCCCTCGGGGGAGAGCAATTGTGCGGCGGGGGTTTCGGTTCCTGGTCTGCTCAGCAGGAAATTCAGGTCTCGCAGGCCTTTCGCGTCCGGCATCCGTACTTCCCGGTTGGCGAAGCGCAGGGTCCACACCGCGTCGGTGCGGTGGAATTCGTTGGCGGGAACAGACGGTGCTGGGCGGGGGCGCTTGGTGAGGTGCTGCATGCCCAGTTCGGCTGCTTCGGCGGTGACGGCATCGGCCAGGGTGGTTGCTCGGTCGGTCTCGCCCAGGTCTAGCAACGTGTTCGCGAGGTGGTTGCGGGCTTCGATTGCCCACGGGCGGGCGCGCAGGCGGTCTGCGGAGCGGGCGGCGGAGGTGAAGCGGGCGGCGGCTGTTTCGGCGTCTCCGAGGGTTTTGTGCAAGAGGCCTAGCCACAGGTCTACTGGGCCGCTCAGCTCGCAGCCGTATAGGGAGACCAGCCATTCTCCGGAGTGCGGGGAGAGTTCGCGCAGCAATCGTTCTGCTGCGGCGCGGTCTTTCAGCACTGCGGCGGCTTGGGCTTGGCAGCGCAGCCACAGCGGAGTGAAGGCACGGGCGTACGGGCCGTCTGCGGCTGCTTCGGACAGTTCGTGCCGGGTGGTCGCGGCGTCGCCTGCGAGTGCGGCGGTCAGGGTGCGCAGCAGGGCGGGGTGGGGGAGACCGGCGTCGGCCATTTTTGAGGGGAGCTCGGCGGCTTCGGCGAAGCGGCCCTGTACGAGTAGTGCGCTCCAGCGCAATTGGTCGGGCAGGTAGCCGTAATCGTTGCTGCCGAACATTTCCGGGGCGGCCAGTGCTTCGGCGAGCGCGGCGTCGGCTTCGGTGAAGCGGCCGCGGAAGGTGCAGATGATGCTGCGGTCGATCGCTTCCGCCACCTTCGCGGCTGGCACGCCTTCGTCGGCGATTGCTTGGAATACCTGGAACTGGTCCAGGTAGCGCGGATCTCCCTGTTCGAGCATCGCGACCCATTTGAGCGAGGCGGCGAAGAATTCGTTCTCGCGGTCGTTGGTGCGTCTCGCGATGGCGGTCAGTTCATCGGTGAGCCGCTCGCGTTCGGCGCCGCTGCCCAGGCCCCAGATCGCGTCGTGTCGTGCCCACAAGGTGAACGCCAGCGCGTCGTCGTCCTCGTCGTCTCGGGCGAGGATCGCGGCGCGGGCGGTGAGTTCCAACCGGATGCGGTCCAGCGAGAGGGGTTCGGCCGCGTTGCCGCCGCACAGTTCTTCGTGTGCTTCGCGGAGAAGCTGGGCGGTGAACTCGCGTCGTGCGCCGCTGGTGCCGAATTTCGACAGGGTGAGGGCGGCCCGGGCTAGGAGGTTCGCGTTGTCCAGTTGGCGGGCCAGCGCGGTGGCTTCCTCGCAGAGGAGCCAGGCTTCGTCTTTCTCCTCTAGGCGCCACAGCGCGGTGCCTAGTTCCAGCGCGACGACTGCTTGGCTGCGTTCGTCCGCTGCGCGTTCGCGGGCTCGGCGCAGATGTGCGATGGATTCCTCGAACGCCATCCGGGCACCGGCGTCTTTGGCCGCGGCGAGCAGCAGGCGGACAACGTGTCTTGGTTCGAGGTCGGTGTTGGCGAGATAGGCGTGCCGGGCGCGTTCGGCGACTCCGGTCAGGGTCGGGGTGTGTTCGCTGGCGCGTACGACCGCCGCGTGCTGGCGTTGTGCTTCGGCGGGGGTCAGTCCGGCGTATCTCGATTCGCGCACCAGGTCGTGCGCGAAGGCGAAGCGGCCTTCGCCGAGTGCGAGGACGAGCCGGGCGGCTACGGCGCGTGTGAGCAGGTGGTCGACCTGTGCGACGGGTGCGCCGGCGGTGGCGGCGAGCAATTGGAGGGAGAACTCGCGGCCGAGCACCGCGGCATTGGTGAGCAGATCGGCAACAGGGCGGGGGAGCAGGGACAGCCGCCGCTGGAGTGCGTCGGCGACTCCGGGTGCGACCGCGGACACTGTGCTCCCGCTGCGCCACAGCCGCGCGGTCTGCTCCACGAAGAACGGGTTGCCGCCGGTGCGCCGGTGCACGTCGGCCGCCAGTTCGGCATCTGGATCAGCGCCCGCGGTGCGGCTCATCAGCTCGGCGACGCCGGTTTCGTCCAGACCGGTGAGCGTGATCGTGGTTGCCTTCGCGAGCAGCGGCAGCATCAGCTGGTGCAGCGGATGGCTGGGCGCGTCCACTTCGACGTCGCGGTACGTGCCGATGAGCAGCAGCCGCTCGAACCACGTGTGCCTGGCCGCGAACTCGAGCAGCCGCAGCGACGCCGGATCGGCCCAGTGCAGATCGTCGAGGATGACGACCACCGGGCGTTCCTGAGCCACCGTGACCAGCGCCCGGGTGACGGCGTCGGGCAGCTGGAACCCGTCGTCAGCGGGCGGTTCGGGGGTTTCGCCGAGCAGCGCGGACAGCATCGGCGAGCTGGCGACGGCCCATTCGTGCGCCGCGGCTTCCCGGCGCAGCGAGCGCATGACCTGGACCCACGGCCAATAGCCCGGCGCGGCTCCGGACTCCCAGCAGGTGCCGCCGAGGACGAGCGCGCCTGCCCCGCGTGCGTCGTCGGCCAATGCGCTGACCAGCGTGGTCTTGCCGATTCCGGCCTCGCCGGTGACCAGGGTCAGGCCGCCGTGACTGGCCGTGGCGCGCGAGAGCTGCGCGCGCAGTGTCGAGGCGGGGTGGGCCCGCCCGATCAGCGCCGCAGTCATGTCCGGTTCCTCCCTTTCTCCGCGAGCCTCTCACGGACTCGCGGTGCCGTCTCGTGCTTTCACCGGCTGCGACCGGCTGGTCACGCAGGTCGATGCCGATGCGGCCATTCTGTCCGGGGGGTCTGACAATTTCCGGAGCCCCGTCACCTGGCCGGGTGACGGGAGTCCACTGTGGACCGGCGCTGGTCACAGGGTGACGGGCGTCTCCGCCGAGGACCGGCGCGAGGGGTGGTTGCGGTACTGTCGCCGGCATGGGGAGTCTCCGTTCGCGCGTCCTCGCTTGGGCCGGCCGCCGGTACATCGCCCGCCAGCAGAAGCGCGGTTTCGATCTCGAGAAGATGGCACTGCTGCCCGATTCGGCGCTGGAGCCGTTGCGCCGCCAGGGCCTCGACCCGGTGCCGGACCTCGGCAGGCTGCGCGGCGAGGCGCCGATCAGCAAGCTGGACCTGCCGTTCGGGATGAACGCCTGGCTGGTGACCGGGTACGAGGAGGCCAAGGCCGTCCTCGGGAAGGGCTCGGAGTTCAGCAACGACTTCACCAATCTTGTCGGCAACGCGGGCGTCACCGAGGACCAGAACCCGGGCGGCCTCGGATTCGCCGACCCGCCGGTGCACACGCGGCTGCGGAAGCTGCTGACGCCGGAGTTCACGATGCGCCGGCTGTCCCGGCTCACGCCGCGGATCGACGAGATCGTGGCGGGCCAGCTGGACGCGATGGCCGCCGCCGACGGGCCGGTCGACCTGTGGGAGCAGTTCGCGCTGCCGATCCCGTCGCTCACGATCTGCGAGCTGCTCGGCGTGCCCTATGAGGACCGGGCGGACTTCCAGCGGCTGAGCACCGCGCGGTTCGACCTGTTCAGCGGCGCGGGCGCGTCGCTGGGCGCGATCTCGGAGTCGCTGGGGTACCTGCTGGAGATCGTGCGCAAGCAGCGCGAACAGCCCGGCGACGGCCTGCTCGGCATGCTGATCAAGGAACACGGCGACGAGATCGACGACCGCGAACTCGCCGGTCTCGCGGACGGCATCCTCACCGGCGGCCTCGAGACCACCGCGAGCATGCTGGCGCTGGGCGCGCTGGTGGTGCTGCGCGACCCGGCCGCGTTCGACGCGGTCCGCGGCGACGACGACTCGGTGCACCGGTTCGTCGAGGAGTTGCTGCGCTACCTGACGGTGGTGCAGATGGCGTTCCCGCGGTTCGCGAAGCAGGACCTGGACGTCGCCGGGGTGCACATCAGCGAGGGCGACATCGTGCTGGTGTCGCTGTCGGTCGCCGACCGCGACCCGGTGCTCGGCAAGGGCGACATGGACCGCTTCGACCCGACCCGCGAGCCGTCCTCGCACCTGGCGTTCGGCTACGGGATCCACCGGTGCATCGGCGCGGAACTGGGCCGCATGGAGCTGCGGGCGGCCTACCCGGCGCTGGTCCGGCGGTTCCCGAACCTGAGGCTGGCGGTGCAGCCGGAGGAGTTGGCGTTCCGGAAGGTGTCGATCGTGTACGGGCTCGACTCGCTGCCGGTGCTGGTGGACTGACGCTGAATCCCCGGGCGGCCAAGGGCGGTCGCGCGGGGTCGGCCGGTGCCTGGTTGGTCGGCGCGCAGGATTGAGCACGGTTGTGGCTGGGTTGACGGCTTCGCCTGCCGACCCGCCGACCGTCTGATGCGACGGGAATGCCCCGGTGGACGGCTTGGGGCAGTGGCTACATCGACGGCACGATCACCAGGACGGCGCGCTGGTGGCGTGCACGGTGGGCGTGGTCGGGCCGGTGGTGCCGTGCTCGCGGTGTGTGGTGGGCGCAGTCGAACCGGTAGTGCCGCGCTCGCGGTCTGCGTGGTGGGCGCGCTCGGGCCGGTGGCACCGCGCTCGCGGTGCCGGTGTGCGTGGCGGGCACGGTTGGACCGACGGTGTCGCGCTGATGGTGTGCACGGTGGGCGTGGTCGAATCGGCGGTGTCGCGCTCGCGGTGCGGTGTGCGTAGCGGGCGTGGTCGAATCGGTGGTACTGCGCTGGCGGTGTACGTGGCGGGCGCGCTCGGACCGGCAGTGCCTCGCGCGTGGTGGGTGCGGTGGTGCCGCGCTCGGAACCTGTCGCCGCAGCCCTACGGCACCTTCCTCAAGGCCTTCTCACGCGCTTTCCTCGCCGCCTTCTCACGGCGCGTCCTCGCAGTCACCGCAGCCTTCTCGCGGTGCCTCCTTCGCCGCACCTCTCACCTCATCGCACTCCTCTCGGCCGGAACTGCACGCTGATCCGCGGCCCCACCGCACGGGCCGTCTTCGGGATCGCGTGTTCCCATGTGCGCTGGCAGGACCCGCCCATCACGATCAAGTCACCGTGTCCCAACGGGTACCGCACCGAGTCCCCGCCGCCTCTCGGGCGCAGCGCCAGGTGTCGGGCCGCGCCGACGGACAGGATCGCCACCATGGTGTCCTCGGTCCGGCCGCGGCCGAGGTCGTCGCCGTGCCAGGCGACGCTGTCCTGGCCGTCTCGGTAGTAGCAGAGCCCGGCCGTGCGGAACGGTTCGCCCAGTTCAGCCGCGTAATGTGCGGACAGTGCCTCCCGCGCCTCGGTCAGGACGTGATGCGGCAGCGGCGCGTGTTCCCGGTAGAAGCACAGCAGTCGCGGGACGGCGACGACCCGGTCGTACATCTGCCGACGCTCCGCGTACCACGGGACCTCGGCCGCGAGATGCTCGTACAGCTCGTCCGAGCCGTCGAGCCATCCCGGCAGCACGTCGATCCACGCGCCTTGCCCCAGTTCGGTGCGCTGCACGCCGGACAGCGGGCCCAGCGTGGCCGGCCCGCTCGCACCGAACAGCGAGCCCTGAAATGCCTGACTCATGCCTCCAAGCTACACGAAAATCGAACACCTGTTCGGATGAACTACTCGGCGGGCTTGGGATGCGCGGTGACGACGAGCCGGTGCAGGCGCGCGTCGGGGGCGGATTCGTTGTGGTAGCGGGACACGAGGTCGGTCACGAGGGTGGTCAGTTCGTCGGTGAACGCCGAACGGTCGCGAGCGGAGGCGAACGCGATTTCCGTGTCCAGGGTCAGCGTCGAGAGCGGCTTGCCCGCGCGGGCCGCGCGCCGGGCCAGGCCGGCGACCTCGCGCAGTGTCCGGCCCGCCACGGCGAGCAGGTAGCTCACCGAGAGGCGGTCCGGCTTGACGCGGGCGGTGCCGGCCGCGCCGAGTGCGGCGGGGGAGACCAGGTAGGCGCCGGCGGTGGCGGCGAAAAGCCGTTCGGTGAGGCCGCCCCACTGCCGGGTTCCGGCGGGTTCGACGAGGCCGTGCGATGCGAGCGCGCGCAGGTGGTAGTTGACCTTTTGCCTGGTCAAACCCACTTTGGCGGCCAGCGCCGCGGCGGACGCCGGTTCGGTCAGCGCGGCCAGCAGGCGGGCGCGCACCGGGTCCAGCGCGGCCGCCGCGACGGCGGGGTCCTCGATCACTTCGACGTCCTGCATCCTCTGAGCCAAGCAGTGACAAACAAAGTCGTCAAGGGACGCGCCCTTGTCCGCGACCGGCCGGAGACCTACAGTGATCACCCAGTGGTCTGGACCTGTACCGCTACCGCCGCCCTGAGTTCGACGGAGGTTGGCACGTGCGCACGAGAACCCGGATCGGCGGAGCACTGGCGGCGGCGGTGTGCGGGATGGCGATTCTCGCCCCGGTCGCGGACGCCCAGGTCGGCGGCGGCACCTGGAAACCCTGGTCGCCGGGGTACAAGGAACAGCAGAAGGGCTGCGGCCAGGTCAGCGGGCTCACCTTCAAGCTGACCTGCTCCGACGGCAGCGGCGAGCAGCGGGCCGAGCGCCGCTACGACACCTACACCGGCGGCACGCACCAGTTCGAGGGTTCCTTCAAGATCACCAGCATGGGCGGTTCGCGGATCAGCCTGAAACAGACGTTCCGCGACGGCTCCAATGCCGGACCGTATTTCCTGCTGGCGGTGGAGAAGGGCGGAAGGCTCTACACCGTGGAGAACGGCCAGACCGTGGCGACCGGCGCGACTGTCGGGACTTCGGTGCGAGTCAACACGATCAACGAGGTCGGCAGCTCCCACAAGGTATACATCAACGGTTCGCTGAAGCAGACGGACGACAGCCCATCGGGTAGTTATTACGACAAGTTCGGGTCGTACCGGACGGCCAGCGGCGCCGGGCCGATTACCGTGCAGTGGAGCGGAATCAAGTTCTGGACCAGGTGATTCGCTTGCTCGCCGGACGGGTGCCATCCGCCGCCTGGCATCCGTCCGGCGAGCGGCCCCGGCCGAATTTCCGTTGCCGCGGCAGGGGAAATTCGGCCACTGTGGCGGGCATGACTCTGGTCGAGCATTACGACACTGAAACCACTGAGCGCACGCGGCTTCTCCGATCGCCGCACGGCAGGCTGGAATTCCGGCGCACGCAGGAGCTGGTGCGCAGAGCGATATCGGGGCCCGGCAAGAGAGTGCTCGACGTCGGCGGGGCGACCGGGGTGCACGCCCGATGGCTTGCCGCAGAAGGACATTCGGTGCACGTAGTCGATCCGGTGGCCGGTCATGTCGCGGAGGCGGCACACCTCGAAGGCGTCACCGCGGAAGTCGGGGATGCCCGAGCTTTGACCTGGCCGGACAACAGCGCGGATGTCGTGCTGCTGATGGGCCCGCTCTATCACCTGACCGAATCCGGCGACCGTGCGCAGGCGATCGCGGAAGCCCGGCGCGTTCTTCGGCCGGGAGGATTGCTATTCGCCGCCGCGATCAGCCGTTATCTCTCGGCCATGGAGACCGGAACAAACGGCCAGCTCACCGACCATATAACACCGTCGGTGGAAGCTGTCCTCAATACTGGACGCTATGACGGCCACGTCGGTTTCGTCCCCGCGCATTTCCACACCGCGGACGAGCTTCGCGGCGAGCTGGAAACCGCTGGGCTGTCGGAGATTTCGGTGTACGGAGTGGAGGGCCCGGCCTGGCCGGCGCTGGACGTGGCCGGTATCGACGAGTTCGACGCACGCGTGGACGCGGCCCTTCGATGCGCCCGGTTGGTCGAACAGGATCCGCTCCTGATCAACGCCAGCGCGCATTTCCTCGCCGTGGCTGTCAACTAGCCCATTCGTCCAGCGAATCCCACGCGGTGAGCGTCCGGCGACTGGTGAACCGGCGAGGTTCACCGCTCAGCGGATCGTCGAATTCCAGCACTTTGGCCAGCAGCTGCAACGGTTTCGTGAAGTCGTCCAGCGGTTTCTCGTGCAGCTCCGGATAAAAGTCGTCGCCAAGGATAGGAGTTCCCAAAGAACACATGTGGACCCGCAACTGGTGCGTGCGTCCAGTGGCAGGGGTGAGGCGATAACGCCCCAGCCCGTCCCGGTGCTCCAGAAGCTCCACTGTGGACTCCGAGTTCGGCGGCCCGGGAATCTCCTGCGCGGCCAGCACGCCGCGCTCCTTGATGATCCTGCTGCGCACGGTCCGGGGCAGCTCCAGGGAGGGATCGTACGGCGCGATCGCCTCGTATTCCTTGTGCACCAACCGATCGCGGAACATCGTCTGATACGCGCCCCGAGCGGACGGTGTGATCACGAACATCACCAGCCCCGCCGTCACGCGGTCGAGCCGGTGCGCGGGGGACAGCGCGGGCAGGTCCAGCGACCGACGCAGCCGCACCAAAGCGGTTTCCAGCACGTGCCGTCCACGCGGGATCGTCGCCAGGAAGTGGGGTTTGTCGACCACCAGCAGGTGCTCGTCGCGATGCAGGACGGTGACGTCGAAGGGCACCGGGACCTCGTCCGGCAGATCGCGGTGGAACCAGATGAACGACCCGGGGACGTACGCCGTGTCGATCCCCAGCGGACCGTCCTCGCCGTGGATCCGCTGCTCGCGCAGCATTTCCTCGATCCGTGCGGGAGCAACCCGGGGGAGGCGTTCGACCAGGTGCTCCAGCAGTGTCGTCCACGGGCCCTCGTCGGGCAGCCGCAGCCGGGCTGGGTCTAGGCCGTGCCGGGGCGGGATCGGGGCCGGGCGCTTGCGTCTCATCGGCTCCCGAGTCTAGTCGGCGGGGTGCTGCCGGTAGGCCGCGATGTAGCGGGCGGTCGCCTCGGCGTTGGCCTCGGCGGCCTTCTCGCGCCGGATCCGCTTGCCGGTTCCGGGCGGGAAACCGTTGCGGGCCAACCGGTGGTCGATGCTTTCCTCCATGTACGCGCACGAGTAGAAGTACGACACCAGCGCGGCCATCAGCACGATCGCCAGCCGCAGCCCGAGCGGGGCCGGCAGCAGCAGCCAGACCAGGCACAGCGGCGCGATGCCCACCGACGCGCGCAGGACGTGCCGCGCCTTCCAGTGCTTGGACGTCGCGTCGTGCAGCAGCCAGTCCCGGTAGCGCTCGGGCAGTCGTCCGCTGACGGCGTACCAGAACCAGCGGAGTACGCCGGGCCGTTCGGTCATCGTGCCTCCTCGGGGTCTGCGGCCAGAGTACACTAATGATTAGCACACTAACTATTAGTGTGGTGCAGCCCGCGCTAGGGTGGGCTCGAGCACGAGGAGGACGAGTGGCCGAGATCGACCTTGGCGAGGACCCGCTGAAGCTCGACCGGCAGGTGTGCTTCGCGCTGTCGGTCGCCTCGCGCAGCGTGATCGCGATTTACCGGCCGCTGCTGGAGCCGCACGGGCTGACGCATCCGCAGTACCTGGTGATGCTGGCGCTGTGGGAGCAGTCGCCGCGGTCGGTCAAGGACCTCAGCACGGCGTTGCGGCACGAGCCCGCGACGCTGTCGCCGCTGCTCAAACGGCTGGAAGCGGTCGGGTATGTGACGCGCGGCCGCAGCCGGGCCGACGAGCGCCAGTTGACCGTCGAGCTCACCGGGAAGGGGCGGAATCTGCGCGCCGAGGCGGAGAAAATCCCGTATCGCGTCGTGGAGCGGCTCGGCATGGAGGTTTCCGAACTGGAGGCGCTGCACGCCGCGCTGGGCCGGGTGATCGAAGCGACCGCCTAGCGGGAAGAACTCGCGCCCGGATCCGGTTCTGCTCAAGGGAACGCGTCGACTGAGCGGAGCGAACGTGGACAAGATCCGGGTGGGGGTGGCTCCGGGACTCGGGACCGGGCCGGAAGAATTCTCCGGTTTGGCGGAGCTGACGGAGGCAGCGGGCGTCGACTCGCTGTGGCTGTCGGAAGTGGTCTATTCGCCGGACGTCGACCCGTTGATCGGCATGACGCACGCGCTGGCCCGCACCGAGCGGCTCAAACTGGGCACCGGCGTGGCGATTCTGCCCGGACGGAACCCGGTGCTGGTCGCGAAACAGCTGGTCACGCTCGCTGGATTGGCCCCGAAACGCGTGCTCCCGGTGTTCGGCCTGATGCCCGCGCAGCCAGGGGAACGCGCCCTGTTCCCGGTGCCGCAGCGGCGACGCGCGGCGGTGTTCGACGAGTCGCTCGCGTTGCTGCGCCTGGTGCTGGAACGGGACAACGTGTCCTTCGACGGCGAGTTTTTCCAGGTCGAAGGCGTGACGATCGGGCCGCGTCCGGCGAAGCGGCTCGACGTCTGGGTCGGCGGTGCAGCCCCGGCGGCATTGCGTCGCGCGGGCCGGTTGTCCGACGGATGGCTCGGCAGTTTCCACACGCCGGACCAGTCCCGCGCGGCAAGGCTGGCGATTCAGGAAGCCGCGGCCGAAGCCGACCGGGAGATCGAATCGGACCACTTCGGCTTGAGCATGGTCCTGGCGCCGCACGGGATTCCGGAAGGGCTGCGGATGGTGGCGCAGCGGCGTAATCCAGGCCGCCCGGCCACCGAACTCGTGCCCACCAGCTGGGCCGGGGCGCGCCGGATGATCGAGCAGCACGTCGAGGCCGGACTCACGAAATTCGTGGTCCGGCCCGGATACTCCGGTGATTACCGGCAGTTCCTCGACGATTTCGTGCGCGAACTCGTGCCGTTGCAGAACTAGAACGTCAGCTGTTCGGTCTTGCGGGGCATGAGCAGCAGCGCGACGACGCTGAGCACCGACACGGCCACGATCGCGAGGAACACGTTGTGCGTGGCTCCGGCGAGCGATTCGCGCACGTACGCCGTGGCCGGTGAGTTGTCGTGCGCGCCGCTGAGAATGCGGCTGGTGGCGTCGACGCTCGCCGGAAGGTGCCCGGCGACCTCCGCGGGCGGGTTCGCGAACCGGCCGGCGAGGGTGGCGTTGGCGATCGCGCCGAAGATCGCCGTGCCGACCGCGCTGCCCAGCGAACGGCTGAACATGTTGGTCGCGGTCACCACACCGCGGCGCTCCCAGCCGACGGTCGACTGCACGGCCACCACCGTCGGGCTCGACGAAAGCCCGAGCCCGATACCGACCACGAACACGGCCGCCGCGGCCATCCAAACCACCGATTCGAGGCCGAGGAACGTCGCCATGACCGCCCCGACGAGCAGGAATCCGCTGCCGATCAGCGCGGTGTCGCGAAATCCGATCCGCAGGTAGACCTTCCCGGACAGCGACGCCGCAATCGGCCAGCCGATCGTGAGCGCGGCCAGCGCGAAGCCCGCGGTGAGCGCGTCCGTGCCGAGCACGCCTTCCGCGTAGGTGGGCAAGAACGAGCTGAAGCCCAGCAGCACCGCGCCGGTCACGAGGGCGACGAGGTTTCCGCCGATCAGCGTGCGCCGGGTGAACACCCACAGCGGCAGCACGGGTTCCTCCGCGCGCCGCTCGACCAGCACGAACGTGACCAGCATCAGGACGGCGACGGCGAAGATCGCCAGGCTCGGCGCGGACGTCCAGCTCCACGCGACCCCGCCTTCCAGCAGGGCCAGGATCAGCAGCGCGCAGCCGAGCGTCAGCAGGGTCGCGCCGGCGTAGTCGACCTTGTGCCGCGTGCGTTTCACCTGCTCGGTGAACTTGCGGTAGAGCATCCACGCGGCGAGCGCGCCGAGCGGCAGGTTGACGAAGAAGATCCACCGCCAGCTGAGGTATTCCGCGAACACGCCGCCGAGCGTCGGCCCGATCACCGAGGCGACCGCCCACACTCCGGCGAGGTAGCCCTGCACCCGGGCGCGCTCCTCGACCGTGTACAGGTCGCCGACCATCGTCATGCTGATCGGCTGGACCGCGCCCGCGCCGATGCCCTGCACCGCGCGCGCGGCGATGAGCACCGGCATGCTCCACGCGAATCCGCACAGCACCGAGCCGAGCAGGAACGCGGCGATGCCGAAGAACATCACCGGGCGGCGGCCGAGGACGTCGGCGAACTTGCCGTACAGCGGCACGGTGACCGCCTGGGTCAGCAGGTAGATCGAGAACAGCCACGGGAACTGGGAAAACCCGCCCAGGTCGCGGACCACCGAGGGGACCGCGGTGGCGATGATGGTGCTGTCGAGGGCCACGAGGCCGGTGCTCAGCATGACGGCGGCGAGGACGGGTCCGCGCTCGGAACGAAGGCCTACGGCGGCGCGTTTCGCCGCGGGCGGACTGCTCGTGGTTCCCATGCCGGGAATAAACTCCTTCGCACCGGCAAGCATTCCCCAGCCGTTTGATCGGTGCCCGAGCGTCCGTCTGACCGCCATCATGGGGGGATGGACAGATGGGTGCGATCGATCGGCAGCGGCTGGGTCGTGCGGGGCGAGGTGCCCGGGCCGGACGTCGACGAGTTCGCCGAACCGGCGGCCGTCACGAGGGCACTGGCGGCGGTGGAGGGGGACACGTTGCTGGCCGCGCAGCATCCGGCGCGGACCCCGGCGGCGCTGGCGGCCGGGCTGGACGTCGAGGCCGCGCTGCCGCAGGCGCGCGAGACCCTCGATCGGCTGCTGGCCGGGCACTACCGCCCGGAAACCGGGTTCGTCGCGGCTTACCGGATCGGGGAGACCATCGCGGGCGTGCTGTGCCAGGTCGACGTCCGTGAACTGGCGCCGGGCGGGGCTCGCGTGCGGCACACCGAGGAGGTCTATCCGGAGGTGGTCGCCGAGCGCGCGGCCGTCCTGGACGGCCTCGGCTGCGCGACGAGCGCCGCGCTCCTCGTGCCGGTCGGCGACGGCGCGGACCTGACCGCGGCGGTCAAGGAAGCGGCGAGCTCAGCGGATCCTGATGTGTCCACTGTGGACCGGGCAGGCCTGCCGCACGAGCTGTGGGTGGTGGGCCCCGGCGAGATGCAGGAACGGCTGCTGGAGGCCGCGTCGGCGAGCGATCTGCTGGTGGCGGACGGAAACCACCGGGTCGCGGCCGCCGCCGGAAGCGGTCAGCTGCTGGCGCTGATCACGGCGGGCTCGCAGCTGGAGATCCGGGCGATCAACCGCGTGCTGCTCGGGACCGGGCACACCGCCGAGGCCCTGTGCACGGCTTGGCGGGCGGCTGGGCTCGACGTGACCTGGTCGAACGACGCGACCCCGCCCTCCTGCCCCGGCACCGCGGTCGTGCTGGCCGGCTCGCGAGTGCTGCGGGTGCGGCTGCCCGGGGCGGATCCGCTGGTGATCGACCACGAGGTAGCGGAACAGCTGCTCCTGGGCTCGGCGCTCGGCCTCGACCCGGACGGCCCGCACGTCCGCCCGCTGCTGCCGGGCAGCCCGGTCCCGCCGGACGCGGACGCCGTGGTCCAACTGGCCCCGGTGCCGTTCGAGACGGTGCAGGCAGTGCACGCGGCGGGACGGCGGATGCCGCGGAAAGCCACGTACTTCACGCCCAAGCCGAGGGGCGGGCTGGTGCTGGCGCGCTTGTACCGCGCCGATCGTTACTAATCCGACCACAGCCACGCGCAGCAACGGTTGCGTGCCGAGCGGGGGTCGGCCTGCTTCTGGTCGGATTAGTAAAAAGGTGCAGGTCAGCGTCTGTTCCGCTTAGGATCGCGCAGGTGGAGCTACCCCTGATGCCGCCGGTGCGGCCGATGCTCGCCAAAGCCGTGCACGAGGTGCCGCGCGACGGCGGGTTCTGGTACGAGCCGAAGTGGGACGGCTTCCGCTGCGTGGTGTTCCGCGACGGCGACGAGGTCGAACTCGGCTCGCGCAACGACCGTCCCCTCACCCGGTACTTCCCGGAGCTGGTCGACCTGCTGCGCGACGCACTGCCGGACAAATGCGTCGTCGACGGCGAGATCGTGCTGGTCACGCCGCGCGGCCTGGACTTCGGCGCGTTGCAGCTGCGGCTGCACCCGGCGGCCAGCCGGGTCCGGAAGCTCGCCGAGGAGACTCCCGCCAGCTTCGTCGCGTTCGACCTGCTCGCACTAGGGGAGCAGGACCTGACTGAGCAACCGTTCGCCGACCGGCGTCGCATGTTGGAGGGGATCTTCGCTCCCTCGAGCGGCTTGCAGCGGGTGCACTTGACCCCGCTCACCACTGACCCGGACACCGCGCAGGACTGGTTCACCCGGTTCGAGGGCGCGGGCTTCGACGGGGTCATGGCGAAACCCGCCGATCTGCCGTACGAGCAGGACAAGCGCGTGATGCTGAAGGTGAAGCACGAACGCACCGCGGACTGCGTCGTCGCCGGTTTCCGCTGGCACAAGGACGGCAAGGGCGTCGGCTCGCTGCTGCTCGGCCTGTACGACGACGAGGGTTCGCTGCACCACGTAGGCGTCGCGAGCAGCTTCACCGCGGCGCGGCGCCGGGAGCTGGTCGAGGAGCTGGCCCCGTGGCGGGAGAACGCGCTCGAAGGCCATCCGTGGCGCAGCTGGGCGGAATGGCAAGCCGACGAGGTCCGCCGTCCGGGCGCGAACAGCCGATGGGCCCCCGACAAAGACCTGTCCTGGGAACCGCTGCGTCCGGAACAAGTCGCCGAAGTCCGCTACGAACACCTGCAAGGCGGCCGCTTCCGCCACGGCGGACGGCTAGTCCGCTTCCGTCCCGACCGAACTCCGGATTCGTGCACCTACGCACAACTCGACGAAGCCCCGCCAGCGGAGTTGGCGGATTTGTTCGGGGAGGCCCGATGAGCGGGGCAACACTGGAAATAGACGGTGTAGAACTGACAATCTCCAGCCCTGACAAGGTCTATTTCCCGGAACGAGGCGAAACCAAGCTAGCTCTCGTACGCTATTACCAGGCCGTCGCGGGCCCCTTGCTGGACCGGCTGGGCGGACGGCCGCTCCTTTTGGAACGCTATCCAGACGGGGCGGGCGGGAAATCCTGGTTCCAAAAACGCACGCCGAAGAACGCTCCTTCCTGGCTGACCACAGCCGTCGTCTCCACCCCGAACGGCACCACCAGCGACGCCCTGGTCGCCGCGAACCTGGCTCACGTCCTGTGGGCGGTAAACCAAGGCTGCCTGGGCTTCCACGTATGGCCGAACCGCGCGGCGGCGCTGGATATCGCGGACGAACTGCGCATCGACCTGGACCCGTCACCCGGCATCGGCTTCCCACAGTTGCGCGAGGCAGCGATACTGGTGCGCGAATTCTTGGCCGAACTGGGTATCGAGGTCTACGTAAAGACCTCCGGCTCGCGAGGCCTGCACCTGTATTCCATGCTGGAACCGCGATGGGACGGCTACGAGGTGCGGGCAGCCGCTGTAGCATTGGCGCGGGCTTTGGAACGGCGGCATCCAGATCTCATCACCGCGCAATGGTGGAAAGAAGAACGCGGTTCGCGGGTTTTCGTGGACTTCAACCAGAATGCTCCGCATAAGACGGTTTTCGGAGCTTGGTGCGTGCGGCCGAGGCTGGGCGGGCAAGTGTCGACGCCGATCACTTGGGACGAACTGGCAACGGTGGAGCCAGACACCCTGACGCTCTCGACCGTCCCAGCACTGGTCGCGGAACGAGGCGACCCATGGGCAGGCGCGAACGACCGGCCGCAATCGATCGAGGCGTTGCTGGAGATGTCTCGGGAAGATATGGCTGGCGGGCTGATGGACGCACCGTGGCCGCCCGTCTACCCGAAGATGCCCAACGAACCACCGCGAGTAGCACCCAGCCGAGCCAAAAAGGCGACCGCCGCCGACGAGTAACGAGCGGAACCTCACCCCAACGAAAGATCAAACGCCAACTGCTCCTCCTCCGAAGCACCCACAGAACCCCCGGACAAGCTGGCCACACACCCAGGGCAAGGCGTCACATGTCCAGTCCCGGGCTCAGTCAAATCCACCGGCGTCCAAGTCCGGGAGTCCCGCTCCCCGCACGCGGACCTCCGATACCGAAGATCGTCCGCGCGAGTCATCAGATGCGCGACCGGATCCTCCTCCGGCAACGCGCCGACCAAATACCACCGGGCCGCAATCGTCTTCGCCATAGGAACTCGTCCTCCAAAGAGGCTGCTTCGAGCTACCCGGCCATACTGCGACCCCCACCCCCGTAACCGGCGCGTTTAGCCATCTTCGGCGTGGCGCGACGACTCCTCGTCCGGCTCGTCCAAATACCGGAGAAACCGCAAAAGCCCCCGCTCATCAGCGCCTGCGTCCTTATCCACGCAAGCGCGAAGCTCCCGCTCAACGCGAGCCGAATCGATCCCGGCCCCGATCAACACCAGCTCGGTCCGACGTCCCCCACCAGGCCAAGACGACCGCTCGACCTGCACGAACGCCCCCACCGTATGCAGCCCGAACCGAGACCGACCCCCCTCTGCGCCAAGATCAACCTGCCCCTTGACCCGATACAACCCAGCAGGCCGACTCTCCAAAAAGGCCATGAACCGCCGTGGCGAAAGCGGCTGATCGGACGTGAACGCGACACTCTCATAACGCGCGTGCAAATGCTCGGAATGATCGTGCTCGCGAAGATCGTCCAACGACAACTGCCCGTAACTGTCCCGAGGTCGAGGGTCGAAAAACAACGCCGGATCAACCCGCCCGCGCTCAGTCAGCACCATCGGCACCCCCGGCGCGTACTCCTCGACCACACCCCGCACCTTGGCCACCGCATCCGCGTCGGCCCGATCGACCTTGTTGAGAACCACCAGGTCGGCAACCCGCAGGTGCTCGGCAAGCTCCGGATGCCGCTCCCGCGTCGCCTCGAACTCCACCGCGTCGACAACCTCGACCAGCCCGCCGTACCGAATATCCGGATTCTCGCTGGCGATCATCAACCGCAACAGATCACGCGGCTCGGCGATCCCGCTGGCCTCCACGACGATCACGTCGATACCGGCCTCAGGCCGCGACAGCTTGCCAAGCATGGCGTCCAGCCCGCTGGCGTCCACCGCACAGCACAGGCAGCCGTTGCCGAGCGACACCATCGTGTCGACCTGCCCTGCAACGGCGAGCGCGTCGATGTTCACCTGGCCGAAGTCGTTGACCACGACGCCGACCCTGGCGCCCTGGCGATTGGCGAGCAGGTGATTGAGCATTGTGGTCTTTCCCGCGCCAAGAAAACCCGCGACGAGAACTACCGGAACCCGCTGCCTGGCCACGCTTCAACCCCTTCTGCCGTCCGGTCGTCGACGATACCTGGCGCCGCAGCGACGACCGGCGTTGCCGCCTCCGCAAAGGGGACTTGCGGAGTGTGCCGTTGTGGCACGATGAACGGATGATCTGGACGCCGGGCAGGGAGGACCGGGTCGACGGCATGCCGACGGCCGAGGAGTGGCGGCAGTTGTCGGTCGTGCCGGAGAAACGGGAGGTCTACGGCTACGACCTGTACTTCCGTGAGTGCTGGGCGGACGTGCTCTCGGTCTTCGGCGGCGACGCGACCGGCGTGCTCGACGGGCTGGCGATGCTCGTGGTCAAACCGGACGCGGTGGTCGGCCGCAGGCTCGGCCCCGTCATGGAGTACCTGGCGGACAACGGTTTCGTGCCGGTCGCCACCACGCGCTTGCGCTACACCCGGCATTCGATGCGCGAGGTGTGGCGCTACGACTGGCACATCTACACCGTCGACCGGCTGCAGTTATGCACTTTCTACTATCTCACCAACGACGTGCTGCTGTTTCTGGCGCGCGACGTCCGCCCGGTCGCGGGATTGCCCGCGACGGTCCGGCTCTGCGAGCTGAAGGGCGTCGGCGATCCGGCCCAGCGCAAACCGCACCATCTGCGCACGAAGCTGAACCCGCCCAACCGGATCCTGAACTTCGTGCACGTCGGCGACGAACCGGCGGACATCGTGCGCGAGCTGGCGATCTTCCTCGACCGCCCGCAGCGGCTCCGGTTTCTCGAGGAGCTGCGGGCGCATCTCGCCGAGGACCGCACGGCGCAGGCACGGGCCGAGATCGCCGCCATCGAAGCGGATTGCCCGGCGCACGACCTGGATATCGACGCGACGCTGGACCGGCTGGCCTTGATGACGCGCGAGTCCGCGGTCGCCCGGTTGCGCGAACTCGTGGCGGGCGGGGAGCGGATCACCTGGGACGAGCTGGCCGAGCTGGTGCCGTTCGAGAAGGCCGACCGCTGGGACGTGATCGTGACGGCGTCGTTCGTGGTGCACAACGAGCGCCCGGTGCCGCATGCCTTGCTGCCGCCGGTTTCGCCGGAAGCGTGGACGGCACAAGCGGCGCGGCATCCGGTCGGCTGACCAGTTCGTCTACAAAGGACGCCGCACCCGGGGCTTGTCCCAGAGCACGGGAGGCGGGTTGGAGATCAGCTTCGTCTCGCCGGGCTCGTCGCATTCGATCAGGCCCGCCCCGACCGCGGCGAGGTCCCAGCGATCGACCTCGGCCCCGCTTTCGGCGACGGCCTCGGCGACCTCGATCCAGGGCACGGATTCCCCGAACCGCAGGCGTTCCAGCAGCTGGAGCGCCTGGCCGCCGCGCTCGGACCGGTTGAGCGCGGCCGCCACAGCCTCGGCGGCCGCGTCGGCGTCGAAGGACTGCGGGACGGCGGTGGCTTCGGCGGCGAGTGCTTCTTCGAGCAACGGCAGACCGCTCGGTTCGTCGGAGGCCAGTCCGGTCAGCGCCTCCCGCCGCTGCGCCGGGTCGAGCAGCAGGCCGAGTTCGCGGATCAGGTCGGCGGGCTCATCAGCGACGTGGACGTAGCTGAAGTTGCGGTTGTGCTGGCGCAGCAGGGCGCGCAGCGTGCCGGGCTTCTGCTGTGCCAGGTCGGCTGAGCCTTTCAGCGAGGCCAGCCGCGTTGTCGCGGGCGTCGGCCCAGGCTGCTCGTCTCGCGCGAGCAGCAGCAGGCCGGAACCGGCGTAGATGAGGTCGTTCAGCGCGAGCCGGTCCACCGTGGCCGACGTCAGCTGGTACCGCCACATTTCCCGCCACAGCGGGCCGCTGAACGCCGGGCGCTGCACGGTCTGGACGGCGAAGCCCTGATCGGTCAGCCAGTCGAGCACCGGGCGCACCTTGCCCGCGGCGATGCCGTCCGGTTTGACCATCAGCAGCGCGTGCCGGCGCAGGACTTCCGGGGCCCGGTCGCCGAGGAACCGGGCGACGTCGCGGATGCCTTCCCGGAAATAGGTTTCGCGGCGGTAAGCGGTGCGCTTCGCGGGCATTCGCGTGAGCGCGGCCCAGTCCGTGTCGTCGATCTTTGCCCCCATGGTCGATCCTCTGCCGCGATGATATCCCGGAGACGCTCCGCGAGCGGAAGCCGGCGACGGGGGCGCTGCGCGCCGGGCGAGGCGTGTGAAGCACCGATGAGCAGTCTGCCAAGAAATGCCGAACACCTTCTGCGGACCGCTGTCAGGCGCAGCGGATGTCGACGAAAGTCGCTTCGTCCTGAATATGCGAGGTTTCGCCGCCTGGTGGGCGGGATGGCGGATTCCGCGGCGGCCGATCAGGCTACGGCAAAGGCGGGATCGACGGCTGACTAGCGGAACCGGATCAGGTCCTCGTCCTGCGAAACGTCGAATCGGCGCGGAACGCGCGAGTACCGAAGGTCTACTGTGGATGGACACGTTTTGTCCATGCTGCCAGGCGATTTCAGTGGTCCGTACCGGTTAACGCTGTCGATCCCGCACCCTCCCGGCCCGGGGTTGCGCCGGATGCCGGAAGCGAATTGCTCGGTTCCGGGCATTGCGTCGACAGATTCTCCGACATTCCTTTTTTTCGCGTAGAATGTTGTTCACCCGGATGGTCGCTGCGCCGGTTTGCCCGGGTCCATAGAGTCTGAGAGGCAGCGGCGGTCCGGTGGGGGAATAACCGTCAGCGGCTCCGAATCGCGGCTCGCACACGGCCGTGCCGGGTGCGGACGGGCGCGGGTGAGCCCCGGACGCGTCGCGGGCGGCACCGGACCGGTCGGCTGCGCGAACACCCTGTATCCGCACGGCGCCCAGCACGCCGCGCACCCCAGCACTCCCGAGTATCCCCAGCACCGCGCAGCCGAACACCACCGCGACCACCCGCGCCACCGTCCGCACCGGCGGCGCTTCGCGTTCCCGGACGATCGACGCCGCACCGGGGCGGCCGTCGACCAGCCGGAATCCGTTCCGCGGGTCCGCCGGAGAAATCCCGCACGACCGGCTCCCGCGACTGAGGCCCGGCCGGACGGCGGAAAGGACCACGTATCCCGAGGAAGAACATTCCCGGAGGGCCGGAATGCACAATTTGCTCGAGTCCCGCAGCACGACCTTGATCACCCAGCAGGAGGCCGAAACATTCGGAAAGGACTGGCGCGCCGCGGCGTTCCGCGACGTCGAGTCCAGGCTCACCGACCGCGGTTTCCCTTGTGTCTTCTCGAGAAACGCATTCCGGAAGAAACTGCTCCTGTTCGCCTTCGCCGAGGACGCCGGGCCGGACGGCATCGCGAGACTCGGCGCCGCGCTCGCTGATTACGTCGAACTTTCCCGGAACTGGAACGGTCACCTCGACACCGCGTACCCCTTGCTGATCGTGTTCTCGCCCTCGGCCGTCTCGGCCCGGTCCGTCGCCGGGTACCAGGCGTTCGGCTGGGAGGTGATCCAGAAGCTGCACCACGTCGACCCGGCGCCGTGGCCGGACAACGTCGGCACCGACCCCGGCGAAAGCTCGTGGTCCATGTGTTTCAACGGAATGCCGCTGTTCGTCAACATGAGCAATCCCGCGCACGAGGTCCGGCGCAGCCGCAACCTCGGCGCGCATTTCGTGCTGGTGGTCAACCCGCGCGAGCGGTTCGACGCGGTCGCGGGCGACACCCCGAGCGGCCGCAAGGTCCGCAGCAACATCCGGGCGAGGATCGACCGCTACGACGGCGCCCCGCGGGCCCGCCAGCTCGGCTCCTACGGCGTGACCGGGCTCGAATGGTGGCAGTACGGCCTTCCCGAGGACGACGTCGAGCGGACCGATGCCTGCCCGTTTTCCTTCCGGGCGAACGAAACCGCGCAGCCGGACGGGGCCGCGGCCCCTACCTGATCGGAGACAGGCGATGATGGAAGTGATCGTTTCCCAAGGCCGCATCGGAGATCGCGGCGCGGGAATGATCGAAGGCGCGGCGCGCACGGCGCGTGCGCTGGAAGAACGATACGGCGTCGAGACGCGTTTCGTCGGCACTCCCGCCGGCCCGGAGGACGACGACTGGGCGGTCAGCCTCCTGGCCGCGGAAGAGACGCTTTCCGGCCTGGCGCAAGCGGTTTCGGCGAGCGTCGCGGCCGGACGGCGCACGGTGCTCGTGGCCAACACCTGTTCGGCCAGCCTGGCGACGCTGCCGGCCGCGGTCCGGGCGCACCCGGACTGCGCGGTGCTGTGGATCGACGCGCACGGCGACTTCAACACCCCGGACACCACGGAATCGGGCTACCTCGGCGGGATGGCGCTGTCGGGCGCGTGCGGCCTGTGGGAAAGCGGGCACGGCGCGGGCGTCGATCCCAGCCGGGTCGTCCTCGTCGGCGCGCGCGACATCGATCCGTCCGAACGCGACCTGCTGGACAAGGCGGGCGTCCGGATCCTCGCCCCGGCGGACGTCACCGGGCAGCGGGTCGCGGCGGCCGTCGGCGGCGCGCGGGTGTGGGTGCACATCGACTGGGACGTGCTCGAACCGGGCACGGTGCCCGCCGATTACCACGTGCCGGACGGTCTGCCTCCCGGCGGGATCCGCGAGATCCTGGAGTCGATTCCGGCCGCCGACGTCCTCGGTCTCGAACTGGCCGAGTTCGCCGCGACCGGCGACGAAAGCACCGACGCGCGCGCGGCCGAGTCCATTATGGACATGGTCGCCCCGGTGTTCGCGACCGCGGCGGTGAGATGAACCGGCGCACGACGGCCGTCCTAAAGGCGGCGCGGGTGAGTCCTTCGCTTCCGTTCGCCAAAATGCACGGGTGCGGCAACGATTTCGTCGTACTCGACCTGCGGGACGCGCCCGGGCCTTCGCCGGAACTGTGCCGGGCGCTCGCCGACCGGCACACCGGCGTCGGCTGCGACCTGATCCTCGGGATCCGGCCGCCGCGCAGCGCTTCCGCGGTCGCCGCGTTCGAGATCTGGACCGGGGCGGGCGAAAGCTCGCTGCAGTGCGGCAACGGCGCCCGCTGCGTCGCCTCCTGGCTCGTCCGGGCCGGGCTGGCGCGCCCGCCGTCGTTCGAGATCGACAGTCCCAGCGGGACACATCAGGTGGAAGTGCTGGGAGACAACGCGTTCAGCATCGGGCTGACCGTGCCGCGGTTCGCTCCCGAGCAGATCCCGCTGTCCGGCTTCGCGAGCCGGGACGGCCGGTACGAGGCGGCGCTGGCGGACGGGACTCCCGTCCGCTTCGCCGCGGCCTCCACCGGCAATCCGCACGTGGTGCTCGAAGTCGACGACATCGGCAGCGCCCCGGTGGCGCGGCTCGGCCCGGCCGTGCGAGCGCTGCCCGGGCTGCCGCCGACGGTCAACGTCGGATTCGCCGAGGTCGTGGCACGCGACCGGATCCGGTTGCGGGTCCACGAATTCGGCGCGGGCGAGACGCTCGCCTGCGGCAGCGGGGCCTGCGCGGCCGCCGCGGTCCTGATCCGGGCCGGGCGGCTCGACCGGAACGTGACGGTCGAGGTGCCCGGCGGGGAACTCCGGATCGGCTGGCCCGCCGAAGAGGAGCCGATCGTCCTGGCCGGCCCGGCCACGACTGTGTACGAAGGAGAATTCCGTCATGCCGCTGTACTCCAGCATTCTTGACGCGATCGGCCGCACGCCGATCGTGCGGCTGAACCGGATGGCGCCCGGGCACGTCTCGGTGTACGTCAAGGTCGAGTCGTTCAACCCGGGCGGCTCGGTGAAGGACCGGCTGGCGCTGGCCATCGTCCTCGACGCCGAGGCGAGGGGAGAGCTCAAGCCCGGCGACACGATCGTGGAGTGCACGTCCGGCAACGTCGGCATCGCGCTGGCGATGGTGGCGGCCGCGCGCGGGTACCAGTTCGTCGCGGTCCTCGGCGACACGTACTCGGTGGAACGGCGCAAGCTGATCCGCGCGTACGGCGGCAAGGTGGTGCTCTTCCCCGGCCACCTCGGCAGCCTCGGCGGCAACCGGATCGCCGACGACCTGGCCGAGAAGCACGGCTGGTTCCGCGCCCGCCAGTTCGAGAACCCGGCCAACCCCGCGTATCACCGGGAGACCACGGCCGCGGAGATCCTCTCCGACTTCGCCGGGAAACGGCTGGACACCTTCGTCACCGGATTCGGCACCAGCGGCACGATCACCGGCGTCGGGCAGATGCTCAAACTGGCCCGGCCCGACGTGCGGACCGTCGTGCTGGAGCCGGAAAAGGCGGCCGTGCTGGCCGGGCAGTCGTGGAATCTGCACCAGTTGCAGGGACTGGCTCCGAACTTCGTCCCCGGGGTGATGGACCGCACCGTGATCGACGAACTGGTGACGATCGACGACGAGCTGGCCAGGGACACCGCGCGCCGCTTGGCCGCCGAAGAGGGGATCTTCGCCGGAATGTCCGCGGGCGCGACCCTCGCCGCCGCGTTGCGCGAAGCGGAGAGCTCGCCCGAGGGCGCGGTGCTGCTCGCGATGCTGCCCGACACCGGCGAACGGTATCTGTCCAGTTTCTGGTTCGAAGGAATCAGCGACGGTTCGGACGACGAATGGCTGGCCTCGCTCGGCGAGTGACGCGCACTCTCGCCTGACCACCTGGGAAACGTGATGCACGAATTCATTCCTCCGGCCACGCGGTTCGCCCCGCTTCCAGAGAGATTCGCCATGAAACGCGGCGGCGTGCTGCACGGCGCGCGCGTCGCTTACGAGACCTTCGGACAGCCCTCCGCGGCAGGGGACAACGTCGTCCTGCTGCTCACCGGGCTTTCGCCGGACGCGCACGCCGCGTCGAGCCCCGAGGACCCCGCTCCTGGCTGGTGGGAGTCGATGCTGGGGCCGGGCAAGCCGATCGACACCGACCAGTGGCACGTGATCTGCGTGAACTCGCTCGGCGGCTGTCAAGGATCGACCGGGCCCGCCTCGCGTGACCCGGCGACCGGGCAGCCATACCGGCTCGGCTTTCCCGAACTGTCTATTGAGGACATTGCGGACGCCGCGGCGAACACGGTGCGGCACCTCGGATTCGATCGGCTGGCGTGCGTCGTCGGCGCGTCGATGGGCGGGATGAGCGCGCTCGCGTTGCTGGCCCGGCATCCGGACCTGGCGCGCAGCCACATCAGCATCTCCGCGGCCGCGCATTCGCTGCCGTACTCGATCGCGATCCGTTCCCTGCAACGGGAAGCGATCCGCTCCGATCCACTGTGGAACGACGGGCGGTATCTTCCGGAGCGCTATCCGGAACGCGGCATGCTGACCGCGCGCAAAATCGGCATGACCACGTACCGGTCGGCGCGGGAATGGGAGCGCCGGTTCGGCCGCGAGAGATCCGGGATCGGGGACGCCGCGTTCGGCCTGGAGTTCGCCGTCGAGTTCTATTTGGACCATCACGCGCGCCGGTTCGTGCGCCGGTTCGATCCCAACAGCTACCTGTACCTCAGCCGCAGCATGGACTGGTTCGACCTCGGCGAGCTGTGCGGCGGCAGCACCGCGGAGGCGCTGGCGCGGCTGCGGGTCGACCAGGCGCTCGTGATCGGCACGGAGACGGACATCCTGTTCCCGCTGCACCAGCAGCGGGAGATCGCCGACGGACTGCGGGCAGGCGGCGCGGACGTCGAGTTCCTCGCGCTGGAATCCGATCTCGGCCACGACGCGTTCCTGGCGGACCTCGACAGTTTCGGGCCGCCGGCAGCGAAATTCCTGTCCGCCCTGTGACCGCCGGAGAAGACAAGAGAGCGAGACCGATTTGGACGACACCATTGCCCTGGTC
Source organism: Amycolatopsis sp. NPDC004079 (assembly GCF_040610415.1). Classification (NCBI taxonomy): domain Bacteria; kingdom Bacillati; phylum Actinomycetota; class Actinomycetes; order Pseudonocardiales; family Pseudonocardiaceae; genus Amycolatopsis; species Amycolatopsis sp. NPDC004079. Next base: position 1,699 of record NZ_JBEXMH010000066.1, on the reverse strand, counting down.
ACCGGGGCCAACCGCGGCATCGGGTTCGAGATCGTGCGGCAGCTCGCCGAACGCGGCGTCCGCGTGGTGCTCAGCGGGCGCAACGAAGCCGCCGTCGAGACCGCTGCGACGGGCTTGCGCGACGCGGGACTTGCGGTCGAAGGGCTTCAGCTCGACGTGACCGATCCGAAGAGCATCGAGGCCGCCGCGGCGGAGCTGGAAACCCGGTACGGACGGCTCGACATCCTGGTCAACAACGCGGCCGTGCGGATCGAGAAGTACGGCAAGCAGCCGTCGGAGCAGACGCTCGCCGAATGGCGGGAAACCTTCGACACCAACCTGTTCGGCACGGTCGAGACGACGCTGGCGATGCTGCCGCTGATCCGCAAGTCGGCCGCTGGGCGGATCGTGAACGTGTCGAGCCTGCTCGGCTCGCTCACCCGGCACAGCGATCCCGAGTCCTACACCCACAGCGACACCTTCAAGGCGCTTCCGGCCTACAGCGCCACGAAGAGCGCGGTGAACTCGTGGACCGTGCACCTGGCGTACGAGCTGCGCGACACGCCGATCAAGGTCAACTCGGCGCATCCCGGCTACACCAAGACCGGGATGAACGACGGAGCCGGAGACCTCGAACCCGCGGACGGCGCCGTGACCAGTGTCGAGCTCGCGCTTCTTGACGAGGACGGCCCGAGCGGCAGCTACCTCCACGCCGGGAAGGTCCTGCCGTGGTGACCCGCACTGTTGCTCTCGTGACCGACCGCGTCAGCCTGCCCATCGACTACGACATGCCGCTGCTGCGCGAGGCCTGCGCGAAAGTCGGTCTGGAGACCGAGGTCTGCCAGTGGGAGGACGCCGAGGTCGACTGGGCGCGGTTCGACGCGGTTGTGCTGCGCTCGCCGTGGAACTACGTGGACCAGCTGCCGGAGTTCCTGGCGTGGTGCGAACGGGTCGAGAAGGCGACGCTCCTGCTCAACCCGCTCGCGGTCGCCCGGTGGGCGCTGGACAAGTCCTACCTGGCGGACCTGGCCGCGCTCGGCGTCCCGGTCGTCCCGAGCCGGTTCGCTTCCCCCGGGGACGACCCGGACCTCGTGGTGCAGGAAGTGCTGGAGAAGCATCTCGAAGCCACGGAAATCGTCGTCAAGCCGGGGATCGGCGCGTATTCGCGCAACGTCCGCCGATTCACCCGGCCGGCGACACGTGAAGCCGCCGCGCATCTGTCGAAGCTGTTCGACGAAGGCGGGCACGCGCTCGTCCAGCCGTATTTCGCGTCGGTCGACCGGGACGGCGAAACGAACCTGATCTATTTCGACCGGGAGTACAGCCACGCCATCCGCAAGGCCGCGATGCTGATGCCGGACGGCACTGTGCACGTCCCGACGCTCGATTTCCGCAAACCACGCGTAGCCGACCAGGACGAACGCGCGGTCGCCTCCGCCGCTCTCGACGCCGCAGCCAGCCATCTCGGACTGGACCGGCCGCTGCTGTACGGCCGCGTCGACCTGGTCCGCGACGACCGGGGGCAGCCTCGGGTGCTGGAACTGGACATCTGCGAACCGTCGCTCAACCTGCCCTTCGATGACAACAGCGCGCTGCGGTTCGCCACCGTTCTAGCCAACCGCGTCGGCTCCTGACCACCCCAGCCACAACGCGGGATCGCGTCGGCGTCTGACGGAGTTGCGTGCACGGCCCCCCGGGCCGGGTACGCAGCTCCGTCAGA
>NZ_JBEXMH010000065.1:0-48044 GCF_040610415.1 Amycolatopsis sp. NPDC004079 | reverse complement strand
CAATTACCTGATGACGCTGCAGCACGTCGAGGCCGGGCTGTCGATCGCGCTAGATGCCTTGACAAGCACCCCCGAACCGCAGGGAGGCTTCGTATCGGGGTGCGGGGGAGGGGCTGGGTGCCTCGATCGCTGGGTGCACCGGTGCGGTTTGTCGAGGTGCACCGGTGCGGTTTGTTGGTGGGTGGGGCTTGCGCCCCAATGTGGCATTGGGTGCATCGCACGCACCCAATGTGGCGTTCGGTGCGTCTGACGCACCCAATGCCACATTGGGGCGCGTTCCGGCGGTGGGCGGAGGCGGTCCGTGAAGGGCTCCTTGAGGGAATCTGATTCCGTGAAGGAGCCCCTCACAGACCGTCGAGGGGCCGTGAGGGGAACCCTGAGGGACTCTGAGTCCCCCAGGGTGGCCCTCACGGAACTCGTCAGCCGCGCGGGTCGAAGGGGATGCCGTTGGGCTTCGACTTTTCCAGCAGGTCTTGGTAGCGGCCTTCGCTGATCTTGATCGTCGCGGCACCGAAGTCCGCGCCCATCAGGCGGTCGCGCAGGGTGGTCGTCGGCCAGCCGTCCCAGCCGACCAAGGGCGGATAGCGCCAGTCGTGGTAGTGGTTTTCCGGCGGTTCGTCATGGGCGTCGGCCAGGCGGAAGAAGTGCGTGCCGGGGCCGTCCTTGTGATACACCGCCTTCGGGTGGGTGCCGTCGAAGCTCACCTTTGACCGCGGATAGGTCACCTGCGAGGAGTGCTGCGTGGTCGTCACGTACTCGACCTGGTTCGACGACTGGTCGATCCACGAGATCACGTGTTCCCAGTCGTGCCGGTGTCCGCCCAGGCCGCTGCCGTCTACCGCCTGGTCTTTTTCGAAGTAGCTCGCGTAGACGACCGCGCACCAGCCGTGGTTGCAAGTCGACCGGGAGTAGGTCTGGGAGTTGTCCAGATCGGACTTGTCGTGGCAGTTGCCGTTGACCGCGCCGGTGGTTTTGAGGCCGGGAGCCAGCGTGCCGTCGGGGCCGATCGCTGGGGTGGCGTAGCAGCCGTCGCCGTCGTAGTCGTATGCAGGCGAGAAGGATTGCTCGTATCCGTTGGCCTTCTGCGGCAGGTTGTGCGGCGGATCGGCGTACGCCGCGGACACCGGGAACAGCAGTGCCATGGCCACCATCACGATCGGGAGTTTCCTCATGTTCGGATGGTGACATTGTGAATACAGAAGGTGAAGGTACGCAAGGGAAGCATTCGGTGGCCGCACGGCCTTCAGTTCGCGAGGACCTCCGCGCCCCGGTGCACGCGCAGCAGGTCAGCTCGTACGAGGTCGGCCAGCAGGCGCTCCTCCTCGTCCACGTCGGCCGGACGCGGCGGCAACTCGCCGCTGCCCGCCAGCGCGTCCGCGGCTGCCGAGGCGAAGGACGCCATTGTCGGCGACTGGTCATCTCGCTGCAGCAGCGCGCCTGCCGACGCGGCGAGTCCGCGTAGGCCCTGTCCGGCTTCTTCCAGGGCTTCTCGTTGCTCCGGCGAAGGCTCCCGGCTGCCGGGCTCGGGGCTCAGCAGGTCCTGATGTGTCCGGGCCGCTGCGCGGAATCGCAGTCCGACCTCGCGTCGGCCGCCTCCCCCGCGCAGTCGTTCCGCCACCGAGGCGAGCAGTTCGCCGGTTTCGGCGACGGCGTCGGAAAATCGTTGTGCCACTGAAGGTTTCGGGACGCCTGGCACTGCGGCGAAGCCGAAAAGCAGCCCGATCGCCACCGCCAGCGCCACCAGCAGCAGGTACTCCACGAGTACCGAGACCGCGTCCAGATGTCGCGTCGTGGCGTTCATGCCGACGCTCATCAGCACCATGCAGCCGTTGAACACCATGGGTTTGACCTGCATGAACGGGAATCCGACAAGGAGCGCGACGATTCCCAGCGGCAGCAACGCACCGGGCGGCAACAGCCACAGCGCGACCGCCAGGACCACGGCTCCGGCCACGGCGCCGGCGGCGCGCTGCCCTGCCTTTGCCAGCGTGTCCCGCCATTCCGGCTGCATGAGCGCGAAGGTCGTCATCAGGAAAGACACCGTGAGCGGGTCGCCGGGCCGGAATGTCGCGATCACCGCCGCGACAAGCATTCCCAGAGCACACCGCACCGCGTGCCGCAATTGAGCGGACCGCCACGAGAACACTCCGGTCGCCTCGCGTCGCAAGGCCTCGCGGACGAGGTGCCGTGGGAAGTCCACAATGGACTCGTCGCGGGCCAGTACTGCTTCCCTGATCGCGAACAGTCCGGCCCAGGCTTCGTCGAGCAGCGCGCTGGTGTCCCCGGGCAGCGCGACATCCGGATCGATTCGTTCGATCTCCGGTGGGTCCGAGACAGTCTTGGCTCGCACGGCTTCCGCAAGCGCCGCGACCTGTTCGTCTGCCGCGTCTAGCACGCGGGAAACGGCGGCCGCCTGCTCCTCGTCGAACGCGCGTAGCCGGTCTCGTAGCAACGCGGCCGTTCCGTGATACCGCGCGCCGCCTGCGAGAACACGCGCCTGCCACGCTCGCGGGCGGTCGGTCACCCACAATCGCACTGCCCGCTCCGCGCTCGCGCGGTCCGGTCCGGCGAGGGCGTCGGCCAGCGCGGTGCGGGTGGGTTTACCGGGATCGCGCAAGCCCATAAGCAGTCGCAGCACGAAGACGACCCCGACGGCCAGCGCCGGCGCACAGATGATCTGCACCGGGCTGGCCGCACCGCTCAACTGGAAGCCGTAGCCGAACACCGAAGCCATGCCGAGTCCGAGCCCGACTGTCACGTACCGCGGCCCGAGCGCGGGCACGACCGCCGCCGCGAACACCACCAGTACCAGCAATGCGATCGACGCGACCGGCGAAACCTCGCCCAGCAACCGCGGCCCGGCCCCGCCCAGCACGACCGCGGGAGCGAACGCCGCGAGCAGCCACAGGTCCGGCCGCAACGGCCCGCCGGTGGCGGCGATGAAGCAGAACAACGCGGTCAGCCCGGCCAGCATCGCCGTCCCGCCGAGCCCGAGCGCCACCCCGAGCCCGGCCGTGCCGCCGACGACCACCAGAATCGCCGCGAGCATCCCGCCGCCGCGCGCAATCGCGTTCATTCCGCCTCGTTCCGTCACCGCGCAATGCCGCCGGGTAGCCTCGCACGCCGCGACCGGGCGCCGCACGGCGGGGAAAGCTCATGCGCGACGATCGCGGTTCTTGCCGGGATCGCCGCGCACGACCTCAGACGGTCGCGCGCTCCGGCGGCAGCGTCAGCAAGTTGTGCACCTCGCTGTGCGCCTCCCCGGGCAGCCCGTCCAACGCCCGCAACGCCGAGTTCCGCGCCGCCACCTCCGCGTCGGTCCGCGGCGACATCACGACCGACCCGCCCGTCGCCAGCGCCTGGTTCGCCTCCACGAATTCGCGCGACCGCTTCTCGTACGCCGCGAACGCGACGTCGTGCGGGGCCTCCGCCAGCTCGTACGCCAGCAAGTACGCGCCGATCATCGCGAGGCTCGAGCCCTGCCCGGACAGGAACGACGTCGCGTGCGCGGCGTCCCCGGCCAGCGCGACGCGGCCCTTCGACCACACCGGCATGTGGATCTGGCTGACCACGTCGAAGAACAGGTCGTCCGCCGAGCGCATCGCCTCGACCATCCGCGGCACCTCCCAGCCGCAGCCCTCGAAGCGGCTCGCGACCAGCGCGCGCTGCGCGGCCGGGTCGGCGAACGCGGAGAACGGCGGGTCGGTGTGAGTGAATATCAGGAACCCGTGCACCTGGTCGATGTCGCCGTCGCCCGCGGCGTAGAGCGACGCCGAACGACCCGCGACCGCCCAGGACATGCCCTCGTGCGACAGGCCGAGGTAATTCGGCATGGTGAACCCGGCGAAGCAGTAGCCGAGGTAGCGGTGGAATTGCTCCTCCGGCCCGAGCACCAGCGAGCGGGTCTTCGAGTGCAGGCCGTCCGCGCCGATGACCAGGTCGAACGTCTGGGTCCGGCCGCTGTCGAAGGTCACGTCGACCCCGTCGCCGCAGTCGTCCAGCTCGGCGATCGAGTCCGAGAAGCGGAAGTCGACGTCGTCGCGCACCGCGTCGTACAACAGGCTGGTGAGGTCGCCGCGGGCCAATTCGATGTCGTGCCCGGCCTCGTCCCCGGTGATCACGGTCGGCGCGACGCTGTTCAGGACGCCGCCGTCCCCGTCGAGGAACGCCAGCCGCCGGGTGTTGACGTGCCGCGCCCGCACCGCCTCGTCCAGCCCCATCCGCCGCAGCACCTCGACCGCCGGACCGCGCATGTCGATCGGGTACCCGCCGCCGCGCACCGCCGCCGACTTCTCCACCACCGTGACCGCGAAGCCGTACCGGTTCAGCCAGTACGCCAGCGCCGGGCCCGCGATGCTCGCCCCCGAGATCAGCACACTCCTGCTCATGGTTCTCCCCTTCGCCTCGGCAGGCGGTAGATGCCTACCTTAGGTATCATTTTCGAGACCGGCCGGAACCGCCTCTCGCGATCCCGGTGACCCAACTGTATACCTAACTTAGGTATCTAATCAAGGAGCGCGCGATGTCCGCCGTCCCTTCCCTGCTCCGGGACCTGCTTCCCCGGCTGAACGAGCTGAGCGGTTCGCTGCGCCGGGGCAAGCTGTTCGAGCGCGCGGTCGAGGCCACCGGGCTGCCGCTGGAACGGCCGGCGATGACCGTGCTCGGCATCCTGCACATCGAGGACGCGCCGCTGCGGGTCGGCGAGATCGCGAACCGGATGAACGTCGTCGGCCCGCACGTCACGCGGCAGGTGCAGGGGCTGGAAAGCCGCGGGCTGGTGCGGCGCGTGGCCGACCCGGACGACCAGCGGGCCCGGCTGATCGAGCTGACCGCGGAAGGAAAAGCCGCGGCCGAACGCTACATCGGCGTGATCGAGGACTGGTTCGCCGGCGCGATGAGCGGCTGGACAGCGGAAGACCGCCAGCTCCTCGACCGGCTGGTGACCCGGCTGGTCGAGGACCTGACGGCCCGGTTGTCCGATTTGGACTGAAGCGGTTTTAGCGCGACAGCCGCAGGAACTCCTGCTGCTCGCGGTCGTAGCGCTGGGTCAGCCCGTTTCCGTAGCGGTCCCACCAGTTCTGGGTGTGCCCGTTCTGGCGGGTGGTCGTGTCGCCGTAGATCTCCCGGTCGTACTCGATCCGGGCGTCGTGGAACTGCTGCTGGAATTCCTGCGGCGACAAGCCCTGCAACTGCTGCACCGCGGCCGGGTCGAGGGTGCGCGCGCTCTGCACGATGTCCGCGCCGCCCATGTGGTTCAGGATCGCCCGGACGCCGCCCGCGCCGCGCATGTGCGCGCCGGACATGATCGCGGCCTGCGTGCCCGCGTCGGAGAACTCCAGCGCTCCGGCGTGGCGCGCGTTCGCGGTCATCAGCTGCGCGACCACGGCGTGCTCCTCGGCGCTGCCGATGCCGTACTGCTGGCGGGCGGCCATGATCTGGTCGTAGCCGTTGTGCATGTTCCGCCGGAAGCCGTACGCCTCCGGCACCCCGCCCTGTTCGCCGGTCGCGCCCTCGGACCGCATGATCGAATCGACGACCCGCTCGTCCAGCTGCTGCGGTGCGGCACCCCCAGCAGCCGCACCGCCGCCCGCCGCCCCGGCTCCCCCGCCGCCCGTTCCGCCGCCGTAGCCCTGGGCCACCGCGGTGTCGGCGTCGGCGTAGTTCCGCGCCGCGTGCTGGACTTTGCCGTTGACCTGTTCGATCAGCTTCACGAAGTCGCCGAGCGACGACACGAGTTTCGACTGCAGCAAGGTGTTCGCCGCGGCGACCCCGCTGCCGATGCCCGCGAACGACAAGGCGTCGATCACGAGCGTCTCGAGGTCGCGCACGGCCGAGAACGCCGCTGAGCCGAGGCCTTCCACGTTCTTCACGATCGCCGACACCTCGGCCGGCAGCACCCGGTAGGTTCCCGCTGTCATGCCAGTGACGATCGCGCACCGGCCCCGTCGCGCCCACGGCCGAATTACCCACTTTCGCAGGGGATCGATTCCTTGCCCGCTGGGTACCTCGGCGGCATGGAGTCCGACGAGGACCGGCACGACCGGACCGACCACGAGATCGAACTGCTCGCCGAGCGGCTCTGGGCCTGGTCCCGCGAACCCGCCGACGACCCGGCGCCCGGCCTCGGGCAGCTCGCCGCCGCCGGTTTCGACGTCACCGGCCGCACCGCCGTGTACGGCGCCGGACGTCCGTGCGTCGCCCTGCTGCTTCCGTCCGACCGGCTCCGCGAATTCGGGCACAACCTCGTCGCCGCGGCGGTGCTCGGCGCGGCGCTCGCCACCGCCGCGACGCTGGAATCCGGTTCCGTCGTCGTCACCGATCGTCCCGCCGACGAGATCGACGCGGTGCTGACTTTCCAGCCCGGCGTGCACACCTGGGCCGCCGCGCCGCTCGCCGCGCGGACCGAACTGCGGGTGACCGTGCACGGGAATTCCGGTCCAGCGCCCGAAGACACCACCGACGCGGTCGCCTCGCTGGTGCAGGTCTTCACCGCGATCGCCGCCCTGCGCGCCCGGCTTCCGGCGGGTGCGACAGTGCAGGGAATCGTGACGCACGGCGGGGAATCCACCGACGTGGTGCCCGATTTCGCCGAAGCCCGCTTCGGATTGCGCGCGCCGGACTCGGAGGCGCTCGGCCGGATGGTCACCGAAGTGACCGCAGCCGCCGAAGGCGCCGCGATGGCGACCGGGACCAAGGCGAACGTCGAACGGTTCGGCCCGATTCACGCGCGGTTCCAGGACAATCCGGTGCTGTCCGGGCATTTCGCCCGGCAACTCGCGGCGTGCGGGATCCACGCGTCCCCGTCGGGTGCGACGGCAGTGCCCGGCCGGGCCGAGGTGGGCGATCTGAGCGTGCGGATGCCGACGATCCATCCGTCGGTCGCGCTCCACGATCCGGTGCGCGCGGTCGGCAGCCGGGCGTTCGCCGAGGCGACCGGCTCGCCGCGAGCCCGGACGGTGTTGCTCGCGACGGCGTCGGCGCTGGCCCGGACCGCGTCGGACCTTCTCGCGCACCCCGCGCTGGTTCGGCAGGCCTGGGACAATTTCGCCGATCGCGCGCGCCGGGGCGGCTAGAGTTCCCGGCATGGGGACGACTGATCTATCGCTGCCAGACGGCCGGAATCTTCGAGTGCACGACAGCGGGGGCGACGGCTTTCCGCTGGTGTGGCACCACGGGACCCCGCAGTCCGGCCGCCTGCTGCCGCCCGTGGTGGAGGCTGCCGCCGCGCGGGGTTTTCGGGTGGTTTCCTACGGTCGGCCTGGGTACGGCGGGTCCACCCCGAACGCCGGGCGGACGGTGGGCTCGGCCGCCGAGGACGTGCGGCAGCTGGCGGATGCCCTGGACCTGGCGGGTTTCGCGGTCCTGGGCGCGTCCGGCGGCGGACCGCACGCGCTGGCCTGCGCCGCGGGACTGCCGGATCGGGTGACGGCGGCGGTGTCGCTCGCCGGTTTGGCGCCGTACTCCGAGGACTACGACTGGTACGGCGGGATGGTCGACGACAGCTCGTTGCGCGCCGCCCGCAAAGGCCGGGAAACCCGCTTGCAGCACGGAGAAACGCAAGAATTCGACCCGACGAGCTTCACCGACGCGGACTGGACGGCGCTTCGCGGCACGTGGGGCCCGCTGGGCGAGGACGCCGGTGCTTCCGGTGACGTGGCCGCCGAAGCCGACGACGACCTCGCGTACGTGACGCCGTGGGGATTTTCCGCTGCCGACGTGCGGGTTCCGGTGCTGCTGGTGCACGGGGGCGAGGATCAGATCGTCCCGGTCAGCCACAGCGAATGGCTCCTGCGGAACCTCCCGGACGCCGAAATGTGGTCGCGTCCGCGCGACGGGCACATCTCGGTGCTCAACGCGCTCCCGACCGCGCTCGACTGGCTGCGCAACCTCCTCGCCCGCTGACCCGCGCCAGCGGTCCGTGAGGGCCACCTTCACGGACTCTGACGCCCTCAGGGTTCCCCTCACGGACAGCTGGGCGGGAACTCGCGCGCGGCCGGTTATCGTTTCAGGCATGAGCAACGTCGAGACCGACCCGGCCGAACTAGCGTGCGGCGGGGACCCCGTCGACCCCGGCCAGGTCGAGGTCCTCGACGCCCGCTCGGTGCCCCTCGGCGGCCTGCGGGCCATGCCGGTCCGCCGCACCCTGCCGCAACGCAAGCGCTCGCTGATCGGCGCGTGGTGCTTCGCCGACCATTACGGCCCCGACGACACCTCCGTCAGCGGCGGCATGTCCGTCGGCCCGCACCCGCACACCGGCCTGCAAACGGTGAGCTGGCTGTTCACCGGCGAAATCGAACACCGCGACAGCCTCGGCTCGCACGCGATGGTCCGCCCCGGCGAGCTGAATCTGATGACCGGCGGCCACGGCATCTGCCACGAAGAGGTGTCGACGCCGGAAACCGCCACGCTGCACGGCGTCCAGCTCTGGGTCGCGCTCCCGGACGAACACCGGCACACCGCCCGCGACTTCCAGCATTACGCGCCGCCCACCGCCGCACTCGACGGAGCCACCGCCCGCGTCTTCCTCGGTGCCCTTGCCGGAGAAACCTCGCCGGTGAAGACGTTCACTCCCTTGCTGGGCGCGGAAATCGTCCTCGAGCCGAGCGCAGAGCTCAGCCTCGACGCGGACCCGTCCTTCGAGCACGGCGTCCTGCTCGACACCGGAGAAGTCACCTTCGCGGGCACCCCGCTGCAGCAGGCTCAACTCGGCTACCTCGGCATCGGCGCGACCACGCTCCACCTGCACAACCCCGGCTCCTCCCCGGCCCGCGTGATCGTGCTCGGCGGCCCGCCGTTCGGCGAGGAAATCCTGATGTGGTGGAACTTCGTCGGCCGCAGCCACGACGAGATCGCCGAATACCGCGAGGCGTGGGAAGCGAACTCCGACCAGTTCGGCGCGATCGACCCCTACCCCGGCGGCCCGGAGCGACTGCCCGCTCCCCCGCTGCCCGCGGTGCGGATCAAACCGCGCCGCAACCCCTCGTGAGTGGCTACGCCGGTTAGAACCGGCGCCAGCACTCAGGACCCCTCCGCCTCACGCAGCCGATTCCGCGCCCCGGACGGGTCGAAGTTCACCCGCCGGAGCGGCCCGGCCGCCAGCAACACCACCGCCACCGCGCTCAACGCCGCCAGCACCAACGCCGCCACAAACCGAGCCGGAACCGACGTCGCCGACGCCAGCACCGCATACCCGCCCAGCACCACCAACGTCGGCCCGAGCAACGCGACCCCCGTCACCACCACCGGGATCCGCCCGCCGTCCGGACGTCTCGCCGAGACGACCGCCGCGCCCGCCGACACCACCGCGGCCACCAGCAGGCACGCGCCCACGGTGTCCGACAGGCGGTGCCAGCTCAGCGCGACGGTCGCCGCGGCCACCCAGGCGACGCCGGGCGCACCCACGGCGAGCACCCAGGTCCGGAACCGCGCGGGCAGCACCACGGCCAGTGCCAGCAGCACGGCGGTGGCCGCGCTGACGTGCCCGCTCGGAAAGCTGTTGTGGTGCGGGGCTCCCGTCGAACCGACGTCCGGCCGGTCCAGCAGGTAGATCTTGAGCAGCTGCGCCGCGGCCAGCGGCAGCAAGTACAGCACCAGCGCGGTCACCCCGAGCGCGAACCGCTTGCGCAGCACCGCGAGCGCCACGATGACGATCCCGGCCGCGCCGAACACCTCGACGCCGTCGATCCCGGCCAGCGGCCGCGCCCAGTCCACAGTGGACCGCGGAAGGTTCTGCGCGAAGCGGACGACCCCGTCCTCCGCGCGCTGCCCGGCCTCGGTCCGCACGAACAGCAGGTAGGCGACGACGAACGCGCCCGCGAACCCGATCGCGGCCGCGACCAGCACGGCGGTCCGCGAACGCCCTCGAGGGGCGAGCGCGTGCCGGGGCGAGGACAGGGGCACGGTCGGCGTTTCAGGAGTCAGCACTGCCATGCCTTCGAGCCTGGCCGAGGGATTTCGGGATCTCGTCAGAGCTGTGTCATGGTTTCGCTACAAGATCCGCCCGGCTCGCGCGAATCCGCGGGTATTCCGAATAATGGCCACCGTGGCTGTGGTGTTGGTGATCGAGGACGACGCGTCCGTCCGCGAGGGCATGGAGCTGGCGCTGCGCCGTCAAGGACACACGGTGCACACCGCCGCGACCGGCGAGGACGGCGTCGTGCAACTGCGCGAACGCGCGCCCGACCTCGTGGTCCTCGACCTGATGCTGCCCGGCATCGACGGGTTCGAGACGTGCCGCCGGATCCGCGCGCTCGGCCAGGTGCCGATCATCATGCTCACCGCGCGCAGCGACGATTTCGACGTCGTCGCCGGCCTCGAAGCGGGCGCGGACGACTACGTCGTGAAGCCGATCGAGCCGCGCGTGCTCGACGCTCGCATCCGCGCGGTGCTGCGGCGCACTGCCCCCGAACCCGGCGCCGCCGGGCCGGAACAGCACGGCGACCTGGTGATCGACCGGGCTGGGATGCTGGTGCGCAAGCACGGCGAGCAGGTCTCGCTCACGCCGACCGAACTGAAGCTGCTGCTGGAGATCTCGCGCACGCCAGGCCAGGTGTACAGCCGCAGCCAGCTGCTCGCCTCGGTGTGGGGGCACGACTATCTCGGCGACTCCCGCCTGGTCGACGCGTGCGTGCAGCGGCTGCGCGCGAAGATCGAGGACGTTCCGGCGCGGCCGGACCACGTGCAGACCGTGCGCGGCTTCGGCTACCGGTTCGGCCGCTCGTGAGGCGGGCCGCGCCGTGAAGCGGCTCCGGTCGTGGGTGTCCGGGCTGCGCCTGCGGCTGGTGCTGGCGTTCGCGGCGATGACGCTGGTCGGCGCGGGCGCGGCGGCGGGCGCGAGCTACGTGTCCGCGCGCAACACGATCCTGGCCGGCGTGCAGGACCCGGCGATGGTGCAGCTGCGCGACGAGGTCAGGACGTACCTGCCGCAGCTGACGCTCCCGCCCGACCAGCGGCAGCTCGACAACATGGCGAGTTCGCTCAAAGGCGTCACGACCGTGGTGTTCGGGACGCTGCATTCGCGCGTCGGGCTGAATCCGGCGGAAATACCCGCCGGGCTGCGCACCGCGGTCGCGGGCGGGACCAGTGTCCAGTTCCAGCGGGTCATCGAGGGCGGGCGCCCGGTGCTCTACATCGGGATGCCGCTGCTGCGCTACGGCGCGGCGCAGGGAGAACACACCGGCATCGAGGTCTACAAAACCGTCCCGCTGGCCACCCAGCAGGCCGCGATCGACCAGCTGGCGACGCGTGCGTGGCAGATGACCGCGCTGGCCCTGCCGATCGCCGTCGCGCTGGCGCTGCTGGCCGCGCGCCAGGTGCTGCAGCCGGTGCGCGCGCTGAACTCGGCGGCTCGCAAACTCGGCGACGGACAGCTCGACGTGCGCCTGCCCGCCAAGGGTTCCGACGAACTGGCCCAGCTGGTCACCACGTTCAACCACACCGCGGCGGAGCTGGAGCGCACCGTCGGTTCGCTGCGCGAGATGGAGGCCGACGCGCGCCGGTTCGTCGCCGACGTCTCGCACGAACTACGCACCCCGCTGGCGGCGATGAACGTGGTCACCGACGTCCTGGACGAGGACGCCGACCAGCTGCCCTCGGACACCGCCGTCGCGGCGCGGCTGGTGTCGTCCGAAACGCGCCGGCTAACCCGGCTCGTGCAGGACCTGGTCGAAATCTCCCGTTTCGACGCCGGACGGGCCGAGCTGCGCGTCGAAGAGGTCGACCTGGCCGAGGCCGTGACGAACACCCTCGCCGCCCGAGGCTGGACCGACTCGGTGGTGGCTGACCTGCCCAGCGTCACCGTGCCCGCGGACCCGCGACGGCTCGACCTGGTCATCGCCAATCTCGTCGGCAACGCCCTGCACCACGGCGCACCGCCCGTCGAAATCGAGCTGAGCACCGACGACGCGACCGTCTCCCTGGCGGTCACCGATCACGGCCCGGGGATCCCCGAAGAGGTGCTGCCCAAGGTGTTCGACCGCTTCGCCAAGGCGGACACGTCACGGGCCCGGTCCGACGGCAGCGGCCTCGGATTGTCGATCGCGCTGGAGAACGCCCGGCTGCACGGCGGCGACATCGCAGCGGAAAACACCGGCGACGGGGCGCGGTTCACGCTCCGGCTGACTCGCACCGAGCAGGAGGAGCGATGAAACCTCCCCGGCTCTTCCTCGCGCTGATTTCGGTCTTGCTCCTGGCCAGTTGCGGCGTCCAGCCGACCGGCGTGGTCCCCGCCGGGGAAGCGCCCGGCGGATTCCAGCTGGGCACGCCGCGTCCGCAAATCACGCTCTACTTCGTCTACGCGGGACAGCTCAGCCCGGTGCAGCGCGCCTGGGCGCGGGACGCGACCCCCACGACGGTGCTGACGGAACTGTTCGGCGGCCCGACGCGCGTCGAAGAACAAGAGGGCTTCTACTCGATGCTCTCGCCCGGTCGGCACGTCACGGTCGACACCTCGACGCAGCCGGTGACCGTGACCGTCTCCGAATCGATGAAACTGCTGTATCCGATCGGTCTGCAGCAGGTGGTCTGCACCGTGTCCGCGTCGCTGGCGGCGTCCGGGCAGTCGATCGGCAAGGGGATCACCGTGGTCGCCTCGGACACGAAACTCGAATCCCTGTACTGCAATTAGCCTTTCTTCCTGGGCAGAAACCCGTACACGACCCGGTCGACGGTCGCCAGGACGACCTCCGTCGCGCTGCTTCCGTCCGGCAGCTGCCGCAACGCCGCCTCCAACGCGCCCAGCACCGCGCCGGTCAACGCGGCCGCCTCGACCCGGTCCAGCTGCGGCTTGCACGTCTCATAGAGCTTCTCCGCCCACCGGTCGCCCACCACGGCATTGCGCAGCAGGTACCCGGCGCGCAACGCGGGCACCGCGGCGAGCAGCCGGGTGCGCACCTCGGTGAGCGGATGGTCCAGCGGGAAACTCCACGCTTCCGCCGTCGCCAGCGCGTGCACAGTCCGCGTCACGAGCTCGGCGACCTGAGCGTCCGGCTTCGCCGCGGCGAACACCCCGTCCACCACCTCGTCGTAAAGATGCTGGTCAGCGAAGACGACGTCCTCTTTGGTGGCGAAGTAGTTGAAAAACGTCGCCGGGGAAACCTTCGCCCGCGCGGAGATCTCGGCGACGGTCGTGCCGTCGTAGCCCTGCTCGTCGAACAGCGTGAGCGCGGCCTCGATCAGCGCCTGGCGGGTCCGCCGCTTCTTCTCTTCCCGCAACCCGGTCATGGCGTGAATCTTAGCGTTACTCTAAACTTAGAGTGTCTCTAAGATTGGAGGACCGATGGAACGGACCGGATGCGTGGTCGCCGGGGGCGGACCGGCGGGCGTGATGCTGGGCCTGCTGCTGGCGCGGGCCGGGGTCGAGGCGGTGGTGCTGGAGAAGCACCGCGACTTCCTGCGGGATTTCCGCGGCGACACCGTGCACCCGTCGACCCTGCGGCTGCTGGACGAGCTGGGTCTGGGCCCCCAGTTCGCCGCCCTGTCCCGTTCGGTCCTGGAACGGATGAAAATGGAAATCGGCGGGGAAACCGTGGTAGCCGCGGATTTCAGCCGACTGCGCGGCCCGCACCGGCACATCGCGATGGTCCCCCAAGCCGAATTCCTGGGCTTGCTGGCCGAATCCGGTGCCGCGGAACCGAAATTCTCCCTGCGCATGGGCGCTTCCGTCGTTTCGCTGCTCCGACAAGGCGGCCGCGTCACCGGAGTCCGCTACCGCGACGACACCGGCGCCATCCATGAACTCGCCGCTCCGCTAACAGTCGGCTGCGACGGCCGCTGGTCGACGGTGCGCCACGAACTCGGCCTCGCACTGCGGGAGTCGGAGGTCCCGATGGACGTCTGGCAGGTGCGGGTGCCGAAAGCCGGACCGGGCGAACCGGGGGTGTTCGCCCGGTTCGGCCCCGGATACGCCTCGGTGACCATGGACCGCGGCGATTACTACCAGACCTCGTACCTCATCCCCCGCGGCTCGGACGCCGCACTGCGCTCCGGACCGATCGACGGATTCCGCTCCCGGCTGGGCGAGTTGTTCGGCTGGACGCCCGCGCAACTGTCCGCCGTGCGCTCGTGGGACGACGTCAAGCTGCTCGAAGTGACCATGGGCCTCCTGCCGCGCTGGCACGCAGCGGGCGCACTGTGCATCGGGGACGCAGCACACCCGATGTCGCCGGTGGGCGGGGTCGGGGTGAACCTCGCCGTGCAGGACGCCGTCGCCACCGCCCGGCTTCTCGCGGAACCGTTGCGGCGCGGGGAGATCTTGGTGTCCCGCCTCGCCGCCGTACGCCGCCGCCGCTTGCTGCCGACGGTCGCGGTGCAGTCCAGCCAGCGGGGCGAACACGCCATGCTGCTGCGTCCGGCTCTCGACGGGACCCTGAACCGCTTGCCCGCGCCGATGCTTGCGCTGCAACGGTTTCCGGCGCTTTCCGGGGTTACGGCTTATCTTGGCGGGGTTGGGCTGCGGCCGGAGCATGCGCCCGCTTTCGCTCGACGGTCCACTGTGGATAGTTGCGCGGGTTGAGCTTGCGCCCATCCGGGGTCGGCGCCGCTTGCGCAGTGCGGCACCGTCGCGGAGCGATGGGAACTGAGGGATCACTCTGTGGTCGGTGCCGGTAGGATCGGCACCATGTCTGCCTCTTCGTGCGCGGCTTGCGCCGCAGTGACGAGGACGCTCCGCTAGCGGCGGGGCGTCTCTCTCAACTTCTGCAGAACGTGCCGTCGCTTCGTGGTCGAACCGAAGCGGCACGTCGGTGCTGCTCGGAACTTCTTCTGAGCAACGGAGCACTTGGTGATTTCAGGCATTCTCTTCGCGTGTCGGGACGGATCGTCCCCGGTGCGTGCACGGCTGGTGCTGTGCTGCATGGCCATGCTGCAGTTCTTCATCGCGGTCGACGTGACGGTGGTCAACGTCGCCCTGCCCTCGATCGGCGCCGGCTTCGGTGTCGACGGGCGTGCGCTGACCTGGGTGGTGGTCGGGTACACGATCACCGGTGGCGGGCTGTTGATGCTCGGCGGCCGGCTGGGCGACGTACTCGGCAGGCGGCGCGTCCTTCTGCTCGGCACCGCCGTCTTCGGCGCCGCGTCCCTGCTGGCCGGGCTCGCGCCGTCCTTCGCCCTGCTGGTGATGGCCCGGCTGCTGCAGGGGGCCGGCGAGGCAATCGCGCTTCCTGCTGCGATGTCGGTGATCGTGCTCCTGTTCCCGGAAGGCCCGCGCAGGTCACGGGCACTGAGCGGGTGGGCGGCCGTCGCCAGTTGCGGCCTCGTCCTCGGGTTCGCGGTCTCCGGGTTCATCACCGAATTCCTCGGCTGGCGGTGGATCTTCCTGGTGTCCGTGCCGTTCATCCTGGTCGTGTTCCTGGCCTCGGCGTTCCTCGTGCCGGGGGAACGGCCGGCCGGGAGGACACCGTTGGACCTTCCCGGTTCGTTCCTGCTGATCGCGGCCCCGTTGCTCTTCACCTTCGGGGTCGTCGAAGCGGGTGAAGGGGGCGGCGCGACGCGCTGGCTGGCCCCGGCGGCTTTGGCGGGCGCGGCCGCGGCCGGGGTCCTGTTCGTCAGGGTCGAGCGGCGCGCGCGCAATCCGCTCGTGCCGCTGCGGTTCTTCCGCAACCGGCCCCGGGTCCTGGCCAACCTCGCCACCGCCTTGGTGAGCGCGGCACTGTCCACCTCCTTTCTGCTGTTCACGTACTTCCTTCAGGACCGGTTGGGCGCCAGCCCGCTCCAGGCCGGGGTGACGATGCTGCCCTTGGCGGTGTCCCTGATCGCGGCCTCGGTGCTGGTTCCCCGGGTACTCGAACGCCGGGGTGCTCGGTTCTGCGTCCTGGCCGGGATCTGCTGCACCACGCTGGCCATGGCAGCCATCGCCCTGGTCTCGCAGTTCGGCGCTACCGGCATGATGATGATTCCGGCCATGGTGTTCGTCGCCGCCGGAATGGGGCTCGGGATCGTCGGGCTGCAATACATCGCGGTCACCGGCGTGACCGAAGAGGACGCCGGCATCGCCTCCGGCGTCCAGCGAGCAGCCGACCAACTGGGCGGCTCCACCGGGATCACGCTGTACATCGGCATCGGGTTCGCCCCCGCCCTGAACGGCGCCGATCCCTTCCTCGCGAGCAGCTCCCTGGCCGTCGCCGGACTCGCGGTGGCCGGGATCGTCGCCTGGCGGATCGCCGTCCCCGCCGCCGGGACAGCGGAATCGATCACCTGATCTCGACCAGGCTGTGCCCGCCCGGCTTGAGGGCCGGACGGGCACAGCCCTGGAGATCAGACCGCGATCGCCATTCGCTCAGGTCACCTGCCCGTCTTGCCCTCCTGCAGCACCAAATCCGCGTGGGACCAGTTCCCCACGCTGCTTCCGCGCCAGCCGATCACCCGCCCGCCGGGGCACCTTCGCCCCCGGGTCCCAGGCTGGATCGTCTTCGACAAACGCCTGGCCCGGCTCGTACCGGGCGGCACCTGCCCACAGCAGGTCGGCCACCGCGTCTCCGCGACCATCCCGCGGTCCCGCCGGGACGAGCGGATTGACGCCGGAGTCTTCACCTCCCCGCACCAGGCCGCGCTGATGCCCATGCCAGGCGATCGACCGGAATCTGGAAGACCTCGTCACGGACGGGCTTATCCGTGAAACCCCCAAGCGGTGGCGAGCACACCGGCCTCGGGTAAGCCGATTCGGCCGCGCTTGCCCACACCGCATCGCCCCGGACTTGCCGCCCGCCCAAGCGATACCCGGGAGACATACGCCGACCTCGCACCGCCCCGAGCCCGGTCACGCCGGATAAGCCCGCACCGACCGAGCGTCCTGCAACGCGCGCGCCCACCATTCGAGCTGGTCGAGCAACGCCTTCGCCGCAGCCTCCACACCCGGTTCGACCGGTTCGCCGTCCTCCCCGAACCGGCCGTGCACGCCGTGGAAGCTCACGGTCTCGCGGATGGTGACCGCGTGCAGCTCGGCGAAGACCGGGCGGAGGTGCTCGACCGCGCGCAGCCCGCCGGAAATCCCGCCGTAGGACACGAAAGCGACCGGTTTGGCGTGCCATTCGCCGCGGAACCAGTCGAGGACGTTCTTGAGCGCGGCCGGGTAGCTGTGGTTGTACTCCGGCGTGACCACGACGAACGCGTCCGCCGCCTCGAGCCGGACGGCGACGGGCGCGGCCCCCTCGCCGTTCATCGCGAGCGGCAACGAGATCTCGGCGACGTCGATGACGTCGACCTCGAACCCGCCGTGCCGGTCCGCCTGGCGAGTGAACCAGCGCACGACCGTGGGGGCGAACCGCCCTTCCCTGGCGCTGCCGACGAGCACAGCGAGCCGGACGGGAGCTTCGGACACGGTATTCTCCTTTTTTCCCGGGGCGGAACAGGTTTCCCGCCTCCGGAAGGAGTCTCGAACTTCAAGCTCCCTTTAAGTCAAGCTATGCTGAGCGCATGGCGAAGACGGAGCTGCCCGAACTGACCGTGGGCGAACTCTCCCACCGCAGCGGCGTACCGGCGTCGGCCCTGCGGTTCTACGAGGACGAACAGCTGATCCGCAGCAGGCGCACCGCGGGCAACCAGCGCCGCTACCGCCGCGACACCCTGCGGCGGGTGACGTTCATCCGCATGTCGCAGCGGGTGGGCATGCCGCTGGCGCAGATCCGCGAGGTGCTCGCCCTCCTGCCGGACGACCGAACCCCGACCCGCGCCGACTGGTCCCGCATCTCGTCCTGCTGGCGCTCCGACCTGGACCAGCGCATCCGCCAACTGGAACAACTCCGAGACCAACTGAACGACTGCATCGGCTGCGGCTGCATGTCCCTGGCCAAATGCCGCCTGGCCAACCCCAACGACCAACTAGGCCAAGACGGCCCCGGCCCGCGCCGCCTGCCGGACCACCGGGGAACGGGATACGAGTGACACCTCGCGGCGGCTGAGCTTTTAGGCTGCACGGCTGCAACAGTCCGACAGCCTCCGTCACAGCCGACCGTCGACATCAGAGCGAGACCGGTCACTCGCCCGGCGCATCGGTCACTCCGGCATCGTCATCCCAGCAGCAACCCCCTCACGTAGGCGGCCTGTCCGGCATGTTGCAGGTCATCGGACAGCACGCTGACCAGCCGGACTCCCAGCGTCACCGGCGGGTTCCAGGCTTCGTCGACCACCCGGTCCAGAGCCGCCCCGTCCAGGCCGGCCACCCAGGACACCGTGTGCTCGTGCACGGCGTCGTAGTAGCCGGTGAGCAAATCCGGCGACTCCGGGCGCACCTGGGCCACGTCCTCGCTGCTGTGCCCGTAGCCGATGTCGCCAGCAGCGAAGGGCAGGTCGAACTTCTCGCGCCAGTCCGCTGCCGTCCAGAGCTGGTCGGTGTCCGCGACGTCGGCGACGTGGTCGTCTTGCACCCGCGCCAGATGCCAGACCAGCCAGCCGATCGAGTTGGCCTCCGGGCCGGGGCGCGCCGCCAGTTGCTCCGCGGTCAGCCCGTCGACTGCCTGGTGCACCACTTCCCGCACCCGGCCGAATCCGTCCACGAGCAGATCGGCCACATTCATCTCGCGCTCCTCCTCCGTCGTCGTGCGCTTGCCTCGATCATGCCTCGAAGATCCGGCTCTGCCCAGCACTGTGACTCCAGCAGGTGCGAGGGGTCCACTCGCGCCCGCCGAACCGGCTTCAGCACGGGAAAATCCGCTCTTTACCCGCAGTGACCGCGACCGTCCACTTCGGACCTGACAGCATCGTCCGGGGTCGGGTAAAATCCGGCGCGAAAGCGGATCTGCACGCCGACGCCGCGAACGGAGGGCCCTGTGGCGATCACCGCGCCCCGCGCCCTGCCTGGCTTCGACAACATCGCCGGGATCGCGATTCCCGCCTGGGCTGGCATGGTGATCACCGCCGCCTGCGCGGTCTCGGCGATAGTGGTGCTGCTGGTGATCCTGCGCAACCGGCGCAAGTAGTCCACACGGGACATTGCTTCGATATCCGCTGGATCCCGCGTGAGACAGTGCGGAATCCGGCCGATGGTTACGTGTCCATTCGCGTGAACCGGCTGGTGATCACGTGGTCCTTGGCCGGTCCGGTCACGACCCATTCCTGTTCCCACCGGCGATCGTCGAACACGCGGTACTCGCCTCGATACCAGTCGGCGGCACACGGGTGATCGGCCGTCCACTCCCCGGTCGCCAGGTCCACATCGTGGAAGAACCCGCCGTGGTCGAAATGCACCGCGGCGCGGGAGCCCCCGGCCGGGCGGTAGTGCAGCGTCCGGACGAACGGTCCGCGATGCGCCCCGAGCTGCAGCTCTCCCGACTCGCGGTAGACGAGCACCCCGTCGTCGGAGGTGAACGTCGCGCGGCCGCTCGCCTTGCCCATCGGCACTCCGTCAACGTCGACGATTTCGCGCGCGAGCTGCCATTCGCCGGAGAAGTACCCGGTCAGGTCATTGATCGGAAAAGCCACGGATCCCATTGTGCGCCTCCGCACCGAACGCGAACGGCACTGGGACGGACGGCTCGGCACGGTCTGTCACGAGGGTCGCGTGAAGGGACCCGTCATCCCGGCTGTCACCAGTCGCCATGCTGTTCACCCTGTGCGACCGGCCCCGCCGCAGCGCCCGAAAACGGCCGGTGCGATGGGGACTCTCGCGCCGAACCCGGCGGGGCAGGCTCGCCCGGACGGCCCGCCGCCCTAGAATCGGCCGCGTGGCGCACCCCGATCTGGCCGAGCAGGCCACCCGTTCCCCCGCTCTCGAGACCTTGCAGCGCGTCTTCGGCTACGACGCGTTCCGCGGCGACCAGGCGGAGATCGTCGAGCACGTGATCTCCGGCGGCGACGCGCTGGTGCTCATGCCCACCGGCGGCGGGAAATCGCTGTGCTACCAGATCCCGGCGCTGGTGCGGCCGGGCGTCGGCGTGGTGATCTCGCCGCTCATCGCGCTAATGCAGGACCAGGTCGACGCGCTGCGCAACGTCGGCGTGCGCGCCGGATTCCTCAACTCCACGCAGGATTTCGCGCAGCGGCAGGAGGTGGAGAACGCGTTCGTCGCGGGCGAACTGGACCTGCTGTACCTCGCGCCCGAACGGCTGTCGGTCGAATCCACCGTGCGCCTGCTCGACCGCGGCGAAATCGCGCTGTTCGCGATCGACGAGGCGCACTGCGTCTCCCAGTGGGGCCACGATTTCCGGCCCGACTACCTGATGCTGTCGTCGCTGCACGAACGCTGGCCGGACGTGCCCCGGATCGCGCTCACCGCCACCGCGACCGAGGCCACGCACAAGGAAATCTCGCAGCGGCTCGGCCTCGACGACGCGAAGCACTTCGTCGCGAGCTTCGACCGGCCGAACATCCAGTACCGGATCGTGTCGAAGAACTCGCCGCAGAAGCAGCTGCTCGACCTCCTGCGCACCGAGCACCAGGGCGACGCCGGGATTGTCTACTGCCTGTCCCGCGCGTCAGTGGAGAAAACGGCGAATTTCCTGGTGCAGAACGGAATCCCGGCGCTGCCCTACCACGCCGGGCTCGACAAGTCGACCCGCGCGGCGAACCAATCGAGGTTCCTGCGCGAGGAGGGGCTCGTCGTCGTCGCCACGATCGCGTTCGGCATGGGCATCGACAAACCGGACGTCCGGTTTGTCGCGCACCTGGACCTGCCGAAGTCCGTGGAAGGCTATTACCAGGAAACCGGCCGCGCGGGCCGCGACGGGCAGCCGTCCACCGCCTGGCTCGCCTACGGGCTGCAAGACGTGGTGCAGCTGCGCAAAATGATCGACAACTCCGAAGGCGACGAGATGCACCGTCGCCTGCAGGGCCAGCACCTGAACGCGATGCTGGGACTGTGCGAGACAGTCGAATGCCGCCGGACGCAGATCCTCGCGTACTTCGGGCAGTCCGGCCAGCCGTGCGGGAACTGCGACACCTGCCTCACCCCGCCGGAACGCTGGGACGGCACCATTCCCGCGCAGAAACTGCTGTCCACAGTGGTCCGTCTGCGCAACGAACGGCGACAGAGTTTCGGTGCCGGCCAGATCATCGACATCCTGCTGGGCAAGACGACCCCGAAGGTCACCCAGTTCCAGCACGACACGCTCAAGGTATTCGGCATCGGCACCGAACTGCGCGAACCGGAATGGCGCGCAGTGGTGCGGCAGCTGCTGGCGCGCAACCTGCTTGCGGTCGAAGGGGATTACGGGTCGCTGGTGCTGACCGAAGGCTCGACCGCGGTCCTCAACGGCTCCCAAGAAGTACAGCTGCGCCGCGAACCCGAACGCCCGGCGCGCGCCCCGCGAACGTCCCGCCGCACGCCAGCGGCCGCTCCGGTCGACATGCCCGCGGAAGCGGCCCCGATCTTCGAGCGCCTGCGCGCCTGGCGCGGGGCGACGGCGAAGGAACAAGGAGTCCCGGCGTACGTGATCTTCCACGACGCCACCCTGCGCCAAATCGCCACGCTGATGCCGACGACGCTCGACGCCCTCGGCACGGTGAGCGGGGTGGGCGAGAGCAAGCTGGCCAAGTACGGGGAGGGAGTGCTGGCGACGCTGGCCGAGGAGTGAGGTCGGGGTGGAGCTGGGGTCGGCTGCTTGGCTAGGAACGCTCGCCGACGAACGGCGTCGGGACGGAACTGAAGTCGGCCACCTCGCCACGAACACTCACCGAGGAACGACCTCGGAGCGGAGCCGGGTCAACTGCATGGCCAGGAACTCTGTCCGAGGAACGACGTCGGGACAGGACTGAAATCGGCCGCCTCGCCACGAACGCTCACCGAGGAACGACCTCGGGACCGAACAGAAGTCGGCAGCCTCGCCACGAACACTCACCCAGGAACGACCCCGGAGCGGAGCCGGGTCAACTGCCCGGCCAGGAACTCTGCCCGAGGAACGACGTCGGGACGAAACTCGAAGCGGCCGTCCGACCCGGAACGCTCGCTGAGGAACGACCTCGGGACCGAACAGAAGTCGGCTGCCTCGCCAGGAACACTCGCCTAGCAGCGACCTCGGGACTGAGCCGGGTCGGCTGCCCGATCAGGAACGCCCGCCGGGCCGAGGTCTCCCGGCCAGGAACGCTCGCCGAGGCACTCCCCCGTCTCGCGCGGGAGAGTCAACGCATCAGCGGTCAGCCTATGGAGACGCAGGGAAGTTCCACACCCGATGCGCGCGTCCCGTACCAGCGAGCGACCCGCACAAGCCGCTGGAACCCCCGTCCCCGCGCAGAGATTTGGCAGACGTCCGCTGCCTCTCCAGCCGCGCGTGGAAGCTGAGCACTAGGTTGACGGGATGGGGTGGGATCTGAGCGAGCTCATCGCGAAGCACGACGTACCGGGCGCACAGGTCGCGGTGCTGGCTGACGGCGAGATCCGGGACGAGGCGGCGGGCGTGCTGAGTCTCCGCACGCGGGTCGAGGCCACGACCGACTCGGTGTTCAAGATCGGTTCGATCACCAAGATCTGGACGGCCACGCTTATCCAGCAACTAGTGAACGACGATCTCCTGGATCTCGACCGTCCCGTTCGCGACTGCCTGCCGGGTTTCCGGCTGAGCGACCCGGCCGCCACGGAATCGCTGACCGTCCGGCATCTGCTCACCCACACGGGCGGTATCGACGGCAACCACTTCGTCGACACCGGCCGCAACGACGACGCGATCGAGAAGTTCGTCGCCTCCCTCGCCGATGCCGATCACCTCTTTCCGCCGGGCAGGGTTTTCTCCTACTCCAACAGCGGGTACGCGGTGCTCGGCAGGCTGGTGGAAGTCTTGCGCGGCAAGCCTTTCAACGACGTGATCCGCGAGCGGTTGGCGACCCCGCTGGGCCTTTCCACCGTCGCTGCCGACACCTACGACGCGATTCTGCATCGCGCGGCGGTCGGCCACATCGAGACCGCAGGAAAACTCGCGCCGACGAAGAGCTGGGCAGTCCGCTATTTCTCCACGCCCAGCGGCTCGCATCTCGCGATCAGCGCCCGCGACCTCCTGGAATTCGTGCGCCCGCACCTCGCCGACCCCACGCTCGCGGGACTGCGCGAACCTCAGCTCGAGTCCGTCCCGGACTTCGGCGGCGGCGTCCTCGGCTGGGGACTCGGCTGGATGCTGTACCGGGACGGCGTCATAGGCCACACCGGCGTCTCCAAGGGCCAGAAGGCTTTCCTGCGCGTCGTCCCCTCAGCGGGCGTGGCGATGGCCGTGCTGACCAACAGCGCGGGGGCCGAACCGCTGGCCCACGAACTCTTCAGCACAGTGCTCCGGGACCTCGCCGGCGTCGAGACCGCACCGCTCCCCGTACCGCCCGCGAACCCCGCCCCCATCGACGCGGACCGGATGTGCGGCACCTACCGCACCACCTTGTACGACATCGCCCTGACCGTCGACCACGACCGCGCGTTCCTCACCTACCGCCCACGCAAGGAGACCGCCGCGTCGCTGCCCGGCAAGCGCGCTCGTCGCGTCGAGGTCGTCCGCCTCAACGACAGCGCGATCATCACCGCCGAACCGAAGCTCAACAGCCACGAGGTGCTGTCCCTGATCGGCTCGGACGGGCACGGCCGCGCGCGCTTCCTGCACAACGGAGCCGCCGCCTGGCGGGTCACGTGATCCGCACCGCGGTTGAGACGTGCGGGATGCGCCCCGTCAGGCGGACAGAGTCACTCAGCAGTCCGCGGACGCGTCGTATCCGCGACCTTCCGCACCGCCCCCGAGATCTGCGCGTGATAGCGCCCGTTGGTTTTCTCGTCCACGAAACGCGCCGCCTTGCCCACGGCCTCATTGACCTTCTGCGGGTTGTTCCGCACGTACGACACCGCGCCCGCGGCACCGGCCAGCACGGTGAGTTTCTTCATCAAAGCCATCGCACAAAATCCCTTCCCCTGCGGAAACCTCCGTCACCTACCCCAACGTCGCCCGGCCCCCGCGGGTTCCCGGCGAAACCTGGATGACAGGTGGCGCGCGCGGCAGGCATGATCCACGCGTGCGCGACCTTTCCGCCCTTCCCAAGGTGCATCTCCACGTCCATCTCGAGAGCACCATCCGTCCCGGCACGCTCAAGGAGCTCGCGGCCGCCCACGGCATCCAGCTGCCCGAGAAGCCAGCAGCGTTCGAAGGGTTCCGGGCATTCGCCGACCGCAACAGTCTCACTCGATCGTGCCTCCGAGAAGCTGAAGACTTCGAGCGGATCGCGCGCGAGTTCTGCGCGGACGAAGCCGCTCAAGGAACCCGGTACGTCGAGGTCACGTTCACGGCTGCCGCTCACGGGGAACGGGTCGGGGACCTTGAGCTTCCGCTCAACGCGGTCCTTAAAGGACTGTCGGAGGGCGGGAAAGAGCATGGGCTGCGGTGGAAACTGATCCTCGACCACTCGCGGCGACGGTCGATCGAGCGCGCCGAGAAGACGCTGGAGCTGGCCAAGCGGCACGAGGAGATCATCGGGATCGGGATGGCCGGCGAGGAAAAGTACTCGCTCGCTCCGTTCCGGGAGGTGCTCGACCGGGCACGGGAAGCGGGGTTGCACCTCATTCACCACGCGGGCGAGGACGCCGGGCCGGACAGCATCCGCGAGGCGATCGAAATCGGCGGAGCCGAGCGCATTGGCCACGGAATCCGCATTTTGGAGGACCCTGAACTGACCGCTCACACCGCGGAAAGCGGGATCGCGCTCGAGGTGTGCCCTTCCTCGAACGTCGTGCTCGGGCTGATCCCGACGTTCCCGGAACACCCGCTGCCGCGACTGGTCGAGGCGGGCCTGAGGGTCACGCTCAACACGGATGTCCCGGACGTCACGGGCACCGCGATCACCGACGAATTCACCCGTGCGCGTGAGGTTTTCGGTTACGACGACACGACATTGGCTAAGCTGGCAAGCAACGCAGTAACCGCTTCGTTCGCACCCGAAGAGACCAAAACGTTGCTGCATAACGAGATTGACGGCTGGCTCAAGTCGGCAGAAGGCGCGTGACCAGCACGCCCAGCTGCTGCGCGGTCCGGCATTCGTGCATCTCGACCAGTTCCGCGTAGTCCGGCGCGGCCGAATCGCCGGTCCCCCACAGGGATCGGCGTTCGGGGTTCAGCCAGTGGACGTGCCGCGCGCGGGAGCGGATCGCGCGGACGGCGTCGAGATTCGGGTCGCCGCCGTTCGTCCGGGCGTCGCCGAGGATGAGCACGGACGTTCGCGGGCCGACTGCGTCCAGCCAGTGAGCGGTGAACTGGCCCAGCGCGCGGCCGTAATCGCTGTGGCCGTCCCAGCGGACCACCGCGGCCTCGCTGAGCATTCGCGCGCCCAGTTGCTCGGGGTCGGCGGCGCCGGTGTCGACGAGATGCGTCACCTCGTCGGCGCTGTCGACGAAACCGAAAACGCGGATCTTGCTGAACTGGTCCCGCAACGCTTGCACCAGCAGCATCGTGAAGTTCGCGAAACCCGCCACCGAACCGGAAAGGTCGCACAGGAGGATGATTTCCGGGCGGCCGGGGCGGCGGTGCCGGTAGGCTGGACGCAAGGGCACGCCGCCGGTGGAAAGTGAACGACGCAGCGTTCGGCGCAGGTCGATCTGGCCGCGTGTGGTGCGTTTGCGGCGCGCGGCAAGCCTGGTGGCGAGTTTGCGGGACAGCGGCTGGATGGTGCGCCGCAGCTCGGCCAATTGCGTCCGGCTGGCGATGAGGAAGTCGACGCGGTCCGCGGCAGGGGCGATCGCGTGCTTGGCGATCCGTTCGCGGCCCCGGAGTTCGGCGGCTCGGCGGCGCGCTTCGGTGCGCACCCGGCCGCGGAAACCCTCGACGCGGCGGCGGATTTCGTCGCGGGTGAGCCGGTCGGTGAACTCGTCCGGCGGGCCGGCGGCGCGCATCGCGGCCAGCACCCGGGCGATGAGCGTCTGCGGTTGCAGCCGGTCCAGCGTCTGGTGCGCGGAGTATCCGCCGCCCGGACCGGTTCCGACGCCGTACTGACCCAGCAGGTCCACGGCGATTCCGGCGAGCTGGTCCAACGCCTGGTCGTCGCCCTCGGCCAGGGCGGCGGCGAGCGCTTCCCGCAGTTCCTCCCGGTCCTGCGGCGGATTTTCGCGGGCCAGCTCCGGCGCGCCGATGCCAGCCGGGAAGTACAGGTCGAAGGCGGCGTCGAACACCGACCGCTGCCCGCCCCGGCGGACCAGCGCGGCGGCGAGCCCCTCGCGGACCAGTTCGCGGTCGTCCAGGCCGAGCACTCCCAGCGCGGCCGCCGCGTCGGCCGTCTCGCCCGGACCGGCCGGGATGCCTTGCGCCCGCAGGGCCCGCACGAACTCGGCGAGCCGTCCGGTCAGGCCCGGCGCGGCGGTCATGACGCGTCCAGCACCTGGTCGAGACTCAGCCCGGACCCGGCCTTCGCGATGTCGTCCTGATGCTTCAGCACGACGCCGAGGCTTTCGCGCACCACCCGCTCGTCGAGTTCGCCCGCGCCCAGCTCCAGCAGCGTGCGCGCCCAGTCGACGGTCTCCGCCACCGACGGCAGTTTCCGCAGGTCCATCGCCCGCAGCGCGGCGATCACCCGCACCACCGAATCCGCCAGCGCGGCCTCGATGCCGGGCACCTTCAGCCGGACGATCTCGCGTTCGAGGTCCTCGTCCGGGAAATCGATGTGCAGGAACAGGCACCGCCGCCGCAGCGCCTCGGACAGCTCGCGCGTCGCGTTCGACGTCAGCACCACGAACGGCTGCTGCGTCGCGGTGATCGTGCCGAGTTCGGGCACGGTCACCTGGAAATCGCCGAGCACCTCCAGCAGCAGGCCCTCGATCTCGACGTCGGCCTTGTCCGTTTCGTCGATCAGCAGCACAGTCGGCTCAGTGCCCGAGATCGCGGTGAGCAGCGGGCGGCGCAGCAGGAATTCCTCGCCGAAGATGTCGGTACGCGCCTCGTCCCACGTCTCGTCGCGGCCCGCGGTGATCCGCAGCAGCTGCTTCGCGTGGTTCCACTCGTAGAGCGCGCGGGCCTCGTCGATGCCCTCGTAGCATTGCAACCGCACCAGCCGCGAGCCGGTGACCTCGGCGACCGCCGTGGCCAGCGCGGTCTTGCCGACCCCGGCCGGCCCCTCGACCAGCAGCGGTTTCCCGAGCCGGTCGGCGAGGAACACCGTGGTCGCGACCGCGGTCGACGCGAGGTACCCGGCCTCGGCCAGCTGCGCCGACACATCGTCGACGGACGAGAAAAACCCGGTGCCCACGTCGCCTCCTAAGCAATCGCTCACCTGCACTGTACTGGGCGGTCGCCATCGAGGACGTCCCGGCGACCAGACATCGGAGCTAAGCCCAGGCGCGCGACTCAAGAGCGCCGCGAAGCCCGGTATTCCTCCGACGTATGCCGAGCACCGGAAACTTCGTCACGGCAGGCTGGGAATGACCTGGTCCACCATCCGTTTCGCAACCGCGCAGGACCCTTCGTTGCCCACGGATCGATCGAGATACCAAATGTGCACCGCCGCGTCAGTGCCGGAAATCTGGACCTGATACCGGCATCCGCCGCCGCCTTTCGTGGTGTCTTTCCGGACCTCGTGCCCGCTTTGGGAACTGGACTCGCTGTGCCCGCTCCAGTCCTCTGCCTCGGCCAGGTCCAGAGTCGCGGCCAGGTCGCCGCCGGTCAGCTTGTCGCGCGGCGGGTTCCACTCAGTGCGGCAGCCGCCCACGCCTCCCGTCACCGCAGCGGGAGTGGACGCCGTCAGCTTGTACTCGCTCCGCCGCAGGTCGATCGGCGTGCCCCGCGCGGCGGTCGTCAGCAACTTGCAGGCGTCCGTTCTCGCGAACACCTCCGACGGACCGGCACCGCTGCATCCCGCCGCCGAGACGACGACAGCCAACCCCAGAGCCACCCGCCTGATCATGACCACGCATAGTACGGAGCCGAATGGGATGCCGCGCGCGAAACCGGACTTTGCACCGCCAGCCGGATGTCACCCACCGTGCGCAAGCGCCTCGCGGGCTAGCATCGCGGCGTGACTTACGTTGCCGCAGACCACCGTTACGATTCGATGCCCTACCGCCGTTGCGGGCGCAGCGGGCTGAAGCTGCCCGCGATCTCGCTCGGACTGTGGCACAACTTCGGGAACGACCGCCCGCTCACCGTCCAGCGCGACATCGTCCGGCGCGCCTTCGACCTGGGCATCACGCACTTCGACCTCGCCAACAACTACGGCCCGCCTTACGGCAGCGCCGAGGAGAACTTCGGCCGGTTGCTGGCGAGCGACCTCAAGCCGTACCGCGACGAGCTGATCATCTCGACGAAGGCCGGCTACGACATGTGGCCCGGGCCGTACGGCGAGTGGGGTTCGCGGAAGTACCTGCTGGCCAGCCTCGACCAGTCGCTGGGGCGGATGGGGCTGGACTACGTCGACATCTTCTACTCGCACCGGTTCGACCCGGAGACGCCGCTGGAGGAGACCGTCGGCGCGCTCGACCGGGCGGTTCGGTCGGGCAAGGCGTTGTACGTCGGGATCTCGTCCTACAACTCCGCGCGGACGGCGGAGGCCGCGCAAATGCTGCGGGACCTGGGCACGCCGTTGCTGATTCACCAGCCGTCGTACTCAATGTTCAACCGCTGGACCGAGGCGGACGATCTGCTCGGGACTCTCGAGCAGGCCGGGGCCGGATGCATCGCGTTTTCGCCGCTGGCGCAGGGATTGCTGACGAACAAGTACCTTTCCGGGGTGCCGTCGGATTCCCGGGCGGCGCAGGGGAAGTCGCTGAACCCGGACACGATCACCGAGGAGAAGCTCGGCAAGATCCGGGCGCTGGGCGAGATCGCCGAGCGGCGCGGGCAGACGCTGGCGCAGCTCGCGCTGGCCTGGGCGCTGCGGGATCCGCGGATGACGTCTCTGGTGATCGGGGCCAGCAGCGTGGCGCAGTTGGAGGACAACGTGGCCGCGCTGGACAACCTGTCGTTCACCGATGAGGAGCTGGCCGAGATCGACCAGCACGCCACCGAGGAAGACATCAACATCTGGAAGCGGTCCTCGGACGGATGATCCGGCACGGCCGGAGGTTCGGACTACCCGAGCCTCCGGCCGAACTCGCCGTAGACTGTCTCCCCGTCCAGAAACGCTTGGTGCGCCAAGGAAATTCGCCGCGCCTTCGACGGCCGCAACTGCGGCTCCGCGGCCTCGAGGTCGAGGAACTCGAACCGGCTCACTTCGTCCGAGGCCAGGCGGATGGCACCGATCTGCTCGCGGCTCAGCACGCCGCCGTCGAAGATGAACTGCAGGCTGTCCCGCCAGACGCCGTGCGCCGGCAGCCAATCGACGACGAGAAGACGCCCGACCGGCACGTCGATGCCGAGTTCTTCGCGGACCTCGCGACGACACGCTGCCAGCGGTGACTCGCCGTCTTCGACCAAGCCGCCCGGAATCTCCAGGAACGGTTTGTAGGTCGGAGAGACGAACAGGACTCGACCGTGTTCGTCGCGCGCGAGCACTCCGGCGGCCGCGTTCTTGCGCGGAAACCGGGCGGCGATGCCGGGATTGAACTCGGCTTCGGGCTCGCCCTCGTCCCGGAGATCGGCCGCGAAAACGGCATCGTCGCCGCAGTGGCGGGCCGGGTTGCCGGTCATGATCAGCCGCGGACCGCGCGGATCGTCTCCGCCGCCCACTTCGCCCAGTCCCGTTCCATCGCCGCGTATCGCTTGCCCCACTCGAGGGCCAGGCGGCCGTAAAGCGACGGATCGCTGTCATCCCAATCGACCGACGCTTCCAGCGCCGCCAGCTCGTCGACCAGCCCCTTGGCGAAGGCGCCGTGGCGGGACAGGAACCCCCGCGCCTCCTCCGGCGTGACCTCGCCCAGGAAGTACACCCGCAGCAGCATCTCGTTCCGCCGAGCGGCAGGCGGCTTCTCCTCCAGCAGCCACTTGCGCAATTCCGACCGCCCGGCGTCGGTGATCGCGTACTCCTTGCGCCCGCGCGGCCCCTCGGCGGACACCTCGATCAGGTCGGCACTCTCCAGCTTGCCCAGTTCCCCGTACAGCTGGCTCTGCGTGGCCGTCCAGACGCTCGACATCGCCGTCTCGAAGCGTTTCAGCAGGTCGTAGCCGCTTCCGGGGGCGGTGGCGAGCAGCCCCAGCACCGCGTGTCGCAAGGTCATGCCCCCACCCTACCTTCCACTATTGACATGTCCAGCCAGGACCTTCTACCTTTGACATGTCATCACAGGAACGTGAGCGAGGGGTCCCGATGAACTACCTGAAGAGTTTCCTTCCGTGGATCGCCTTCGCGGTCGTGTCCACGCAGGCCGACTGGCGGTGGTCCGGGCTGACCGGACTGGTGCTCGCGGGCGGGCTCCTCGTGCTGGAACGCCGGCGCGGCAAGGGCTGGGACACGCTGTTCATCGAGGTCTCCGCGGTCGTCTTCTTCGCAGGCCTTGCGATCTGGTCGTTCAGCGATCCGGCCTCGCCGCTCAGGGATTACGTCGGCGCGCTGACCGATCTTTGGCTGGCGGCGACCGCCTGGGGCTCGCTCGCCGCGAAACGGCCGTTCACGCTCGGGATCGCGAAAACCATGGTCCCGCCGGAAATCGCCGCCACCGCCGTGTTTCGCCGGGTCAATGTCGTCATCACCGCGGTGTGGGCGGCCAGCTTCACGGTCGCCGGGATCGCCGAAGCCGTGCTGCTGCATTTCGCGCCTCACGCCACCGTCGGTTTGATCATTCTCAAGGTGCTCGGCTTCGCGATTCCGATCTCGTTCACCATCCGCTACCCGCGCATCGTCCGGGCCCGCGCCCAGAAAGCGTGAATCCATGACCACGACTGATTTCCACCTCAAGGGCCACTACGCCCCAGTCCACGACGAACTCACCGCCTGCGACCTGCCCGTCACCGGTGCGCTGCCGCCGGAGCTCAGCGGCTGGTACCTGCGCAACGGGCCGAACCCGCGACAGGACAGCGCGCATTGGTTCACCGGCGACGGAATGGTGCACGGCGTCCGGCTCGAAAACGGCCGCGCGGCTTGGTATCGCAACCGCTGGGTGCGCACCGAAAGCTTCGATCTCCCGAATCCGGCGCTCTACAACGCCGACGGAACGCGAAACCTGAGATCGAGCGTCGCCAACACCCATGTCGTCAACCACGCGGGACGCACGCTCGCACTGGTGGAATCCTCGCTGCCGTACGAAATCACCACGGATCTCGACACCGTCGGCGTCTACGATTTCGACGGCAAGCTCGCCGATTCGATGACCGCGCATCCCAAGATCTGCCCGGAAACCGGCGAGCTGCATTTCTTCGGCTACGGCAGCATCACCGCCCCGCACGTGAGCTACTACCGCGCCGACGCCGCCGGGGAACTCGTGCTGCGGCAGCCGATCGACGTGCCCGGCCTGACGATGATGCACGACTTCGCGCTCACCCGGCGGCACGTCGTGTTCTTCGACCTGCCGGTGGTGTTCGAGCACGGAACCGACGGCGGCATGCCGTTCCGCTGGAGCGACACGTACGGCGCGCACCTCGGCCTGCTCAGCCGCGATCGGCCGGAGGACGGCGTGCGCTGGTTCGAGATCGGCCCCTGCTACGTCTTCCACACCCTCAACGCGCACGACACCGCCGACGGCCGGATCGTGGTGCACGTCGTGCGGTACGAGCATCTGTCCAAGCCGGGCGTTCCGGATCCGAAGGGCGTGCTGTGGCGGTGGACGATCGACCCGCGCGCGGGCACCGTCACCGAGGATCTGCTCGACGACCGCAACGGCGAATTCCCCCGCATCGACGACCGGCTCGCCGGGCTCGACGCCCGTTTCGGGCACGTCACCGGATCGCACGGTCCGGAGGGCCCGCTCGTGCTCCGCCGCTATGACCTGCACACGAACGCCGCGCGCGAGCATCTGTTCCCGGAAGGACACATCCCCGGCGAGGCGGTGTTCGTCCCGGCAGACGACCGTCCGGACGGCGCGGGCTGGCTGCTCGCGTACGTCTACGACGGACCGAACGACCGCAGTGACTTGGTGGTGCTCGACGCGCAGGACATCGAGGCGGCCCCGGTCGCCACAGTCCATCTGCCGGGCCGCGTGCCGGCCGGGTTCCACGGCAACTGGCTGCCCGACGCCTGATCCGTCAACTAGCGGACGGCAAACTCTGCGTGCCGTCCCCGAGTTCCGCCCGGCGAGCCCGTATCGTCGAGCCCGAGACGTCCGCCTGTCCTCTCCCGAGCCGGAAGAAAAGAAACTTTCCTGCCAAAGCGGGGCGAATCCGGTTACCGTGGCAGGACGGAAGTCCGAACGGGAAGGAAACTCAGCAGGTGGCAGGGTCGGGTACACCACCGGTCGGCACCCCGGCCGGGATGCGCATGATCAACCAGCGGGCGGTGCTCGACCTGCTGCGCCGCGGCGGGCCCGCGACGCGGCCGCAGGTGGCGAAGGACACCGGGCTGTCGAAGCCGACGGTGAGCCAGGCGCTGCTGGCGCTGGAGGCCGCCGGGCTCGCCCGTGCGACCGGGCACACGTCCACCGGCACCGGCCGTTCGGCGGTGCTCTACGAGGCGGACCCGACCGCGGGGTACGTGCTGGGCCTGGACATCGGCCGCGAGCACATCCGGGTCGCGGTCGCCGATCTGGGCCGCACCACGGTGGCCCGGCGCGACGTCCGCAACACGGCCCGCTCCGGCAGCGCGCTGATCTCCGCGCTGGGCAAGCTGGCGACGGACATCGTGGCCGAGGCGGGACTGACGAACGACGACATCGTGGTCCGCGTGCTGGGCTCCCCCGGCGTCGCCGACCCGGTCAAACGCTGCTTCCGGCACGCGCCGAACCTGCCCGGCTGGGGCCGTCCGGGGCTGCTCGACGACCTGGAGCAGGTGCTCGGGCCGGAGCTGGTGGTGGAAAACGACGCGAACCTCACCGCGGTCGGCGAATGGGAAAGCGGTGCCGCGCGCGGAGCCTCGGTGGTCGGCTGCATCACCATCGGCACCGGTGTCGGCATGGGATTGATGATCGACGGCCGGGTTTTCCGCGGTGCCACCGGCGCGGCGGGCGAGATCGGCTACCTGCCGTACGGCCGCACACACGTCGCCGACGAACCCAGCGAACCACCCGCGCGCGGACACCTTGAGGAAGCCACCGCCGCCCAGTCGGTGGTCCGCGGCGCACGCGAACTTGGCCTGGGCACAGCGCGATCGGCGCGCGAAGTCTTCCGCCTCGCCCGCGAGGGTGACGAATTGGCGCAACGCGCGGTGTCCGAGGAAGCCGACCGGCTCGCGTACACCGTCGCTTCGGTGGCCGCGGTGATCGACCCGGAACTGATCGTCCTGGGCGGCGGGGTCGGGACGGCGGCTGATCTGCTGTTGGAACCGATCGATCGGGCCCTTCGCGCGTTCACCCCGCTCACAACGACTGTGGTGCAAGGCGAACTCGGCGACGACGGCGTCCTCACCGGCGCGATCAGCGTCGGCCTGCGCGCCGCGGAACGACTGGTGTTCGACCGGCGCGTAGGCGCCGCCTGACGCTCGGTAAACGTCGCGCCGCGACCCGCGAATGTCACCCGGGACCGGTACGTTGCAGGCATGATCGGACTGCCCGACACCATCACCGCCTGCCTCTTCGACCTGGACGGCGTACTGACCGGGACGGCCGTGCTCCACCGCGAGGCGTGGAAACGGACGTTCGACGAATACCTGCGCTCCCGCGACGGCGCCGGCTTCCAGGAGTTCACCGACGCCGACTACGCGACCTACGTAGACGGCCGCCCGAGGGCCGACGGCGTACGGGAATTCCTTCGCTCACGCGGAATCGACCTCCCCGAGGGCACCCCGGACGACGCCGTCGACGCGCCGACCGTGAACGGCATCGGCAACCGCAAGAACGAACTCGTCCTGAAGATCATCGACGAGCGGGGCGTCAACCCGTACCCGGGTTCCGTGCGCTACCTGGAAGAAGCGAAGCGGGCCGGGCTGCGAATCGCCGTGGTGACCTCGTCGGCGAACGGAGCCAAGGTCCTCGACGCGGCAGACCTGTCCCGCTTCGTGGAAGCCCGCGTCGACGGCCTGGTCATCCGCCGCGACCACCTGAAAGGCAAGCCAGCGCCCGATTCGTTCCTCGCCGGAGCCAAAGAACTCGGCGTGGACCCGAAGCAGGCAGCGGTGTTCGAGGACGCACAATCCGGCGTCCAAGCGGGCAAAGCCGGCGGTTTCGGTTACGTCGTGGGCGTGAACCGGGAGAACCAGGCGGACGCACTGCGCGCGCACGGCGCCGACGTCGTCGTGGACGACCTCGCCGACCTGCTGGAGGACAAGTGACGGAACTCGGTTACGAATGCTCCCCGTGGGAGCTGCGCTGGCGCGGCCTCGACGTGGATGCGTTGCAGCGCACCGAATCCGCCTTCGCGGTGTCGAACGGACACATCGGACTGCGCGGCACGCTCGAGGAAGGCGAACCGCGCGGGCTGCCCGGCACCTACCTCAACGGGTTCTACGAGCAGCACGAACTCCCCTACGCCGAGGGCGGGTACGGCTACCCGGAGGAGGGCCAGACCGTCGTCAACGTGACTGACGGCAAGATCATCCGGCTGCTGGTCGAGGACGAGCCGCTGGACATGCGCTACGGCATCGCGACCGCGCACGACCGCGTGCTCGACTTCCGCCGGGGCACGCTGCGCCGCGTCACCGAATGGTCCTCCCCCACCGGCCGACGCGTGCGGGTGACCACCGAACGGCTGGTTTCCTTCACCCAGCGCGCGGTCGCCGCGATCCGCTACGAGGTCGAACCGCTCGACGAGGACCTGCAGCTCGTCGTGCAGTCCGACCTGCTGGCCAACGAGCCGGTCGAGTCCGACACGCACGACCCGCGCGTCGCCGCCGCGCTCGACGCGCCGCTGGTCGGCGAGTTCAGCCACGCCGCGGGCTACCAGGCCGTGCTCGTGCACCAGACCCGGATGTCCGGGCTGCGGGTCGCCGCCGCGATGGACCACAAAATCGAGGTCGACGACGGCCTGCGCACCCGCATCCACGCCGAGGAGGACCTCGCCCGGCTCACCGCCGCGGTCGACGTGCCCAAGGGCGGACGGCTGCGGGTCACCAAATTCCTCGCCTACGGCTGGTCCGCGCAACGGTCCGCGCCCGCACTGCGCGCGCAGGTCGAAGCCGCGCTCGCGGGCGCCCGCCAGACCGGCTGGAAGGGCCTGGCCGCCGAGCAACGCCAGTTCCTCGACGACTTCTGGGCCACTTCGGACATCGAGATCGACGGCGACCCGGAACTCCAGCAGGCCGTCCGGTTCGCGCTCTTCCACCTGCTGCAGGCCGGAGCCCGCGGCGAAACCCGTGCCATCGCCGGAAAAGGCCTCACCGGCCCGGGGTATGACGGGCACGCGTTCTGGGACAGCGAGACGTTCGTGCTGCCGGTGCTGACGTACACGATGCCGGACGCCGCCCGCGACGCCCTCGGCTGGCGACACTCCACAATAGACAAAGCGAAGGAACGCGCGACCCAACTCGGCTTGCGCGGCGCGGCTTTCCCGTGGCGGTCCATCAACGGCGCCGAATGTTCCGCGTACTGGCCGGCCGGCACCGCGGCGTTCCACGTCAGCGCGGACATCGCCGACGCCGTCGTGCGGTACGTGAACGCCACCCAGGACGAGCATTTCGAGCGCACCTGCGGCGCGGAACTGCTGCTGGAAACCGCGCGGCTGTGGGCGTCTCTCGGGCATTTCGACCACCACGGGCACTTCCGCATCGACGGCGTCACCGGGCCCGACGAGTACTCCGCGGTGGCGGACAACAACGTCTACACGAACCTGATGGCGCGCAAGAACTTGCTCGCCGCGGCCGACGTGTGCCGTCGCCATCCGGACATCGCCGAAGAGTTCGAAGTGGACACCCCCGAGATCGATTCCTGGCGCGCCGCGGCGGAGGCGATGGCGCTGCCGTACGACCAGGAACTCGGCGTGCACCCGCAGTCGGAAGGCTTCCTGCAGCACGACGAGTGGGATTTCGCCGCCACCGACGAGGATTTCTACCCGCTGCTGCTGAACTACCCGTACTTCGACCTGTACCGCAAGCAGGTCGTGAAGCAGGCCGACCTCGTGCTGGCCCTGCACCTGTGCGGCGATTCGTTCAGCCCGGAGGAAAAAGCCCGCGACTTCGCCTACTACGAAGCACGGACCGTCCGCGACTCTTCACTGTCCGCGGGCACGCAGGCGGTGATCGCGGCAGAGGTCGGACACCTTCAGTTGGCGTACGACTATCTCGCCGAAGCCGCGCTGACCGACCTGCACGACGTGCACAACAACGTCCGCAACGGCCTGCATATGGCGTCGCTGGCCGGTGCCTGGCAGGCCGCGGTGGCCGGATTCGGCGGCCTGCGCGATTACGGCGGCCAGCTGTCGTTCGCGCCGCGACTGCCGGACGAACTCGGCGGCCTCACCTTCCGCCTGGCCTTCCGCGAAACCCGGTTCCAGGTCTCGATCCGGCACGGCGCGGCAACGTATCAGGTGCTCAACGGGCCGCCGCTGGACCTGATCCACCACGGCGAGCGGTTCACCGTGACCGAGGAGCCGGCGGAGCTGCCGATCCCGAAGCTGGACCCGGGCCCCGCACCGGTCCAGCCGATCGGGCGGGCCCCGGCGCGACGGGACGCGTCGAAGGTGCGGCAGTTCGACCACAGCTGACTCGTGGGCGGCGATCCCGGTTCTCACCGGGATCGCCCTCACCAGACCCAGGCCGCGCGGAAGCTTCGCCAAGCGAGGGCGCAGGCTCAGCGTTCGGGGGCCGAGGCGCTCTGCGGGTTCGGGTTGTGTGCGGTCTTGCGCCCCAATGTGGCATTGGGTGCGCTCAACGCACCGAACGCCACATTGGGTGCATCCGACGCACCCAATGCCACATTGGGGCGCTCGCCACCGCAGGCAGCCAGCACGGTGTCCGCGCTAACCGGCATCGCCACTCACGACGGCGCGTCGTCCGTGCCCGGCACCCGCGGCACCTCGTCCGTCCGGGAGGGGCTCAGGTCCGGTCCCGGCGCGGTGGCCACCTCGCCGGGCAGCTCGTCCGAGTCCGGCAGCTCGCGTTTGCGGCGCGCGGGGAACGGCGAGTCCTCGTCGTCGTCCTCGGGCCGGTCGCGGGGGTGGAATTCGCTGCGCGGGGTCATGGTTCCGGGATACCCGGTTTATTGCCCTCGCACCAGGGAGTTCACGCGGCCGGACGCGATCGTTGCTTACCGGTCGCGTCCGTGAGCTGGTCCAGCAACGTCAGCAGGAGCCCGTCTCGCGTCGACCACGGGCAGATCGTCAGCTTCCCGCCCGTGACCGTCAGCAGTGCCTCCGCGACCACCGCGCCGCCGAGCGCTTGCTGGGCCCGCTGCCGCGAAATCCCCGGCAGCTGCGCCCGCCGCGCGAACGGCATCGCCGACAGCCGAGGGATCCACGCGCGCACGTCGTCCAGGTGCAGTTCGCGGGTCTTGCCTGGCCGGTCGCCTGCCAGCCGCGCCAGTTGCCGCAGCACCTTCGAGCAGCCGACGACCTGATGATCGGCCAGTTCGGCCTGTACGTCGCCCAAAGCGGCGGCGACTTCCTCCAGCACGTGGTCACGCAGTGCCCGCACTTGCTTGCTGCGCACCGGCGGTTCGGCGGGCAGCCAGTCGCGAGTGACCGACCGGGCGCCCAGCGGCAGCGACCGCGCGAAAGTGGCCTGCTCCCCGGCTCCGGCGGACAGCTCGACCGTGCCGCCGCCGATGTCGAGCGCCAGCAGCGGGCCGCCGGACGCGCCGTACCAGCGGCGCGCGCCGACGTACGTCAGCTCAGCCTCCCGGCGGCCGGAGAGGAACCGCAGTTCGACACCGGTTTCGCGGGCGATTTCCCGGACCGCGTCCCGGGAGTTGACCGCATCCCGGATTGACGACGTGGCCAGCGGAAACACGTCCTTGACGCCGTGCTCGCGGGCGAATTCCATACCGCTGGAAACAGCCTGGGAAATGGCCGCGATGCCGCACTTGCTCAGCCGTCCGTCGTCGTCGAGTTCACGGTCGAGCCGCAGCCGGGTCTGGTGCGTGAGAGCCGGGTCGAGCGGGGATCCGCCGGGTTCGAGCACGACAAGCCGGGCGCTGAACGAACCCACGTCCAGCACCGCGGCGGCGGATCCTTCGATTTTGCGCACAGCCCGGCCTACCTCGCTTTCGCCCCGCCCGGATTCCCCGTTGAACCCGTTCTTACTCCCGAATTCGCGCCCCGCGCGGCGGAGTTGACGGCATTTCGACGGCGGCATCGACCCGGAGTGCGGTTTTTTCACACCCCAGTGGCCCGCATCATACCGGACCTATCCGAGCAGCTCCTTCAGCTTGGCGACGGCGGCCACTCGCGCCTCGCGTCCGGGCTGCAGCGGGTTGACCGCCAGGGTCGTCGCCCCGGCCTCCTTGAACGCCGCCAGCCGCTCCTTCACGTACCCCGCCGGACCGACCAGCGAGGTGGCGCGCAGCAGCTCCGTCGGGACCGCCGCGGCGGCTTCTTCCTTCTTGCCGTCGAGGTACAGGTCCTGGATCTTCTTGGCCTCGGCCTCGTAGCCGTAGTTGCAGGCCAGCGTGTTGTAGAAGTTCTTGCCGCGCGCGCCCATCCCGCCGATGTACAGCGCGAACACCGGACGCACCCAGTCGAGCAGGCCCTCGACGTCGTCGCCGATGGCCAGCGGCGGCGCGGCGAACACGTCCAGCTCGCCCAGCTCCGGGTCGCGCTTGGCCTTGCCCTCGGCCAGCGAGGCGCCCCAGACGTCGGCCGCCTTCTCCGGGTGGAAGAAGATCGGCTGCCAACCCTCGGCGACCTCGGCGGCGAGCGCGACGTTCTTCGGCCCGAGCGCGGCGAGCACGACCGGGATCCGCTCGCGCACCGGGTGGTTGATCAGCTTCAGCGGCTTGCCGAGACCGGTGCCCTGGTCGGCGGGCAGCGGGATCGTGTAGTGCTTGCCGTCGTGCACGACGCGCTCGCGCTTCCACACCTGGCGGCAGATCTCGATGATCTCGCGGGTGCGGCCGATCGGCGCGTCGTACTTCACGCCGTGGAAACCCTCGATGACCTGCGGCCCGGACGCGCCGAGGCCGAGCGTGAAGCGGCCGTCGGACACGAAGTCCAGCCCGGCCGCGGTCATCGCGGTGAGGCTCGGCGTGCGGGTGTAGATCTGGAAGATGCCCGACATCAGGCCGACGCGCTCGGTCTTCGCGGCGAGGTAGCCGAGCTGGCTCACCGCGTCGAAGCTGTAGGCCTCGGGGACGAACACGATGTCGAGCCCGACCCGCTCCAGCTCCACGATGTCCGCGACGCTTTCGGCGAACCCGCCCGAGTAGCTGACGCCGGTGCCGATCCTCATCGATCCCTCATTCCCGTGCCGGTCGACTGTGACTAAGCGTTTGCTCATTATGCGGCCGCTCGGGTGACGACGCTACGGCGTGGGTCACACCACAGCGGCCGCCACCGTCCCGCGCACCTCGCCGAACCCGATCCGGGCCCCGTCTGGACCAGGGGCGGAGGCGGTGATGACGACCTCGTCGCCGTCCTCCAGGAACGCGCGCGTCTCGCCGCTGTCGCCGAGCGCGAGCGGTTCGCGACCGCCCCAGCTCAGCTCCAGCAGCGAGCCGCGCTGGTCCTTCGCCGGGCCGGTGACCGTGCCGGACGCGTACAGGTCGCCGGTGCGCAGGCTCGCGCCGTTCACCGTGAGGTGCGCGAGCTGTTGCGCGGCCGTCCAGTACTGCGTGGCGAACGGCGGGCTGGACACGAGGTGGCCGTTGATCCGGATTTCCAGCGCGAGGTCGAGACTCCACGACTCGGCGCCGCGCAGGTACTCGAACGGCTCCGGATCCTGCGCGGGCTGCGGCACCCGGGCGTGCTCCAGCGCGGCGAGCGGGACCAGCCACGGCGACATCGACGTGGCGAACGATTTGCCGAGGAACGGGCCGAGCGGCTGCATTTCCCAGCCCTGCAGGTCGCGCGCCGACCAGTCGTTGACCAGGCAGACGCCGAAGACGTGGCGCGGGAACTCGTCGATCGGCACCGGAGCGCCCAGTTCGGATGCCACGCCGACGACGAAACCGACCTCGGCCTCGAAGTCGAGCAGGCTGGACCTTCCGAACGACGGTTCGGTCGCCTTGCGCGGTTTCCGCTGTCCCGCCGGGCGAATCACCGGCGTGCCGGACGCGACGACTGTGCCCGCCCGCCCGTGGTAGCCGATCGGCAGGTGTTTCCAGTTGGGCGGCACCAGATCGTCCCCGCCGCTGAAGACCCGGCTGGCGTTGAGCGCGTGCTGCTCGCTGGAGTAGAAGTCGACGTAGTCCGCGACCTCCACCGGCAGGTGGCTCGTGATCTCGTTGCGGGGCACCAGATGCGGCCGGATCCGGTCGGCGTGGCGCAGTTCGCTGAGCCATTCGCGGACCCGCGCCCGCACGTCGGCCCAGACGTCCGGGCCGGCGGCGAGCAACGGGTTCAGCACGCCCGCGCCGAGCAGGCGGCCGAAGGACTCCCCCTCGGCCGCCGCGCTCAGGTCGAGCACCTGGTCTCCGACAGCGACACCGGCCCGGCGGGTCCGCTCGCCGTGCGAGAAGACGCCGTACGGCAGGTTGTCGAGGCCGAAGAGGGTGCCGGCCGGAAGGTCGAGCCAGGTCACGCGGACGCCTCCGCGATCCACGCGCCGACCACGGTGTCCAAAGCGGACAGCGGGAGGATTCCGTTGCCCAGGATGACGTCGTGGAACGCGCGGATGTCGAACCGGTCGCCGAGCGCCTTTTCGGCCTCGGCGCGGACGCGCTGGATTTCCAGCCGTCCCACCATGTAGCTCAGCGCCTGGCCCGGATTCGCGACGTACCGGTCGATCTCGGCCTCGATCTCCATCTTCGCCATCGGCGTGTTCTCGACGAGGTAGTCGACCGCCTGCTGGCGGCTCCAGCCCAGCGCGTGCAGCCCGGTGTCGACCACGAGCCGTCCGGCCCGCATCGAGTCCTGGGCGAGCATGCCGAAGCGGGCGACATCGTCGGAGTACAGGCCCATCTCGTCGGCGAGACGCTCCGCGTACAGGCCCCAGCCCTCGATGTAGGCGTTGAACGGGGCGATCCGGCGCAGCAGCGGCAGATCGGTGAGTTCCTGCGCGAACGTGAGCTGGAAGTGGTGCCCCGGAACGGCTTCGTGGAACGCGATGCCCTCGCTGGTGAAGCGCGGCCGCGAATTCGCCTCGTAGGTGTTGGCGTAGTACGTGCCGGGGCGGGAACCGTCGAACGCGGCCTGCAGGTAGTAGGCGATGGTGCCGCTCGCCGCGTCCGCCTCCGGGACCGGCTCGACCTCGCACTTCGCGTCCGGAACCCGGGAGAACCATTGCGGGGCGACGGCTTCCGCCCGGACGATGGCCGCCCGCGCGCCTTCCAGCAGCTCCTCGCCGTCGCGCCAGCGCAGCTCCGGGTCGGTGCGGAGGCGGTCGAAGATCTCCGCCAGCTCCGCGGTGCCGAACACGCGGGCACCCAGTTCGCGGTACTCCTCGGCCAGTTTTTCGCCCATCCGCAGACCGGTGTCGTGCAACTCCTGCGCGGTGCGGTCGGTGGTGGTGTGCACGCGGATCAGGCCCTGGTACTTCTCCAGCCCGCCCGGCAGATGGCTGATGCCCGGCTGGCTGTCCGTCTTCGACACCGGCAGGACCTCCTCGGCGAGGAAGTCGCGGTAGCGCCGGTACGCGGGCCGCACGACCTCGGCGAGCAGCCGGTCGCGCTCCGCGGCGAAGCCCTCGACCTCGACCGCCGGCGTGACGCGGAACGGGTCGCCCTCCTCGTTCGCGAGGTATCGCTCGACGTACTCGATCCCGATGCGCACCAGGAAGTCCGGCGGCGCGAACCCGTCCGCGACGGTTGCCCGCTGGGCCTCGATCACGCCATCGAGGTAGCCGCCGACTGCCGCCAGCCGGGCGAGGTAGTCGCGGGCCTTGTCCGCGTCGTCCGCGGTCAGCGCGGAGAGGATGGTGATCAGGTTCAGCGCGGGCGAGCTGAACCCGTCGCTCACCGCGAACCCGGACAGCCGCGAGTCGATCGTGTCGATCGCGCCGCGGGCGTGCGTGCGCACCACCTCGCGGGTGATGACCTCGGACGCGGTCAGCCCGGCCGGGTCGATCGCGTCGGCACGCTCGGCGATCGCGGCGTACCCCGCCCGGTGGCGCTCGGCCGCGGCGAGACTCGGGTCGGCGAGTTTGGTGTGGTCGCCGGGAAGTCCGAGGACGGTCCGCTCCAGCGGTTCCGCCTCGAAGCTCAGCTCGACCAGTTCGTCGGCCAAGCCGAGGACGGTGTCGCCGTGGCCAGCCACCCACTCGGTGACCACGGCGTCCAACACCGACAGCGGCAGGGAGCCGCCGGAGAGGATCGTGTCGTGGAACGCCTTGACGTCGAACCGGCTGCCGAGCCGCTGTTCGGCCTGCTCGCGCAGCCGCTCGATTTCCAGCCGCCCCACCATGTAGGCGAGCGCCTGGCCCGGGAAGCCGAGGTACCGGTCGACCTCGGCCTCGATCTCGACCTGCGCCATCGGCGTGTGCTCCAGCAGGTAGTCGACCGCCTGCTGGCGGCTCCAGCCCAGCGCGTGCAGGCCGGTGTCGACGACCAGCCGCCCGGCCCGCATCGACTCCATCGTCAGCATGCCGAGCAGCGACACGTCCTCGGAGTACAGGCCCATCTCGTCGGCGAGGCGCTCGGTGTAGAGGCCCCAGCCCTCGGCGTACGCGGTGAAGTTGCCGACGCGGCGCAGCAGCGGCAGGTCAGTCAGGTCGAGCGCGGTGCTGAGCTGGAAGTGGTGGCCCGGGATCGCCTCGTGGAACGCGATGACCTCGGCGGTGTGCCGGAACCGCTCAGTGGCCTGGTAGGTGTTGGCGAAGTAGACGCCGGGCCGGGACCCGTCGGCGGCGGGCGGCATGTAGTACGCCGGGGGCGCGC
This sequence comes from Amycolatopsis sp. NPDC004079, assembly GCF_040610415.1. Classification (NCBI taxonomy): domain Bacteria; kingdom Bacillati; phylum Actinomycetota; class Actinomycetes; order Pseudonocardiales; family Pseudonocardiaceae; genus Amycolatopsis; species Amycolatopsis sp. NPDC004079. Next base: position 5,257 of record NZ_JBEXMH010000065.1, on the reverse strand, counting down.
CGGGCGCGGAATCCTCCGGCACCGCCTCGACCGTCCACGGGTGCTGCGGGATGTGGCCGAACCAGTTCGGCGCCTCGGCCTCGGCGCGGGAAATCGCCGTGCGGGCGGTTTCGAGGAGGTCTTCGGCGCTCGTCCAGCGCAGCTTCGGGTCGGTGCGCAGCCGCTCGAAGATCTCCGGCAGCTCGCGGGTGCCGAACACGCGCTCGCCGAGGGCCTGGTACTGCTCGACCTGGCCGGCGATCACCGCGAGACCCGTGTCGTGCAGCTCCTGCGGGGTGCGGTTGCTGGTGGTGTGGGTGCGGGCGAGGCGGGCGTAGATCTCGTCGCCGCCGGGCAGCCAGGAGACGCCGCCCTTGTCGTCCGGGCGGCCGTGCGGGAGGACTTCGGCCTCGAGGAAGTCGCGGTACTCGCGGAAACCGGGGCGGGCGACGTCGCGGAGGATCTGCTCGCGACGGGCGGCGAACTCCTCGTCCGGGGCGGGCTGGCGCAGCAGCGGGTCGTTCTCGGGCTCGGCCAGGTAGCGGTCGAGGTGCGCGATCGCGGCCTTGACCAGGCGTTCGATCGGCAGGAGACCGGCGGCGATCCCGTCGCGGTGGCGTTGTGCGACGGCGCGGAGGTACTCGGGGATCTCGCTGAGCCGCCCGAGATGCGCCTCCGCGGTTTCGGCGGTGACCGTGATCATCGGCAGCGCGGACAGGAGCCCGGAGGCGGGGCCGACGAACAGGTCGGTGACGGTGAAGTCGACGACCCGGCTGTCCATCCGGTCGAGGGTTCCGTCGACGGAACTGAGCAGGACGTCGCGGGTGACGCGATCGGCTTCTTCGAGCCCGGCCGGATCGACGGCCTCGGCGCGCTCCCGAATCGCGACGATCTTCTCGCGGAACGCCGCCTCCGCCGCGGCCGACGGATCGCCGAGGCCCGGCGCGTCCGGCCGGATGCCGAGAATGGCGGCGTCGAGCGGTTCATGGTCGAACGACGCCTCGACGAGCTCGTCGGCGAGATCGGAAACGACGGACATCGGCGGTGACCCCCAGGGTAGGCGGAGAAGGTGCGATTCCGACCCTAATCGAGACGAGGGCGGCGACGCCCGTGTCCGGGGTCGACGGCCTTCTTCCGGGCGCAGGAACGTTCCGGGCCGTGGAACCTGGGGCGTCGCGGGAGGAGCTGGTCAGGGCGGAGGGGCAGCGGGCGACGCCGGAGCGCGGTCCGTCGCGGGCGTCGGTTGCGCGTCCCGGGCCTCGGCTGGTTGGCGCCGCCCTGGCCGGGACGCGGGGAGGGCTCCGGTTCCGCATTGGCTGCTCCCGACGGCACGACCCGCCAGGCTCTCCGGACCGCCGGTGTTTCGCCGTCCGTCGCGGTCGCGCAGGATGCTGGTTCCGCGTCGGCTGCTTACGACGGCACGACCCGCCAGGCTCCCCGGCCAGCGGTATTCGGCTATCCGGTGCGAGGCACGCCGGACGCCGGTTCCGCGTCGGCCGCCCCCGACGGCACGACCCACCACGCTGCCCGGCCAGCGGCTGGCCAGCGGTGTTCGGTTGTCCGGCGTGGTGGCGCGGGGCACGCCGGGCGCGGTGGTGCGGCCGGGTCCGGCGGGCGAGGCGGTAGCGTTGCCGGAGTGGCCGTGACCGATCCCGCCGACATCCGCCTGCTCGCCGCGCTCGCCGAGCTGGGCAAGGGTGCTGTGCACGAGCTGGCGGCGAAGGTCGGGATGGATCCGCGGGAGGTCGCGTACCGGCTGGTCGCGCTGTCCGGCAGCGGATTGCCGCTGCTGGTCGGGGTCGAGAGCGACCCGCAAGGTCTGCGTGCGGCGATTTCGGGGGCTCAGGCTTCGTGGCAGCGTCCGCAGGCTCCGGGATATCCGGGCGGCGGGCCCGGGTCGGCGCCGTTCCCCGCCGCGCCGATGCCGGGGGCTTCCCGGATGCCCGGCTCGATGCCGCCCGGCCTCCCTCCGGCACCAGGCCCCGCTCCGGCACCAGGCCCCATGCCCTCCGGCCCTCCCGCGGCGCCGATGCCGAATGGCCCGGCGTCGTCCGGGATTCCGGCTTCGGGCGGGATGGCACCGCCTCCGGGGATGCCGGGCGGCGCTCCCGGCGCGTCCGGTCCGCACCCGCCCGGGCAGTCCGGGATCCCCGAATCGGCCGGGATGCCGGGACATTCCGGCCCGCATCCGCCGGGCCAGCACGGCATGCCCGGACCGGGAACCTCCGGCGCGTACCCGCCCGGGCAGACCGGGATTCCCGCGACCGGACCAGGTTCGCCGGGCCAGCACGGCATGCCCGGCCCCGGGACGACCGGCGCCTACCCGCCCGGGTTTCCCGCCGCGGCACCGGGAACCTCCGGCGCGTACGCCCCCGGACCGGCCGGGATTTCGGGCGCGTATCCCCCTGGGCCCAACGGGATCCCGGGGATGTCCGGCGCGTACTCCCCCGCGCAGACCGGAATGCCCGCCCCCGCGAACGTCTACAATGGACAGTCCGGGCCGTACCCGGCTCCGGACCCGGCCGTCAGCACGTGGGGCGTCCCGCAGACCGCTTCCTGGGCCCGCGGCGACGACCCGAAGCCCGCCGCCGCACCGGCGAAACAGGGGCGGATCGGCGAGACGATGCAGTCGCAGGGGCTCGAAGGGGAACAGCTTTCCGTGCAGCTGCTGGAAGTCCAGGACCCCGCCGACTTCCTCTTCGGCGCGGCCGGTTACCGGCTCGAGGACGGCGAGCGCGCGGTCGTCGTGCACACCGAAATCACCAACCGCGGGCCGATTCCGTTCGCCTCACTGCCGGACAATTATCTCGAACTCGTCACCGACAGCGGCGAGACCGTCGCGAAAGCCCCGGTTTCGCTGACGTCCCGGCCGCCGCACAAGATCGGCGTGCAGCCGGGCGAGACGCTCGGCGGGCACACCGTGTACGTTCTTCCGACCGCGACGCGGGTGGTCTCGGTGCGCTGGAGCCCGCGGCCCGAGCCGGACGAGCGCACCCTGACCTGGGCCGTCAACTAGCTGGCTCTAGTTCCCGTCGCGCAGGATCTCCAGCGCACTGGCCAGATCGTCCGGATACTCCGCCTCGAACTCCACCCACCGGCCGTCCGCCGGATGCGCGAAACCCAGCGTCCGCGCGTGCAGCCACTGCCGCGTCAAGCCGAGTTTCCGGGCCAGCACCGGGTCCGCCCCGTAGGTCAGATCCCCGGCGCACGGGTGGCGCAGCGCGGAGAAATGCACGCGGATCTGGTGAGTACGCCCGGTTTCCAGCTTCACGTGCGCGAGCGAAGCCGCCCGGAACGCCTCGACCACCTCGTAGTGCGTGACGCTCGGCCGTCCGCCCGCGACGACCGCGAACTTGTAGTCGTGCCGCGGGTGGCGGTCGATCGGGGCGTCGATGGTGCCGCGGGTCGGGTCGGGGTGGCCCTGCACGACGGCGTGGTAGCCCTTGTCGACGGTCCGTTCCTTGAACGCCCGCTTCAGCACGGTGTACGCGTGCTCGCTCTTGGCCACCACCATCACCCCGGTGGTGCCCGCGTCGAGCCGGTGCACGACGCCCTGTCGCTCCGCCGCGCCGGACGTCGAGATGCGCAGCCCGGCCGCGGCGAGTCCGCCGACGACCGTCGGGCCGGTCCAGCCGGGGCTGGGGTGCACGGCGACGCCGACCGGTTTCGAAATCACCACGATGTCGTCGTCATCGTGCAGGATCTTCATGCCGTCGACCGGCTCCGCGACGATTTCCGCCGGACGTTCCGGTTCCGGCAGCGTCACCTCGAGCAGCCCGCCCGCGGACAGCCGGTCCGATTTGCCCGCCGGATGGCCGTCGAGCAGCACATCGCCCGCCGCCGCGAGGTCCGCGACGACGGTGCGGGAGAGCCCGAGCAGTTTGGCCAGCCCGGCGTCGACGCGCATCCCGTCGAGCCCGTCGGGGACGGGCAGCATGCGCGCGCTCACTCGGATTCCTTCTTCTTGCCGCGGGTGGTGGTGCCGTCGTAGTCCTTGCCGAGCAGGGACAGCAGCACGATCAGCGCGCCGCCGACGCAGATCGCGGAGTCGGCGATGTTGAAGATCGCGAAGCCCTGCCCGTTGGGCGCGAACGCGGAGATGAAGTCCACGACGTGCCCGCGCAGCGGTCCGGGCTCGCGGAAGAACCGGTCGGTGAGGTTGCCGAGCGCGCCGGCGAGCACGAGCCCGAGGCCGATCGCCCAGCCGACCGAACGCAGCCGGCGCGAGATCCACACGATGGCGATCACGACGCCGGTCGCCACCAGCGCGAGCACCCAGGTCATGCCGGTCGCCATCGAGAACGCGGCGCCCGGATTGCGGATGACCTGCAGGTAGATGAGCCCGCCGAGGATCGGCTTGGGCTCCTTGCCCTCGAGATTGGCGACCACGAGGTTCTTCGTGATCAGGTCGATCGCCCACAGCAGCGCCGCGACCGCGAACACCACCCAGACCCGCCGCTTGGGCAGCGGCGTGCCTTCCTCGGCAGCCCCCTGCTCAGGCGGTTCCGCAGACGGCTCGACCTCGGATTCGGACGGCGAAGGATCGGTGCTCACACCCCCATTGTCCACAACCGCGCCCAACCAGGTCACAGCGGCAGTCCCCGACCCAAATTCACTCGCCCGCCACGCCCCTCCCCGCCATCCTCACTACATGCCCGCCGAGATCCCCGCCCCCGCCGTGGCCGCCGCCTGGATCGCCCTGAACCTCTCCCCCACGAACGACCTCCCCCTGTGGGCAGCCCACTGGCTAGCCGAGGGCGAGGACGGCGAACACCTACGCCACCTGGCAGGCCTCTCCCGCACCGAACCACGAGAAATCCACGACGTGCAGCAGTCCGCCCTAGCCGACTGCCACACCCCCATCCCCACCGCAGCCGACGCAGCAAAAGTCGCCTTCACCCACCTGGCCCGACTGCTCCTCAACGGACACCTCAGCGAACGCGCCCTGCTGAACGACCTGCACACCATCATCGTCCGCACCAACTACTCCGACAGCGTCGTCAAGCTGCCACTGGCGCAAGCCTGGATGCTGGACGAAGAGTGGGACCAAGGCTGGGGACGCCCGGAAGAGCAAATCAAAGAGGCGGTCCACGCAGCCTGCCAAGCCCAGCTAGACCACACCAGCCGGGCAAACCCAACCTGACCACACCCAGCCAGACAAACCCAACCTGACCACACCCCAGCCCCGCAAAGCCCAACCTGACCACCACGCGGGATCGCGCCGGCGTTTGGGGGCTGAGCGGCGTGACAGGCCGAAGGCCCCTCACGCCGGTCAGCC
>NZ_JBEXMH010000064.1:0-48410 GCF_040610415.1 Amycolatopsis sp. NPDC004079 | reverse complement strand
GATACGACGCCCCCCTGCGGTCTGGGGGTGCTTGTCAAGGCATCTTTCCCGCCTTGACAAGCACCCCCAGACCGTCAGCACAATCAAGCTTCGGGGTGCCCCACGCACGCCAGGACCGATGTCGCCGCCAGGCGACGAGCATCAAGCGTCAAAATCAACAGTAACCCGCTCAGAAACCGGATGAGACTGACAAGTCAGCACAAACCCAGCATCCACCTCAGCCTTCTCCAACGCGAAATTCCGCCGCATGTCAACAGAACCCTCAGTCACCCGCGCCCGGCAAGTCCCGCACACCCCGCCCTTGCAAGCAAACGGCAAATCCGGCCGAAACCGCTGCGCCCCATCCAACACCGAAGACTCACGCGGCAAGTTCATCGTCGTAGACCGACCATCCAGCACCAACGTGACCTCAGACGAAGCACCAGCCACCGAGGGATCGACATGCTTAACCGGCTCCGGCGGCACATCGTCCACATAGAACAGTTCCTGATGAATCCGCTCCCCAGGAACCCCCAGCGAGCCAAGAAGATCCTGCGCCGAAGTCACCATCCCAAACGGCCCGCAAAGCCAAAAATGATCAACATCCTCCACCGGCACGATCGACCCGAACAACGCACTCAGCTTGTCCGCATCCAGCCGCCCAGTGAACAACTCGGCCTCGCGGGGTTCACGGGACAATACGTGCACCAGCTCAAGCCGCGCCGGATACCGATCCTTCAAATCAGCCAGATCATCGGCGAACATCACCGTGTCAGTACGCCGATTCCCGTACAGCACAGTCACCGAAGCATCCGGCGTGGCCAGCAGCGAGGCCGCAATGGACAACACCGGCGTGATTCCGGAACCGGCGGCGATCAGGACATGGTGCCCACCAGCAGCAAGATCAGGAGTAAACGACCCGGTCGGCGCGGAAACCTCAACAGTGTCCCCAGAACGAACCTCATTGACCAGCCACGACGAGAAGACGCCGTCCGGCACGAGACGCACCCCAACCCGAGGCCGCGCCCCGGCCGGTGCGCAGATGGAGTACGACCGCCGCTCATCCCGCCCGTCCACCATCCGCCGCAGCGTGAGCGACTGCCCAGGCGCGAAGGCATAAACCGACGCAAGCTCGGAAGGCACGTCGAAGGTGACGGCCACGGCATCGTCACAAAGCCGCTCAACCTCAGCCACCCGCAACGGATGGAACCCGGTACGACGGGAAACGGTGGCAGTCACTCAAATCTCCTTGACGTGTTCGAACGGCTCCCAGCAAGACCGGCACCGCCGCAACGCTTTGCACGCAGTAGCACTGAACCGAGACTGCTCTTCCGTATCCAAAGACCCGCAATGCGGACAGGCAACCCGCCGCACAGAAGGCCCGAGCGTCAACGGAATCGGCCCCGCAACCCGCTGAGGCGCAGACCCAGGCGGGGCGATCCCAGCCTCAGCAAGCTTCCGCCGCCCGTCCGCACTGATCCAATCCGAGGTCCAAGCCGGTTCCAGCACAGTACGAATATCAATCTCGACATACCCAGCACCACGCAACGCGTGCTCCAGGTCGTCCCGCATGGTGTCCATAGCCGGACAACCGGTATAAGTCGGCGTAATAGAAACCGTAACCCGACCGTCCTCTTCGGACACCTCGCGCAACACCCCGAGATCCGCGAGCGTCAGCATCGGCAACTCGGGATCAGTGACCGTGGAAGCCACCGCAATGGCGGTCACCACGACGCCCCAGGCATAGCCCGAGCCACACTCTGCAACTCAGCCAGCAGGAAGCCCATCTGCTCTGTATGCACCCCGTCGCGCCCAGTACGACCGGAAACCCCGGCAATAGCCCCGATCTCCGGCCGGTCCAAGGTTGCCGCGGCCAACGCCTGATCCACCACAGCATCGAACTCCGGCCGCAGCAAAGCGACATCCGCCAACTCGACCGGATGCGTCGAGAACAACTCCTCGACATACGGCCACACCGCGGCCAGCCCCTCAGCCATCCGCTCCCGCGACAACGGCGTCCCATCCCCCAACCGCACGAGCCACTGCGCGGAATAATCCCGGTGATAGGCCAATTCCTTGACACCCTTGGCAGCGATAGCCGCCAGCACCGGATCCACACTGGACTCCAGCTGCTGGAACAACGCGAGCCGCCAAGTCGAAAACACGAACAGCTGCGCGATCAGATGTCCGAAGTGCCCGCCGCCCAGCTCAGCCAACCGAACGTTCCGGAACTCGTTCTCCGCCCGCAAGAACGCGAACGTGTCCTCAGACCGATCAGTACCGTCAGCCTTGCCGGACCGAGCAAGCAACAACCGCGCCTGACCCAGCAGATCGAGGCCGATGTTGGCGATCGCGACCTCATCCTCGAGCTCCGGCGCGTTGCTGACCCACTCCTGCAACCGATGCGAGAAGATCAACGCGTCATCGCCCAGCATCAGGCAATACGCGGCCAGTTGCGCACCGTCCACTCCGGACGGCACCGAGGTGTCCACACCGGACAGCGGATCAGCGAATCCAGTGCCGAAAGCCCACCGGGCGTCGTTGTCCTCGGTGATGGCTTCGTAGACGTTATCGAAGGACACAGCAAGACATCCCTTACATGTGGGGAACGTTGTCGGGAATGTCGTAGAACGTCGGGTGCCGGTACACCTTGTCCCCGCTGGGCGCGAAGAACGGATCCTTCTCGTCCGGCGACGACGCGGTGATGTCCGAGGCGCGAACGACCCAGATCGACACACCCTCGTTGCGGCGCGTGTAGAGATCGCGCGCGTGGTGCAGCGCCATCTCGTCGTCCGCCGCGTGCAGCGAACCCACGTGCACGTGGTTCAGCCCCCGCTTACCGCGGACGAAGACCTCGTACAACGGCCAGTCGTGCTTCATGCCGAAACCTCTTTCTTGGCCGCGTGCGCCGCAGCGGCTTCCCTAACCCAGGCACCGTCGTCGTGCGCCCGCCGACGGTGCGCGATGCGCTCCGCGTTGCACGGGCCGTTGCCCTTGAGCACGTTCTTGAACTCGTCCCAGTCGACCGCGCCGAAGTCGTAGTGCTCACGCGAGGCGTTCCACTTCAGCTCCGGGTCCGGGAAGGTCACGCCGAGCGCCTCGGCCTGCGGAACGGACATGTCGACAAAGCGCTGCCGCAGCTCGTCGTTGGTGTGCCGCTTGACCTTCCACGCCATCGACTGCGCGGTGTTGGGCGAATCCGCGTCCGGCGGGCCGAACATCATCAGCGACGGCCACCACCAGCGGTTCACCGCCTCCTGCACCATCTCTTGCTGCTGAGAGGTGCCCCGCATCATGGTCATCAGCAGCTCGTAGCCCTGCCGCTGGTGGAAGGACTCCTCCTTGCAGATCCGGATCATCGCCCGCGCGTACGGCCCGTACGACGACCGGCACAGCGGCACCTGGTTGCAGATCGCCGCGCCGTCCACCAGCCAGCCGATCACGCCGACGTCAGCGAAGGTCAGCGTCGGGTAGTTGAAGATCGACGAGTACTTCTGCCGACCGGTGATGAGCTTGTCGGTGAGGTCCGCGCGGTCCGCGCCGAGCGTCGCTGCCGCGGAGTACAGGTACAGCCCGTGGCCCGCCTCGTCCTGCACCTTCGCGAGCAGAATCGCCTTGCGCCGCAACGAAGGCGCGCGCGTGATCCAGTTGCCCTCCGGCTGCATGCCGATGATCTCCGAATGCGCGTGCTGCGCGATCTGGCGGATCATCGTCTTGCGGTAGCCCTCGGGAATCCAGTCGCGCGGTTCGATGCGCTGGTCCCGTTCGATGGTGTGCTCGAAAAGGGCTTCCAGTTCGGGCTCTGCCACAGCGGTCACGGCTGCTCCTTCGAGACAAGGGTGAGCACGTCGTACTTCGCGACCGAGTCGCCGTCCTGGTTGGTGACGTCGGCGTCCCAGCGGACTTCGCCGTACTCCTGGTCGATCCGCGGCGTGATCTGCTTGGCCGTCAGGGTGACCGTCAGCGCGTCGTCGACCTTCACCGGCGTGAGGAAGCGCAGGTTCTCCAGGCCGTAGTTCGCCAGCACCGGGCCCGGCTCAGGCGACACGAACAGGCCCGCGGCGAACGAGACGACCAGGTAGCCGTGGGCCACGATGCCGCCGAACAGCGGGTTCGCCGCAGCGGCCACTTCGTCGGTGTGCGCATAGAAGGTGTCGCCGGTGAAGTCGGCGAAGTGGTCGATGTCGGCGCGCGTGACGGTGCGCGGACCTGCCACCACCGAGTCGCCGACCTTCAGCTCAGCCAACGACTTCCGGAACGGGTGCACGTCGTCCTCGGTCCGCGGACCGCCCTCGACCCACCGGCCGGTGACGGCACCGAGCACCGTCGGGCTGCCCTGCACCGCCGTGCGCTGCATGTGGTGCAGCACGCCGCGGATACCGCCCATTTCCTCGCCGCCGCCCGCGCGACCGGGGCCGCCGTGGACCAGTTGCGGCATCGGCGAACCGTGTCCGGTGGATTCCTTCGCGTCTTCGCTGTCGAGCACGAGCAGCCGGCCGTGGTACGGCGCGACGCCCAGCACGATCTCGCGGGCGAACACCGGGTCGCCGGTCACGACCGACCCGGCCAGGCTGCCGCCGCCGCGCGCCGCGAACTCGATGACCTGTTTGACCGACGTGTACGGCATCAGCGTGGACACCGGGCCGAACGCCTCGACCTCGTGCGGCTCCGCCCGTTCCGGGTCGGCCTTGAGCAGGATCGGCGAGATGAACGCGCCGGTCGCCTCGTCGCCGTCCACGACGTCGACGTGCTCCGGGTCGCCGAAGACGATGCTGCCCGCGTCGAGCAGCGCCTTCAGCGAACGGCGTACCTCTTCACGCTGCTCCAGGCTGGCCAGCGCGCCCATCCGGACACCCTCGGCGTTCGGATTGCCGACAGTCACCTTCGCGAGCCGAGCGCTGACGGCTTCGGCGACGTCATCGAGCATTTCCGCCGGGACGAACGCGCGGCGGATCGCGGTGCACTTCTGGCCCGCCTTCACCGTCATCTCGGTGGTCAGCTGCTTGACGAAGAGGTCGAACTCCGGCGTCGACGGCCGGGCGTCCGGGGCGAGGATCGAGCAGTTCAGCGAGTCGGCCTCGGCGTTGAACCGCACGGAGTTCCGCACGATCGCCGGGTGCGCGCGCAGCTTCTGCGCGGTGGACGCGGAACCGGTGAACGACACCAGGTCCTGCGCGGTGACGTGGTCGAGCAGGTCGCCGACGCTGCCCGCGACGAACTGCACCGCGGCATCGGGCAGAATTCCGGATTCGACGATCAGCTCCACGAGCCGCGCGGTCAGGTACGCGGTCTGGCTGGCCGGCTTGATCAGGCTCGGCACCCCGGCGAGGAACGCGGGCGCGAACTTCTCCAGCGGACCCCACACCGGGAAGTTGAAGGCGTTGATCTGGACCGCGACGCCCTGCAGCGGCGTGGCGATGTGCTGCGCGACGAACGTGCCGCCGCGGCTCAGCGGCTCGACCGCGCCGTCGACGTACACCGTGTCGTTCGGCAGCTCGCGCTTGCCCTTCGAGCCGTAGCTGAACAGGACGCCGATGCCGCCGTCGATGTCGAACTTCGAGTCGCCGAGTGTCGAACCTGTGCGCGCCGACAGCGCGTACAGCTCTTCGCGGTGCTCGCGCATGTGCGAGGCGAGCGCCTTCAGCAGCGCGGCCCGCTGATGGAACGTCAGCTTCCGCAGCGCCGGACCGCCGACAGTGCGGCCGTAGTCGAGCGCCGCGGCGAAGTCGATCCCCTCCGACGAAATCCGGGCCACTTCCTCCCCGGTCGCCGCGTCGTGCAGCGGGGCGCCCTCGCCCGGCGCCGTGTGCCATCCCCCGGAGACGTAGCTGCGGAGCAGAACCATGCCGACCCTCTCGCCGAATTACCAACCGGACGTTCAGTAATTCGCAGGATAGCCGTTCTCCCCGCTGATCGGAACCCCCGCATTGCTTGACACCGCCGGAGTCGCGGCCTTTACTGGGCTCCAGCCACGATTACCGGCCGTTCGGTCAGTAAGTCACCATTCCGGAGGGCGAACTCGTGACCCGCAACGCCGCGCACACCATGTTCGACACCGACGAGGCGTCCCGTTCGCTCGGCATCGAACTCGTCGAGGCGGCCGACGGCCGCGCGGTGGCCACGATGAAGGTCACCGAGACGATGGTCAACGGCCACGACATCGCCCACGGCGGTTACGTGTTCCTGCTAGCCGACACCACTTTCGCCCTCGCCTGCAACACGTACGGACCGGTCACCGTCGCCGCGGGCGCGGAGATCTCGTTCGTCGCCGCCGGAAAACTGGGCGACCACCTCGTCGCGACGGCCGCCGAGCGCACCCGCTACGGCCGCAACGGCATCTACGACGTCACGGTGCACCGGGAGACCCCCGGCGGGCCCGAGGTCGTCGCCGAATTCCGCGGCCGCAGCCGCGTCATCGAGAAGACCCGGGAAGCACAGTGACCCCCACCCTCGCCGAAAACGTCAGCGCCGACGAGCTGGCCTCGCTCCAGCTGGAACGGCTGCAGTGGACCCTGCGGCACGCGTACGAGAACGTCCCGCTGTACCGCAAGAAGTTCGCCGAGGCGGGCGTGCATCCCGACGACTGCCGCGAGCTCGGCGACCTGGCGAAGTTCCCCTTCACCACCAAGGCCGACCTGCGCGACAACTACCCGTTCGGCATGTTCGCCGTGCCGCAGGACCGGATCCGCCGGCTGCACGCGTCGAGCGGCACCACCGGGAAGCCGACCGTCGTCGGCTACACCGAGGACGACCTCGACACCTGGGCCACCGTGATGGCGCGCTCGATCCACGCGGCGGGCGGACGGCCGGGGCACAAGGTGCACGTGGCGTACGGCTACGGCCTGTTCACCGGCGGGCTCGGCGCGCACTACGGCGCGGAAAAGCTCGGCTGCACAGTGATTCCGGCGTCCGGCGGGATGACCGCCCGGCAGGTCCAGCTGATCTCCGACTTCAAGCCGGAGATCATCATGATCACGCCGTCGTACATGCTGACGCTGCTCGACGAATTCGAGCGCCAAGGCGTGGATCCGCGGGCCAGCTCGCTGAAGGTGGGCATTTTCGGCGCGGAGCCGTGGACCGAGCAGATGCGGTCCGAGATCGAAGAACGGTTCGCCCTCGACGCGGTCGACATCTACGGCCTGTCCGAGGTGATGGGCCCCGGCGTCGCGCAGGAATGCGCGGAGACCAAGGACGGCCTGCACATCTGGGAGGACCACTTCTTCCCCGAGGTGATCGATCCGTTCACCGAGCAGGTGCTGCCCGAGGGCGAACGCGGCGAACTGCTGTTCACGTCGCTGACCAAGCAGGCGCTGCCGATCATCCGCTACCGCACCCGCGACCTGACCCGCCTGCTGCCCGGCACCGCGCGTCCCGCCTTCCGCCGGATGGAGAAGGTGACCGGCCGCAGCGACGACCTCATCATTTTGCGCGGCGTCAACGTTTTCCCCACGCAGATCGAGGAAATCGTCCTGCGCACCGAGGGATTGAGCCCGCACTTCCAGCTGGTCCGCTCGACCCGCGGCCGCCTGGACCACCTCACCGTGCGCGTCGAAGCCCGCGCCGACACGACGGCCGAGGGCCGGTCTTCGGCGGCATCCGCAGTGGCCGCCGGAGTGAAGGACGGTGTCGGCGTAAGCGTTTCGGTGGAGGTTGTGGACCCGGACACGCTGGAGCGCTCGCTCGGCAAGATGCGCCGCGTACTGGACGAACGCTCGTGACGACCCCCGCCCGCCGCGGCCGGCCCGGCTACGACCTGGAGTCGCTGCTCCAGGTCGCGGTCAAGCTGTTCAACGACCGCGGCTACGACGGGACCAGCATGGAGGACCTGTCGCGCAAGCTCGGCATCACGAAATCCGCGATCTACCACCACGTGCCGAGCAAGGAGGAACTCCTGCGGCTGGCGGTGGACCGGGCTTTGGACGGGCTGTTCGAGGTCGCGGAGTCCACCGAGGCAGTGGACGGTCGTGCCATTGACCGCTTGGAGCATCTGGTGCGCGGAAGTGTGTTGGTGCTGGCGGATCGGCTGCCGTTCGTGACGTTGCTGCTTCGGGTGCGGGGCAATACGAAGGCCGAGCGGGCGGCGTTGGCGCGGCGGCGCGAGTTCGATCATCTGGTGACGGACCTGGTGAAGCAGGCCGAGGCGGAGGGAGACGTCCGGCCGGACATCGACCCGGCGATCGCGGCGCGACTGCTGTTCGGCACGGTGAACTCGCTGATCGAGTGGTACCGGCCGCGGCGGGGGTCGTCTCCGGAGGAACTGGCGGACTCGGTGTGCAAGATGGCGTTCGACGGGTTGCGCGCTTGATCCGATTTCGTGCTGTGCGTAAGGATTTCTCGCTACGCTGGCGGCATGGATCTGGGGGAGATCGGGCGGACGTTGGCGGAACGGCTCCGAGACTGGGCAGGCGACGGCTGGTCCGAAGCGGTGTTGCAGATTTCGATGGGCGCCTGGGGGTCCGTCGAGGCGTGGACTGACGGATCGGATCGAGGCAATGGGCGCGATCTCCTCGATGCGATGCACGGGGCCTACCCGCGAGACCATCCTCCGGCAGTGTATGAGGTGCGGCTGCGCGCCGACGGCGCCTACCAATTCACGACCAGCCCCGACGTCGACCGTCTGTCCCCGGCCCGGCGCGTGTTCGATCCGGATTTCCGCTGCCCGCAGCGCCCGTCGCCGGGGATGCCGCGACCGGCGGGAGCCGAACCGACCAGTACGCCGACCGACCCGGCGGTGCTGCGGGAAGTCAGCGCGCTCGTCGCGGAATTCGCCGAGCGGTACACCGCGATCACCGGCCACGCGCCGGACTGGGAACCGGGGCGGAGCGAGGAGGAGATCGCGGCCGCCGAGGCGCGGATCCAAGCGCGGCTGCCGGAAGACCTGCGAGCGCTCTACCGGCTGATCGGCCGGGACTCCGGCGAAACCGGGCTGCTCGGCTACTTCGCCCACGACTCCCTCGACACGGTGGTCGAGGACTACCACTACAGCTTGCCCGGCGCCTACCGCGGAGCCGCCTGCGACGAACCGCAGTACAGAGCGGGCGTGGTGTTCGAGGCGATGCCACCGGGGCGGATCAAACGCGTCTCCCGCAACGACTGGTGGGTTTCTTTCGGCGGGAATCACAGCGACCAGTGGATCGCGGTCGATCTCGATCCCGCCGAGGGCGGCCGGTCCGGGCAAGTGATCGAACACGGCGAGGAGGTGGCTCAGCTGATCGCGTCGTCGGTCACCGAAATGCTCACCGACGTCGTGACCGCCCTTCGCGCGGGCAGATTCACCCGGCACGAAGGCGATCCCCGGCTCGAAGTCCAAGCGGCATTCCACGACGTCCCCTACAAGAACCACGTGCTTCTCGTCCGCGATGTCGCGAAACTGGACCTGACCGCCGAGATCGGCGCCGAGGATCCGGAAGTGATCCAATCCTGCCATCTCAGCGACGGCATCGACGTCGATCTGGCCGTGCTCGAACGGCTGGACGGGCTGCGCGAGGTAGGCGCCCATCGCATGAAAACCGTCGTCCCGAACGTCGCCGGGCTGCCGCTCCTGGAATCCCTCACCATCACCGCCGAGCAAACCGACCTCAACGCGCTCTCCGGGCATCCGACCCTGTGGGACCTCACCCTCAGCGGTCTCACCCACCCCGTCGACCTAACCCCGCTGGCCACTCTCCCGAACCTCACCCGGCTCACCATCGACGGCCTGAACATCCCGGCAATCGACCAACTGGCGCACCTAAAAGCCCTACGCATCCTCACCCTCGACGCCAGCCAGCTCACCCGTCTCCTGGCCTCCGGCAACCGCCTCCCCCAGCTGGCCGCACTCACCATCTCCGGCCGCGTCCTGCTGCCCGAAGCGGTCGGATTCCTCCGTCAGCTCCGCGGCACCGACGTCCATCTCGAAGAGTTCACCGGCTCGCTCAGCCCGTCCGTTTGACCCGTTTATCGCCACACGGCAGTGAAATCGGCGTCCGGTATCGCCGTCAGAAAGTCGGCAGCGTCGAACACCTCGCCCGGTGCCAGCGCGCCCGGGCCGCGGTACCTGCCGTCGAGGAGCCGGACTGTGGCTTCGGCCAAGATCGGTGCGGTCGTGGCGTAGATGTCGCGCCCGGTCGCGGTGGCGCGGCGAGTCTCCGTACCAAAGCCGACGGTGACTTCGACGGCGAAGCGTTGCGCCGAGCGTCCGTGCTCGTCGTGGGCTTGCGGGGCCGGGGTGTCCGGGTCGCGGAGGTCGTCGAGCGGGGCGGTGTTCAGCCAGGAGCGCAGGGTTCCCACCTTGAGATGCCGGTCGATGGTGACCGCCTCCGAGAACGGAAGCTCCACAGTGGACTGTGCGCCGATCGGCTCCGGGAAGTCCCATTCGCCGGTCGCCGGGTCGAAGATCGGGACGAGGACGCCGTCGCGGATGACCAGCCGGGGCGCGGTGTTGCGGGCGCCGGTGACCCGGGTTCCCTCCGTGGGCCACCACCGGTCGAGTCCGATGGCGATCTCGACCTCGTCAGCGGTCGTCTCGGGACCGAGTACGGCGGTGAGCAGCAAATCGGCCAGCCCGCCGTAGAACGCCATGGCGGGCATGACGACGGTCCCGGCCGAGCGGGCAGATGCGTCGAGTTCGCGGTAGAGCTGCTGGACGGCGGGCTGCTCAGCGGTGACGTCCAGGTAGTGGGTGCCGGTTTCGACGGCTGCCGTCGCGAGCGGGAGCGCGGTGTCCAGGAACGGGCCGGCGCAGTTGATCACCACCGCGACGTCGTTGAGGAGCGCACGTAAACCGGGGCCGTCGTCGATGCTTGCCGCGCGCCGGTCAAGATCCGCGAACTGCTGCAGCCGCGAGAGACTGCGCCCCGCGACGATCGGCTGAAGACCGCGTCGCAGCAACTCGTCGACCACGAACTTTCCGGTGTGGCCGCTGGCGCCGTAGACCAGGACACGCTGGGAATCTGTCATAAAGCTGATTCTGGACACTCTCGCGCGCCACTCGTGAGTGTCTGAAAGGACGAGTTGCGTACAGTATCGGACATGCCTCGACTGGTGCTCGTCCTGCACGAGCACGCGATGCTGTACGAGGTCGCGATCGCGGCCGAGGTCTTCGGCGTCGACCGTTCGGACCTCTCCCCCAGCGGCGCCTGGTACGACGTCGTCGTGGCGTGCCCGGAGCGGTCGCCGCGGCACTGGTTGCCCCATCTGCCCGCGATCGGCGTCTCGGAGATCGGCGTAGCCGCCGACCTGATCGTGGTCCCCTCCACGGATTCGCCCGGCGAGGAGATCGATCCGGCGCTCGCGGCCGCGCTCCGGGAGGCGCACGCGAACGGCGTCCGGATCGCGGCCCTGTGCACCGGCTCGTTCGTCCTGGCCGAGGCCGGACTGCTGGACGGCCGGATCGCGACCACGCACTGGATGCACGCCGACGACCTGGCCCGCCGCTATCCGCGCGTGAAGGTGCGCTCCGACGTGCTCTACGTCGACGAGGGCGACATCCTGACCTCCGCGGGCAAAACGGCCGCCCTGGACCTGTGCTTGCACCTGGTGCGCCGCGACCTTGGCGCCGCGGTCGCCAACGACCTCGGCCGCCGCCTGGTCGTCCCGCCGCACCGGCACGGCGGTCAGGCGCAATTCGTGTCCCCGCCGCCGTCCCCGGAAGGTTCCGCCCTGGCGCGCACCGCGGAGTGGGCACGGTCCCGGCTGGACCGACCGCTCACGGTCGCCGACCTCGCGCGCCACGCCGGTCTCAGCTCCCGGCAACTCGCCCGCCGGATGCGCGCCGAATTCGGGTCCGCCCCGCTGAACTGGCTGCACCGGCAACGCCTCGCCCGCGCACAGGAACTGCTCGAACGCACCGACTCCCCAGTCGAGCAGATCGCCGCGAGCTGCGGGATGGGCAGCGCCGCCACCCTCCGCCGCCACTTCCGCGACGCACTCGGCGTCTCGCCCTCCGAATACCGCGCGACGTTCCGGTTGACCTAAGGCGCTTCCCTCCGAGCCGGCGCAGGCATAGTCACCACGAACCCCGTACTCCGCCCCAAATCGTCCAGCAGCCAGCCCATCCGCTTGACCGTCCGCAGGATCAGCGCCGAATCCACCACCGACAGCGGCGCCAGATCCTGCTCCAGATGCTCCTGCATCCGCATCGACTCCTCGATCGAGCGCATCCACGTGGTCACCAACAGGTTCGCCGGACCGGGCAAACTCGCCATCTGCCGCACAGTCGGGTTGGCCCGCAACCGATCCACGCACGTCGACACGTGCGCCACCGGCACCTGGCACCACCAGTTCACGACAATCGGCGACGGCGTCAGCCCCTGCGCGATCTCGCAGCGGAACGTCAACGCGTCGGCGCTCAACAGGTGTCCGAGCTGTCGGCGGACAGTCGACACGGGGCGTCCGGTGATCCGCGCAAGGTCGGCCGCGCTGCGTCGGCCGTCCTCACCAAGGGCGACGGTCAGCGGGGCGTAAGGCTCTTCCCACGGCTGCAGCTTGGCCAGCCGCCCGCCGCCGATAGAGGGCAGTTGCGACAGGGCTTGCACGCGACGTCGGTCCAGCGCGCCGACTCGCCATGAGCTGCCTTCGACGTGCAGCCGCGACGCGAGGTGCGAGCGCGTGTTGAGCACGCCGGGCAGGCTGGGGATCGCGTCCAGCAGCAGGGCGGACAGGTCACGCAGGCCGAGACCGAAGACCGTCAGCACCAGGCTGTACTCGCGGGAAGCCTCCTCGATGCTGGCCACCGAAGGCCACGTCGACAGCTCCCGGATCAGCTCGCGCACCTGGCCGCTCGCGCAGCGGATTTCCACGTACGCCGCCTGCACCTGATAAAGCCCGGGCACGTGCGGATACGCCGTCACCCAGGCCGCTCCCCCGTCGCGCAGCCGCTCCCAGCGCCGCGCCAGCGTCACCGGGGAGGAGTCGAGGGCCACGGCCAGTTGCGTCCAGGTGGCACGGGGGCGCAGTTGCAGTGCGTGGATGAGCGAAAAGTCTTCCTCCTCCAGTGAGTCGATCATTGTTTCTTCTCCAGCGGGCCATCCTGCGAGCGATTCCGACAACTCTAACCCGATATCGGGCGTCGGTTCGCACACTCGACCACCAAGACGCCCGTTCCCCGACGAAGAGGAGCCGAGCCGGTGGACCTCCACGAAGACGCCCGCAGCCAGCAGGACGACCTGGCCCGGCTGCGCCGCGACCTGCACCGCGAACCCGAGATCGGTCTCGACCTCCCGCGCACCCAGGAACGGGTGCTGCGCGAACTCGACGGGCTCGGCCTGGAGGTCTCCACCGGCACCGATACGACGTCGGTGACCGCAGTGCTTCGCGGCAAAGGCTCCGCCCGCGATTCGGCTCAGCCGCGCACGGTCCTGCTGCGCGCCGACATGGACGCGCTCCCGGTGCAGGAGGCGACGGGCCTCGACTTCGCCGCTACCAACGGCGCGATGCACGCGTGCGGCCACGACCTGCACACGACGTCGCTGGTCGGCGCGGCGCGGCTGCTGCACACGCATCGCGACCGGATCAACGGCGACGTCGTCCTGATGTTCCAGCCGGGTGAGGAAGGCTGGGACGGCGCGGGCGTAATGCTGAAGGAAGGCGTGCTCGACGCCGCTGGCCGACGCGTCGACGCCGCGTACGGGCTGCATGTTTTCTCGTCGATGCTGCCCAGCGGCCAGTTCGCGAGCCGTCCCGGGACGCTGATGTCCGCTTCGCACAAGCTGCTCGTCACCGTGCACGGCGAAGGCGGCCACGGCTCGATGCCGCACCGCGCCAAGGACCCGATCTCCGCTGCGGCAGCGATGATTACCGCGCTGCAGACCATGATCACGAGGCGGCTGGACATCTTCGACCCGGCTGTGCTCACCGTCGGCGTCATCCGCGGCGGCACCAAGCGCAACGTCATCCCCGCGACCGCCGAGTTCGAAGCCACCGTCCGCTGCTTCTCCGACGACACCGCCGCCCTGCTGGACACCACGATCCGCGAGACGATCGACGGTGTCGCGCGGGCGAACGGCGTCACCGCGGACGTCGTGTTCGAGAACGAATATCCCGTGACCGTAACGGATGTCGACGAGACGGCGTTCGGAGCCGAGGTCGTCCGCGAGACGATCGGCGAGCAGTACTACACCGAATTGCCCAATCCGGTCGCCGGTTCCGAGGACTTCTCCCGCGTGCTCGCCGCGGTGCCGGGCACGTTCCTCGGCCTCGGCGCGCTGATGCCGGGCCTCGAACCGCACACCGCGCCCAACAACCACAGCCCGTACGCCGATTTCGACCCGTCCGTGCTGTCCCGTGCCGCCACCGTCTACGCAGAACTCGCCGTCCGCCGTCTCGACCGTTTCGCCGAAGGAGCAATGCGATGACTTCTGTGGTCTCAGACCGTCGCCGCACCCTCTTCGGGCTCGGTGCCGGCAACGCGATGGAATGGTTCGACTGGAACGTCTACGCCACCTTCGCATCCTTCTTCGCCGCACAGTTCTTCAATGCCCACAGCGCGGTTTCGGCCCTGCTGAGCACGCTGGCGGTGTTCGCGGTCGGGTTCGCCGCACGGCCGGTCGGCGGTTGGGTGTTCGGCTGGATCGCCGACCGCAAGGGCCGTCAGCTGGCGATGTCGCTGACGGTCGCGATCGCCGCCGCCGGCAGCCTGGTCATCGGCCTTTCCCCGACGTACGGCCAAATCGGCGTGTGGGCATCGGTGATCCTCGTGGTCGCGCGGCTGGCCCAGGGCCTCGCGCACGGCGGCGAGCTGCCGTCCGCGCAGACCTACATCGCCGAGGTCGCGCCGCCGGCCCGCCGCGGGTTGTGGTCGAGCCTGATCTACTTCTCCGGCACCTGCGGCGTCCTCGTCGGCACGCTGCTGGGCGCGGTTCTCTCCGGCGTCTTGACCCACGAGCAGATGCTGTCCTACGGCTGGCGCATCCCGTTCATCCTCGGCGGCGTCTTCGGGATTTACTCCCTCTACGTGCGGCTTCGCATGCGCGAGACCGAGGTGTTCCAGGCTTCGAAGAAGGACGCGGCGAAGGACAAGGGCCAGATCTGGCAGACGATCAAGCAGAACCCGAAACTGCTCGCACAGGTCGTCGGGCTGACGGTAGGCGCGACGGTCATCTACTACATGTGGGCCGTCGCCGCGCCGTCGTACGCGATCACCGTGCGCGGCGTCGCCCCGACCGGCGCGCTGTGGGCGGGCGTGTTCGCGAACGTCGTGTTCCTGATCGCCTTGCCATTGTGGGGAATGCTGTCCGACCGCATCGGCCGCAAACCGGTGCTGTTCATCGCGATCGCGGGCCTGCTCGTGCTGAGCTTCCCGCTGAACGCGATGGTCGGGCACGAGGCGTGGCAGCTGTTCGTGGCGATGTCGATCGCGCTGGTGTTCATGGCCGGGTTCTCCTCCATCGGCCCGGCCGTCTACGCGGAGATCTTCCCGACCCGCATCCGCGCGGTCGGCGTCGGCGTGCCGTACTCGATCGCGGTCGCGGCGTTCGGCGGCACGGCCCCGTACTTGCAGACGCTGTTCGCCGGGAACGGGCACCCGTCGCTGTTCGTCATTTACGGGATCGTGCTGATGGTGATCAGCGCGCTGGTCGTGTTCACGCTTCCGGAGACCCGGGGCGTCGATCTGCGGGAGAAGGCGGAGACGGCCGACCGGGCGGTCACCGGATCAGGAGCGTAAGGCCGGGTAGGGCTTCAGCGTGATGGCGTTCGCCGAGCGCTGAAGCCCGCCCAGCATCCGTTGCCGGCCTGGCAGGTGCGGCAATGCGCGCATGATCGCGTTGCGCACCCGGATGCCGTTCCGGGTCCGCGGGGCGAAACCCCTGGCCCCGCCGGGCGGGCGTTTCCGGTTCGCGGCCACGTAGTCCCGCATCTCGTCGGCGTAGCGGGCGAAGGCCGCTCGCGGGTCGTCCATAGTGGACAGTTCACCGGCGAGGACGTACGCGCCGACGACAGCCAGGCTGGTCCCCATGCCGAGCGAACCGCCGAAGGCCGAATCGCCGAGCAGGACCGTGCGGCCGCGGTGCCATTCCGTTAGCTGGACCTCCCTGGTGCGGGCGAAGTACAGGTCGTCCGGCAGTTGGTCGAGCAGGGCGGGAATCTCCCACCCGGCACCAGCGAACACCTCGGCCAGCGCGGCGGCCGGGTCTTCCCTCGACGAAAGCGGTTCCGGCGAAACGAAACCGAGCATGGCGCAGCATTCGCCAGCCGTGCCCAGCGGGTACAGCATGACGGCGCGGCCGCCGACCCCGTTGCCCGCGGGCAGGTTGTAAATCACCTCCCAGCCGGCCAGGTCGAGCTGGGTTCGGGCAGTGAAGTACGCGACGTCATAACCGAGGTCGCGCACTGATTTCGGACCGAAAACCATGGCCCGCACGCTGGATCCGATGCCGTCCGCGCCGACCACGACGTCGAACGTCCGCGCGGGGCCGTGAGTGAAGGTCGCGCGAATCCCTTCGGATTCCTCGGTCAGCGCGGCGATTTCGGTGCCGTATTCGATTTCAGAGTCTGCGGCGTCGTGCAGGATCCGTACGAGATCGCCACGCAGGATCTCTAGATCCGCGACCACTCCGCCAGAATCGCCGAAAGCATCCGCGGACATTTCGGCCACCCGACGGCCTTGTTCGTCGAGCCAGGCGATGCCGCGCGTGCCGGTGTGCACGGCACGGACCTCGTCCATCAGCCCCATGCGGGCGATCACCTCGCGGGCCGTGCCGCGAATGTCGATCGCCTGGCCGCCGGCGCGCAACGCGGGTGCGCGCTCGACCAGAGTCGGGTGAAAACCGTACTGCCGCAGCCAGTACGCGAGAGAAAGCCCGGCGACGCCCGCGCCGGAAATCAAAACAGTGCGCATGGGCAAACCGTACGAGCGTTTCTCCGTTCACGTACCTTTGCCCTAGTGCAGTTCTTCTCCGTTGCCGGAGGAGCTGTGGGAGCACTAGTGCACTGGGGAGTCGATGGATCCTGCGCCGTACCAGCGGATCGTGGCCGAGATCCGCGACCGCATCACGAGCGGACGGTTGCGGCCGGGCGACCGCGCGCCCTCGACCCGGCAGATCACCCGGGAATGGGGCGTAGCGATGGCTACCGCGACGAAGGTCATCGCCGAACTGCGCGGGCTGGGGCTGGTCGACACCAAACCGGGCGCCGGAACCGTCGTGCGGTCCGGCGAGCGGCAGCGGGAACCGGAGCTGAGCCGCGACCGGATCGTCCGCGCCGCGATCGGGATCGCTGACGCGGACGGGCTGCCCGCGGTGTCGATGCGCCGGATCGCCACCGAACTCGGCGTCGCGACGATGTCGCTGCACGGGCACGTCGGAGACAAGGACGAACTGGTGCATCTGATGGCCGACACAGTGGCAGGCGAAGCGATCCGCCGGGAACCGCCGATCCCGTGGCGGGCTTGCCTGGAAACCACCGTCCGTCTCTTGTGGACAGTCTGCAGGCGGCATCCGTGGGTGGCCGAGGCACTGTCCATGACCCGGCCCCGTCCCACGCCGAATCTGATGCGGTACTCCGAGTGGGTGCTGGCCGCCCTGCGCCGCGCCGGACTGCCCGCCGAAGAGCTGCTTCTGGTCCACCTCACCCTCTTCGGCCACGTCCGCGGCCTGGGGCTGACCTGGCAGTCGGAGGCGTGGGCCCGCCAGGACACCGGCGTCGCGAACGACGAATGGCTCGACGACCATGAGGCCGAGTTCCGGCGGATCGGCGCGACCGGCCGCTACCCCGCCCTGGACTACACGACCGCCCAGCCGGTCAGCCAAGACCTGGACCAGACCTTCGAATACGGCCTGCGCCTGCTCCTGGACGGCGTCGAACGGCGGCTGGGAAGTCCGTGAGGGGAACCCCGAGGGACTCTGATTCCCCCAGGGTTCCCCTCACGGACTTCTCGGCGGGTTCAGCTGTCCGCCTGGGTTTCGCCCAGTTGCCACCACAGCGCCGCCCGCAGCTGTTCGATCAGCGCCTCGTCGTCCTCCTCGCTCGGCTCGGCTCCGAGCGGGATCCACCGCTCTCCCACCAGTTCGCCGTCGTCGTAGCTGCTGATCAGTATCCCCGGATACGACACCGTCAGCTCGTCCTCCGGGCAGCCGGTCGCGCACGGCCGGTCGTCCATCCGGACGTGCCGGTAGTGCAACCGCACCCCGACCCACCGGCCGGGCGGCCGCGGCTGCTGGTCCGTGCCGTTCATCGCCCGCTCCCGCTCGCCCCACGTCCCCCGGCTGAAGGTCGCGGCCGGGGCGGCCGGAGTTACCGGCCGGTTGTTCCGGTTGGGTAACGGCATCCGGTGACCGCGCCGCCGGGGAGCCCGCACCGTGTTGACAACGACCTCGCCCGGCGGCGAGGCTGGCCCGGTGAGCAGCGGACCCCGGCGGCGGCTGGACCCCGCGCAGCGCCGGGCCGAGATCCTCGCCGCGGCCCGGCGGTGCTTCGGCGCGGGCAGCTACTCCTCGGTGTCCACTTCGGACATCGCGGCGGCGGCCGGGGTCGCCCGGCCGCTGATCAACCACTATTTCGGCGGCAAACGCGAGCTGTATCTCGAAGTGGTGCGGCAGATGACGATCGTGCCCGCCCCGGTCGTCGACGCGCTGCCCGACGGCCCGCCCCGGCTCCGGCTGGAGATCGGCATCGACCGGTGGATCGACGTCGTGGAACGCAACCGAGACGCCTGGCTCACGGTGATCGACGCGGCGCACGACCCGGAGGTCGAGCGGATCATGCGGGAGGCCGACGAGATCGCCGCCGACCGCGTGCTCGCTGCCGCCCAGCTGCCCGCGAACGGACATCCGCAGCTGCGGGCGATGATCCGCGCCTACGGCGGGATGCTGCGCGCCGCATCCCGGGAATGGCTGGTCCGCGGCACGCTCGAACGGGCCGAACTGCGCGCGTTCCTCGTGGAATCGCTGGTGCAGCTGCTGGAAACCACCTATCCGGCCGTATTGGCGCAGCAAACCTCCGGAACGGGCACCACCGGCTGAACCGCTCGACGACGGAACGCGGGCAGGATCGTCACAACCGCGGCCACGGCGATCGCGGCGCCGAGGACGATCGGCGCGCGCAGGCCGTACGGCTCGATCAGGCTGGCGCCGACAGACGAGCCGAGCATGACCCCGAGCGTGATGAACGACGAGTGCACCGTGTTGACCAGCGGACTGGTGTTCCCCGCCCGTTGCACTCGCACCGCCATCGCGGGGTTCATCGTCACGCCGGCCAGGCCGACCGCGAACATGAACGCCAGCGCCGCCGCGGGCACATCCGTGAACAGTGCGAAGCCGGTGAGGAAGACCGCGTTGAGGATGGTGCCGACGACGAGCGTCGCCACGGTGTGCCGGTCGGCGAGCCTGCCGACGACGTTGTTGCCGATGACCGTGGCCGCGCCGTAGCCGAGCAGGAGCAGCGGGACCGTGTCCGGCGAGAACCCGCTGAGCTGGGTAAGGATCGGAGTGAAGAAGCTGAACGCGGAAAACGTCGCACCGATGATCAGCGTGCTGGAGACGAGCGCGAGAATCAGCTTCGGGCGACGGAATACGCGGAAGTCCGCGGTTTCCCGCTGCTGAGCCCGCCCGGCATCGCGCACCTGGAACTGAGTCAGCAGCGCGGCGAGGACGGTCAGCAGGGTGATCGTCCAGAACGCCGCCCGCCAGCCGAAATGTCCGCCCGCGAAGGTCGCCACCGGCAGCCCGAGCAGGGTGCCGAGCATCAGGCCGTTCATCGCGACGCCGATCGCCCGGCCCCGCACGCGTTCGTCGACCAGCTGCCCGCACAGGGAAATCGCGATGCCGAAGAAGGCTTGCGACGCGACGCCGCCGATCACGCGGGCGACCACCATCACCGAGTACGTCGTCGCGAGCGCGGCCAGCACGTTGCCCGCCAAGAACACCGCGAAAATGACCATCAACGCCGCTTTCGGCCGGATACGCAGCAACGCCAGCGTCAGCACCGGGCCGCCGACTGCCATCGCGACGGCGAAGACCGTGATGAGGTAGCCGATCTGCGCGACGTCGACACCGAGTCCGGCAGCGAGCTGAGGCATCAGCCCGGCGACGGCGAATTCGCTGGTGACCATGGCGAAAATGCCTGCCGCCAGCACGTAGACCGCGGACGGCACTTGGGGCGAGGACATGAAAGACCCTTTTCTGTAACGATCGGTTCAAAACACGGTCAGCGTTCAACCGGGAAGGATGGGGGGGGTGTTACGGACGGAGTGCCCGGGTAGCGGCCTGGACGATGTCGGCCAGCCGGGCCAGCGGTGCGCCGCCTTGAGCGGAGATCCGCAGCCCGGCGACGCTGGCGTTCACATACGCGGCCAAGCCTTCCGCGGGAACCTCGGCGGTGACTTCGCCAGCCGCCCGACCTGCGCGCAACAGGTCGGTCAGCAGGCGCAGCCGGGCATCAGTGTCGCGGGCGACTTGCTCCAGAAATTCCGCGTTCTCGGTGTCGCCAGCCAGTTCCGCGACGGAATTCACGGCGAGACACCCGCTCGGCGCGCCGGTGCTCGACCGCTCGGCTTCTTCGAGGACCACCTTCGTCAGATAAGCCTCGATTCGCGCCACCGTGTCGCCCTTTTTCGCGATCACCTCGGCGGTGGCCTGCGCGGTGGTGTCGAGATAGCGGCCGAGGCATTCCGCGAACAGCGCACCCTTGCTGCCGAAGGTGTTGTACAGGCTGCTGCGGCCGAGACCGGTTGCCTGGCACAGCTCTTCGGCACTGGTCGCGTGAAAGCCCCGTCGCCAGAACAGCTCAGTGGCGGCGGTAAGGACTTGTTCGCGATCGAAGGTGCGAGGTCGAGCCATGCCGGCAGCCTACGGCATTATGTAACGAAGTGTCCATAACGGCTATCGGTTGCGACGGGCGTACGCGGCGGGCGTGGTGCCAGTCCAGCGTTTGAACGCGTAGATGAAGCTCGACGCCTCGGCGTAGCCCAGCCGGAGCGCGACGTCGTCAACGGACAGCACGCCGGTGTCGAGCATTTCCTCAGCGAGCGTCTGACGGACTTCGTCCAGCAGCTGGCGGTAGCCGGTGCCCGCCTCGGTCAACCGACGTCGCAGCGTTCGCGCGCTGAGCGTGAGCTGACGGGCGATCTCGTCCATCCCGGCATCCGCGCCGCCCAGCCGCACCAGCCGTTCCCGCACCAGCTGCGGGACCCCGGATCGCGCGCGGCGACGGGCGACGAGGGCATCGCACTGCGCGGCACACAACGCGACGGTCTGCTCGTTGGCCTGCGGCAACGGAAGGTTCAGCAGCTCCGGATCGAGGATGACCTGATGCTCGGCCGCCCCGAAAATCGGGCTCACCCCGAAGGCGGTCCGATATGCGTCCACAAAGGACGAAGACGGAAACCGGAACTCCAGCCGTTCCAAGGAGATCTCCGGCAAGAGATCCCGCATGACGGTGCAGATCGCGGACAGGTCGCGCAGTGCGAGGAAGCGCGCGACGTCTTCGGGGACCCGCGAATCGTCCAGCACCAGGCGGAGTCCGGCGGCGTCGAGCTCGACGTGCGGAATGCAGAAGGTGAACGACAAATCCAGATACCGCAAGGCGAACACCATCGCGTCGCGCATCGTCGGGCTGCTGATGCAGGCGAAGCCGAAGATCCCGAACGTCGTCGCGCGGTACCGGCAGCCGAGGCTGAGCGCGACGTCGTCGCCGGAGCCGACTGTCGACAGCAACGCGCGCACGACGGCCAGCTCCTGCCGAGCGTCGAGCTGCCGGTCCGGCGCGCGCAATTCCTCGACCGGCACACCAGGCAGCGCGACGCCGCGTTCCTCGGCGAACCGGTGCATGAGCAGCACACTCGCCGTGCCGCGCGGGTAGTCCCAGTCGCGGATGGCGGGTGCGGCTAGCTCGGCCATGGCCGGAATTATGGATCAACCGGCCGCCCGCGTGCCGATCGAGGGCCAAAACTGTCCGGGTTGCTCGTTAAGCTCCCGCCGTGCACCTTTCCCACCGCGTCCTCAACCGCGCGACCCTCGACCGGCAGCTGCTCTTGCAGCCCGCCAAGATGCCGGTCCTCGACGCCGTCGCGCATCTCGCCGGGCTGCAAGCGCAAGCGCCGTTCCCGCCGTATTACGCGCTGTGGTGCCGGTTGCCGGGGTTCCAGCCGGACGATCTCGCGAGCCTGCTGCTCGACCGCAGCGTGGTGCGGATGGTGCTGATGCGCGGCACGGTGCACCTCGTCCCCGCCGCCGACGCGCTGGCCTGGCGTCCGCTGACGCAGATCGTCATGGACCGCGCCCTGACAGCCGCCAACCAGCACCGGGAGCCGTTGTCGAAGCTCGACCACGACGCCGTGGCGAAGACGACCAGCGAGCTGCTGCGCGAGCGGCCGTATTCAAGCGACCAGCTCGGCAAAGCGCTGGTCGAGCACTACCCGGAGACTCCTGCCGCGTCGCTGATGTTCCTGGTCCGCGCCGTCCTGCCACTCGTGCAGATCCCGCCGCGCGGCATCTGGGGCAAGGCCGGGCAGCCGACCTACCAGGTCGCGGACCACTGGCTCGACGGCGTCGCCGCGCCCGAACCGTCCGCCGCCGAACTGGTGCGCCGCTATCTCGCCGCGTTCGGTCCGGCGACGGTTGCGGACGTGCAGGCTTGGGCTGGCGTCACGAAGCTCGGCGAGGTAATCGAGGAGATGGACCTGCGCACCTACCTCGATCCCGAAGGCCGCACGCTCTACGACCTGCCGGACGCCACGCTGCCCGACGAGGACACGCCCGCGCCGCCGCGGCTGCTGGGCCCGTTCGACCAGACGCTGCTGTCCTACGCCGACCGCACGCGGATGATCAGCGACGAGCACCGCAAACGCGTGATCACCATAAACGGCCTGGTCAAAGGCACCCTGCTGGTCGACGGCCGGGTCCGCGGGAGCTGGGAAACCACGACCACGCGCGAGTCAGCGGCAATGGCGCTGACGCCGTTCGAGCGCATCTCGAAGCGCGACACCGCCGCGTTGGAGAGCGCCGGACGGAAGCTGCTCGCGTGGGCCGAGCCCGGCAAGGCGCACGAGGTCCGGCTGATGAGCGAGTAACCGCGTCCGGTGGCCGGAATTCTCGATCGAGTGGCCGTTCGTGCCCTTCCGCACCGGCGGCCGCCTGCGTAGCTTCGGGCTATGGACGACACCCCGTCGGTGCTGGTAGTGGGCACCGGGTTCGGCGGAATCGGCGCCGCGATCGAGCTGAAGCGCGCCGGTTTCCCGAACGTCACGATCCTGGAGCGGGCGGCCGAACCGGGCGGCGTGTGGCGCGAGAACACCTACCCCGGCGCGGCCTGCGACATCCCGTCGCCGCTGTATTCGTTCTCGTTCGAGCCCAACCCGGACTGGCCGAAGCGGTACGCGATGCAGCCGGACATCCACGCCTATCTCAAGCACGTGATCGCGAAATACGGCATCGAACCGCACATCCGCTACAGCCGCGAGGTCACATCCGCGACCTACGAGGACGGCCGCTGGCGGGTCGAGACCGCACAAGGCGAAACCTTCGAGGCAGACGTCTTCGTGCCCGCCGTCGGCCAGCTCTCCCGGCCGGCTTGGCCGTCGATCCCGGGCCGCGAGACCTTTACCGGCGAGGCGTTCCACTCCGCCGAGTGGAACCACGAAATCCCGTTGGCGGGCAAGCGGATCGCGGTGATCGGCACCGGCGCGAGCGCGATCCAGTTCGTGCCGGAGATCCGCAAGGAAGCCGCGCACGTCACCGTCTTCCAGCGCACGCCGCCGTACATCATGGGCAAGAACGACGGCCGCTACAAAGCCTGGCAGAAGCGGCTTTTCCGCCGTCTGCCGAAAACACAGCTGTTCGGTCGCGCCCGGATCTTCCTGCTCGCCGAGTACGCGACCTACGGCATGACGCGATATCCGTTGCTGACCAAGATCTTCGAATTGCGCACCGCTCAGCTGCGCCGTCGCCATCTCAAGGACCGCACCCTGCGCCGCAGTGTGCGGCCCAACTATCCGTTGGGCTGCAAGCGGATCTTGTTCACCAACGACTACCTGCCCGCGCTCGCCCAGCCGAACGTGAGTGTCGAAACATCCTCGATCAAGGAAATCACCCCGCGCGGCATCCGCACCGCGGACGGCGTGGAGCACGAAGCGGACGTGCTGATCTACGGCACCGGTTTCAAGGCGACCGAATTCCTCGGCCCGATGAAGGTGCTCGGCCGCGACGGCCGGTCACTGTCCGAGGCGTGGCGTTGCGGCGCGCGGGCGTACCTCGGCATGACAGTGCCGGGATTCCCGAACCTGTTCTGCGTGTACGGCCCCAACACCAACCTCGGCGCGGGCTCGATCATCTACATGATCGAGCGGCAAGCGCGCTACCTCCGCCAGGCCGTCGAGCACCTCGCCCGGCCGGACGTGGCGTCGCTGGAGGTGCGGGCAGAAGTCGAGGAGCGCTACGACCGCGAGGTGCAAGCGCGGCTTTCGCACAGCGTCTGGAGCGGGTGCACAAGCTGGTACCGGCAGGAAAACGGCCGGGTGAGCACCAACTGGCCCGGGCTGGTCACCGAATACGACCGCCGGACCAGGGCACTCGACCCGGCCGACTACCTGGTGCGTTCGATCAGGGCAGGTTCTTCAGGCCCGCGCTGACCGTGTTGGCGAACCCGTACCCGTTCGACGCGTCCCAGTTGATGGACCAGGTCATCGCGCCGCGGAACTCCGGATACGCCGCCGACGGCTTGAACGAGCTGCAGTCGGTGCCCTTGGCCATGCAGTTCATCGCCGACACCACGTTCGACGGCGACTGGTACCCGCCGCCCGCGGCCGAGCCCGAGGACGGCAGCCCGAACGCGACCTGGTCGGCCCGCAGGCCGCCCTGCAGCTGGATGCACGAAAGCCCGGTGAGGAAGTCGACCGTGCCCTGGGAGTAGACGTTCCCGTTGCAGCCGAGCATCGCGCCCGAGTTGTAGTACTGCATGTTGACGACGGTGAGGATGTCCTTGACGTTCAGCGCCAGCTGGAAGTAGCCGCCCTGGGTGGACTGCATGTCGATCGTCTGCGGCGCCATGGTGATCACCGAGCCGCCGCCGTCGTGGATGCTGCGCAGCGCCTGGCCCATGTAGGTGGCGTTGATGCCGTTCTCCAGGTCGATGTCGACGCCGTCGAAACCGTAGGTGGAGATCAGCTGCTTCACCGAGTTGGCGAAGTTGCTCGCCGAGGAGCTGTCGCCGACGCTGATCGTGCCCTTCTCGCCGCCGACCGAGATGATCACCTTCTGGCCGCGCGCCTGCACGGTCTTGATGTCGTCGCGGAACTGCGCGTCGGTGTAGCCGCCGAGCTTCGACGACAGGCCCGGGTCGAGCGTGAAGCTCACCGCGCCGGGCGTGCTGGTGGCGTCGGCGAAGGCGACCGCGATGACGTTGTACGTCGTGGGCACGTCAGCCAGCCTCAGCGTCTTCGCGCCGTTGTCGAAGTTCTGCCAGTAGCCAGTGAGGATGTGCTTCGGCAGGTCGCCGTTGTGCGGCGGCGTGCTGGTCGTGGTGGTCGTCGTCGGCGAGGTCGGGGTCGTCGGAGTGGTGGACGTCGGCGAAGTCGGGTTCGTGGACGTGGTGGGCGGGGTGCCCGGGCCGTCGAGGTTGACGTCGTCGGCGAGGTAGGCGGGCTGGCCGTACCAGCCGTGCAGGTACACCGTGAGGCTCGTGGACGAGCCGGTGGTGAAGCTCAGGCTGAGCTGCTGCCAGCCGGTCGCGCCGGGCGTCCAGGTGTTCTGCACCGCGGAGCCGGAGACACCGAGGTAGACGTAGCTGCCCTGGACCCACGCGGACAGCTTGTACGCGGTGTTGGGCTGCACAGTGACCTGCTGGGAGCACTGCGCGGTGTCGGAGCCCGACGGTGCCGCGCTCAGCGAGTGGCTGCCGTCGTGCGCTTGGGTCGAGACGACCGACGAGGTGCCGGTGCAGGTCCAGCCCGACGTCGAGCCGGTCTCGAAGCCGGGATTGGCGAGGATGTTCGCGGCCGACGCGCTGCTGGTGCCGAGGGCGAGCGTGACACCGAGCGCGAGCGCGACCGAGGCCAGCAGGGACACCAGGGCAGGCAGCCGCCGGGGGGACGGGTGTGGGGACACGGGCAGACCTCCGCACGACAGTGAGCCAGGTCACCTCAAAATGGACTAGACCAATACGGATGTCAAGGAACTTCCGGAGGGGCTTCGGCGGGCCATCCGCAGCGGGCGGGGCGGGCAGCGGCACAATGCAGGCTCGGAGCAACCCGAGACGAAGCAGGAGCCTGGTTTTGAGCGTGCAGTCGGTCGAGCAGCGGATCGCCGAAGAGCTGGGGGTGCGCGAAGGGCAGGTCAAGGCCGCCGTCACCCTCCTCGACGAGGGGTCCACGGTGCCGTTCATCGCCCGGTACCGCAAGGAAGTCACCGGAGAGCTGGACGACGCGCAGCTGCGCACGCTCGAGGAGCGGCTGCGCTACCTGCGCGAGCTGGACGAGCGCCGCGGCGCTGTGCTGGAGTCCATCCGGAGCCAGGGCAAGCTGGACGAGGCGCTCGAGGCGCAGATCCTCGCCGCGGACACGAAGTCGCGGCTGGAGGACATCTACCTGCCCTACAAGCCGAAGCGGCGGACCAAGGCGCAGATCGCCCGCGAGGTCGGTCTGGAGCCGCTGGCCGACGGCCTGCTGAGCGACCCGACGACGGATCCGCAGGCAGCCGCCGCAGTGTTCGTCGACGCGGACAAGGGCGTCGCGGACGCACAGGCCGCCCTCGACGGCGCGCGCGCCATCCTGGTCGAGCGCTTCGCCGAGGACGCCGACCTGATCGGCGAACTGCGCGAGAAGATGTGGACCGAGGGTCACCTGGCGTCGAAGGTCCGCGCCGGCAAGGAGACCGACGGGGCCAAGTTCTCCGACTACTTCGACTTCTCCGAGCCCTACACCAAGCTCCCCTCGCACCGGATCCTCGCGATGCTCCGCGGCGAGAAGGAAGAGATCCTCGACCTGTCGATGGAGCCTTCCGAGCCGGTCGCCGAGGACGCTCCGCCCCGCGTCGGCCCCACCGAGTACGAGCAGCGCATCGCCGCGCGCTTCAGCATCAGCCAGCAGGACCGTCCCGGGGACAAGTGGCTCGGCGACACCGTGCGCTGGGCCTGGCGCACGAAGATCCTCCTGCACCTGGGCATCGACCTGCGGATGCGGCTGCGCCAGTCGGCCGAGGACGACGCCGTGCGCGTGTTCGCGGCGAACCTGCGCGACCTGCTGCTGGCCGCCCCGGCGGGCACCCGCGCGACGATGGGCCTCGACCCGGGCTTCCGCACCGGTGTCAAGGTGGCCGTGGTCGACGCGACCGGCAAGGTCGTCGACACCCACGTCATCTACCCGCACCAGCCCGCGAACAAGTGGGACCAGTCGATCGCCGAGCTGGCCGTGCTGGCCGGGAAGCACAACGTCGACCTGATCTCGATCGGCAACGGCACCGCCTCGCGCGAGACCGACAAGCTGGCGATCGAGCTGATCAAGAAGCACCCGGAGCTGAAGCTCACCAAGGCCGTCGTGTCCGAGGCGGGCGCTTCGGTGTACTCGGCCTCGGCGTTCGCTTCGCAGGAACTGCCGGGCATGGACGTCTCGCTGCGCGGCGCGGTCTCGATCGCGCGCCGGCTGCAGGACCCGCTGGCCGAGCTGGTGAAGATCGACCCGAAGTCGATCGGCGTCGGCCAGTACCAGCACGACCTGTCCGAGGTGTCGCTGTCGCGTTCGCTGGACGCGGTGGTCGAGGACTGCGTGAACGCGGTCGGCGTGGACGTGAACACCGCGTCCGCCCCGCTGCTGACCCGGGTTTCGGGCATCACGACGTCGCTCGCGGAGAACATCGTGGCGCACCGCGACGGCAACGGCCCGTTCCGCTCGCGGACCGCGCTCAAGGACGTCGCGCGGCTCGGCCCGAAGGCGTTCGAGCAGTGCGCGGGCTTCCTCCGCATCCCGGACGGCGACGACCCGCTCGACGCGTCCTCGGTGCACCCGGAGGCCTACCCGGTCGTGCGGCGGATCCTCGACCGCACCGGCAGCGGCATCCGCGAGCTGATCGGCAACGCCCGGACCCTCCAGGCGCTGAAGCCCACCGAGTTCGTCGACGACACCTTCGGGCTCCCGACGGTCACCGACATCCTGTCGGAGCTGGAGAAGCCGGGCCGCGACCCGCGTCCGGCCTTCAAGACCGCGACGTTCGCCGAGGGCGTCGAGAAGATCGGCGACCTCAAGCCGGGCATGCGGCTGGAGGGCGTGGTGACGAACGTGGCCGCGTTCGGCGCGTTCATCGACGTCGGCGTGCACCAGGACGGTCTCGCGCACGTTTCGGCGCTGTCGAAGAACTTCGTGAAGGACCCGCGCGACGTCGTGAAGCCGGGCGACATCGTGAAGGTGAAGGTGCTGGAGGTCGACGTGCCGCGCAAGCGGATCTCGCTGACGCTGCGCCTGGACGACGAGCCCGGCGCGGGCACCAACCGCGGCGGTGGCGGCGGTCGCGACCGTGGCCAGGGCGGCGGTCAGGGTGGCGGCGGCCAGCGCCGGAACCAGCCGCAGCAGCGCGGCGGTGGTGGCGGCGGTGGCCGGGACCGTCGCGACTCCGGCGGCAACGGCTCCATGGCCGACGCGCTCCGGCGGGCCGGATTCGGCAAGTAGAACGCCCCAATGCCACATTGGGTGCGTCTGACGCACCCAATGTGGCATTCGGTGCGCTCAACGCACCCAATGCCACATTGGGGCGTTCTCAGCAGCGGGTGCGGCGGCCCAGAGGACCGCTCTAGTGAGTGATGCGCGTCAGGGATTCATCTCGTACGCGCCGGAAAGCTCGCGCACGATCGACCACACGCGGCCGAACCGCTCGTCGTCCACCACCGGCTTCCGCAGCCCGGCCAAAGCCAGCTCCTGCTGCTTCTCCGTGGAACTCGGCTTGCCGTGCAGATCGACCGCGGCGACGCTGAAGTCCTGCACCAGCACGGCGAACAGCTGGTCCAGCACATCGTCTGACACGCCGGTCAGCTCAGCCTGCTCCAGGATCAGCTGCCCGTACACGACGAGAGTGAACAGCTCGGTCAGCGCCAGGCCGAAGTCCAGGTCCTTCTGCTGCGCCTCGTCCGGCGTCGCCTCCGACAGGAGGCGCACCAGCACATTGGCTTGTTCGGTGAACCGGGCGACGTTCGGCAGGTGCTTCGCGTTCTCGTACACCGGTTTCCAGTCGTGGAACCGGATCTTGGACAGTCCGCGCGCGGGGCCCTGGCGGAACAGGAAGTCGTCGTCAGCGGCGTCGTCGCGGGTGGGCACCGCCGGGTATTCCTGCGGCGCGAACAGGTATGCGGGCATGAACTTCGCGATCAGCGCGAGGTTGACCGCGACCGTGCCCTCCAGCTTGGGCAGGCCGTCGATGTCGTTCTTGGCCATCGCGAGGTAGGTGTCGGCCTCGAAACCCTTGGCCGCCACGACATCCGCGACCAGCCCGATCACCTTCTGCGCCTCGGTGGTGACCTTCATCTTGGTGATCGGGTTGTACAGCAGGTAGCGGCGGTCCTGCTGGTTCGCCGAGCGGAAGTAGTCGATCGCGCGGTCGGAGAACAGCTTCATCCCGGTCAGCCGCGCGTAGGCCTCGACGAATTCGCGGCGCACGTGCGGGAAATCGGTGACCGGGTTGCCGTACAGGATCCGGTTCTGCGCGTGCGTGACCGCCTCGTACAGCGAATGCGTCGCCATCCCGATGCCGCCGAAGCACAGGTTGAACTTGCCGATGTTGACCGTGTTCAGCGCGGCGCTGAAGGCCTCCGGCCCGGTGTGGAGGAGGTCCTCGGCGCGCACCGGGTAGTCCTCAAGCCGGAACTCCGCGACGTACATCTGCGACGGCACGATGTTCTTCACGACGTGGTAGTTCGGGTGCTCGGAATCGGCGTAGAAGAACACGTACTGCTCGGGTCCTTCGACGCCCTCGATCCGGCCGAACACCGAAACCGTGCGCGCGCAGTTTCCGTTGCCGATGTAGTACTTCGACCCGTTGGCGCGGTAGCCGCCCTCGCCGTCCGGGGTGAGCACGAGGTCGGACGAGTAGATGTCCGCGCCGTGTTCCTTTTCGGACAGTCCGAACGCGCCTACCCCGCCCTCGGCCAGCGCTTCCGCCGCGCGCTTGCGGGCGGCCGCGTTTCCGCTCTGCCACACCGGTCCGAGGCCCAGAACGGTGACCTGGAACGGGTACCAGTAGTTGAGGCCGTAGAAGCCGAGGATTTCCGCCAGCGCGGCGATCCGGCTGGTGTCCCAGCGCTTCTCGGCGTCCCCGGCCGAATCCGCGGCCGGGGTGAGGAAGGTGGCGAACAGGCCCTCCTTGCCCGCGAACTCCAGGAAGTCGGCGTAGAACTCGCGGTCGTGATACGCCTCCGCGAGCCGGCGCTTGCCGCGCGATTCGAACCAGTCGATCGTCGCCCGCAGCAGCCGCTGGGTCTCCGGGTCGAACTTCCGGGCGTCGTAGTCGCGCGGGTTCAGCAGCGCTGTCGCCGTTTCGCTCATCGCATCTCCAGGTCAGCCGATATTACTGCCCGGTAACTTTAGCGCGGTGCGGCCGCCGAATTCCACCGCGTCCACCCGGCCGTGGTCATCCCGGCGGAAACGCGCACTCGGCCTGCGGGTGTCGGAGGCGCGGGCCAGCACATCCTCGGCGACGAAGACGACTTCGAACGGCGGGGCCGAGAGGATGTCCGGCTGATCGGTGTCGAGGATCATCTGCGCCCAGAGCGCGCCGTCACGTTCGGTCACCTCGAAGATGAGCGAGCCCGTCCGGTACCGCCCAGGGCAGTCGCCCGGGTCGATCGCCCTGGACGGACGCCCGTCCAGTTTCGGCAGGTCAGCGAGGTTCTCGAGACACCAGTCGACGATCCCCGGACCGAGCGCGCCGCCGCCCGCGCTGTTGGTGAGCACGGTGACCGCTAGGTTCTCGCTCGGCGCCATCACGAACTCCGACAGCTGCAGGTTGCTGACGTTCCCGCCGTGCCGCACCAGCTGCGCATCGCCGTGGCTCAGCCGCAGCCAGGACAGCCCGACCTCCTCGAACGGCAACGCGCCCTTGCGCTGCGCGTTGTGCATCAGGCGACGGGTCTCGTCGCTCAGCACCTCCCCGCCGGCCAGCTGGAATCGAGCCCATTTCAGCTGGTCACGGGCAGTCGACCAGAGACCGCCGGCCGGAGCGTCCGCCCGGACGAGGCCGACGGTGTGCGCGACCGCCGGACCTTCCTCGCGCAGCGCGTGCCCGACCGCGTGCCGCCGGGTGAGCACGTCCCAGGGCTGGAAGTACGAGTCCGTCATGCCGAGCGGCTCCAGCAGCCGGGTGCGCACCAGGTCCTCGTAGCTGCCGCCGGACACCGCCTCCGCGACGCGTCCGGCCAGCAGGAATCCGGCGTTGCAGTAGGAGAACACCTCGCCGACCGGGAACACCTGCGGCAGCTCGTCGAACTGCCGCACGGCGCGGGCGAGCGCGTCGTCGCCCCAGCCGGTGTTGACCTCGATGTCGCCGAGGAAGCCGGACGAGTGCGTGAGGAGGTGGCGCAGCGTGACGGTCTTGGTCGCGAGCGGGTCGGACAGCCGCAGCTCCGGGAGGTACTCGACCACCGGCCGGTCCAGTTCGAGCACGCCGTCCTCGACCAGCACGAGCACGGCGGCGGCGGCGAACGTCTTGCTGGTGGAGCCGATCATGAACAGGGTGTCGTCGTCCACCGGCGTTCCGGTGTCCACACTGGACACTCCCGCGGTCAGCAGGATTTCCTTGCCCTCGTGGAGAATCCCGGCCGAGACACCGGGAACTCCCGCTTCCCGCGCCCATTCGCCCAGCAGTCCCCGGAGTTCGTCTGCGCTCATGCGGCCAGCCTCGCACCCCCGGACGCGGCGGCGATGGTGGAAACGAACGAACATCGCGCACCCGCTTCGTCGGTTCGCGCGTGGCGGCCTGCGGGCGATATCACGTAGCCCGCTGGATCTTGGGACGGTATAGTGGACGGTGCGGTCCGCTCAGTTCTGCCTCGGACCGCGTTTCACTGTTGTCGACGACCACGCGCCGCAGCCACCCGAGGCCGCGCCGGGCAGGACAACCGCGCTACGTACGGAGATACGGGACGCTTTCGCGTCCGCACCAACCATGACGACTTTCACTGAACTCGGCCTGCCCAAGACTCTTGTCGACGCGCTCGCCGCACAGGGCGTCACCGAGCCCTTCCCGATCCAGGCCGCCACGCTCCCGCACACGCTCGCGGGCCGCGATGTCCTCGGCCGCGGCCGCAC
The DNA here is from genome assembly GCF_040610415.1 of Amycolatopsis sp. NPDC004079. Classification (NCBI taxonomy): domain Bacteria; kingdom Bacillati; phylum Actinomycetota; class Actinomycetes; order Pseudonocardiales; family Pseudonocardiaceae; genus Amycolatopsis; species Amycolatopsis sp. NPDC004079. Next base: position 16,237 of record NZ_JBEXMH010000064.1, on the reverse strand, counting down.
CGGCTCCGGCAAGACCTACGGCTTCGTGCTGCCCGTGCTGGCCCGCCTGGCCGCGGGCCCGACGCGGCGGCGCCCCGGCCGGCCCCGGGCGCTGATCCTCGCCCCGACGCGCGAACTGGCCACCCAGATCGAGGCCGCGATCGTGCCGCTGGCGCGCCCGCTGGGCCTCAAGGCCACCACGATTTTCGGCGGCGTGAGCGCGAACCCGCAGATCACCCGCCTGCGCGACGGCGTCGACATCGTCGTCGCCTGCCCCGGCCGGCTCGCCGACCACATGCGCTCCGGCGAAGCGAAGCTGGACAAGATCGAGATCACCGTGCTCGACGAGGCCGACCACATGGCCGACCTGGGCTTCCTGCCCGAGGTCCGCCGCATCATGGCGGCGACCCCCGAGCGCGGCCAGCGCCTGCTGTTCTCCGCGACGCTCGACAACGGCATCGACGTGCTCGCGAAGCGCTTCATGAACGACCCGATGCTGCACAGCGTCGACTCGGCGCAGTCCCCGGTCTCGACCATGACGCACCACGTGCTGCACCTCGAGGAAACCCACCGCCTGCCGGTCCTGGTCGACCTCACCGCGGCTCCCGGCCGCACCCTGGTCTTCACCCGCACGAAGCACCGCGCGAAGGCCCTCACCCGCAAACTGGTCGCGAGCGGCGTACCCGCTGTCGAACTGCACGGCAACCTCGGCCAGAACGCGCGCACGCGCAACCTGGAAGCGTTCTCTTCCGGTGCCGCGAAAACCCTGGTGGCCACGGACATCGCCGCCCGGGGCATCCACGTGGACGACGTCACGCTGGTCATCCACGCCGACCCGCCGGTCGAGCACAAGGCCTACCTGCACCGCTCCGGCCGCACCGCTCGCGCGGGCGCTTCGGGCACCGTGGTGACGCTGATGACCGACGAGCAGGTCTCGGACGTCCGCGCACTGACCCGGAAGGCGGGCATCTCGCCGACCACCACGCGGATCTCGCCCTCGCACCCGCTGCTGGCCGAACTGGCCCCCGGCGACCGTTCGTTCACCGCATCGCCGCGCCGCCCGGTAGTGGACAACCGCCCCAAGACGGTGACCGCTTCCGGCGCCGCACCGGGAACCGGCCGCCGCCGAGGCGCTCCTTCGGAAAACCGAGGCGGCCTCGGCGCCCGGACCGGCTCGCAGCCCCGCCGCTCCGGTGGCGGCCGCGGCGGACCTCGTCAGGGCACGGAGCCACGCGCCGCGCGGGCCGGGTCCCCGGCTGGTTCGGACCGGCAGGCAGGCCAGGCTCGCCGGGAAGACCAGCGCCGCGGTACGGGTGCCGGCCGCCGAGGCACGGAGGGCACCGGCCGCCGCGCTGCCGGCGGCGACCGTCGCGGATCGGGCCAGCCGCCGCGAAACCGCCGCAACGGCTCCGGCGGACGGCGTCAGACGGAGTCCTGAGTTTGCTCTGGGCGGGTCGGGGATCAGCTTGTTTGGTCCCCGATCCGCCCAGAACTTCCTGGCTTTCGACTCCCGAACGATGCGAGACGCTTACTCCTCTTCGTCTGCAAACCAATCGCCGATGAATTTCCACTGAAAAGACGCTTTCCAGGAATCATCGTCGGCGAGCCAGCCAACAATAGCGGCACAGACCTTTTCCCGGGACACCGTCAAGGTCTGATAGTGCCGAGTCGGCCTCCCGTCGCGGTATTCCAGCTGGTACACCCCGTTATCGCGAAGCCATACCTGGATGAAGACCACTTTCGGTTCTCTGTCGCTGGAGATGACCGCGTTTCCGCCGCGCGCCATCGACTCGAGGACCGCGATAACATTCGCTTCCACTGGGTTTCCGATGGCGACGCCATTCGAAGCCTGCAGTGTGGCCTTCATATTGTGACGCCTCCCGTCGTGCGGCCAACACATCGCAACCAGCCGGACATCAGCCCGCTAAGGCAGCACGACCACAGGCAGCACGCCCACGATGTCGTATCCGGCCGCCCCACCGTACCCCTTCGCCACGTTGCCCGCGCCGACCCAGGCGTCAAAAGCCTTTTGCCAGGGCTCCACCCGGTAATCCACCGTAGGCTTTACTTCGATGCCAAGGTACTTGCCGTTGCCAAGGTCGACCGCGCCGTCGTAGACCCGCACCTGCATGCCGTTCCCCCGGGTGTAGATCCGACCCCGGACCACTGTCATTCCCTCCGACGCCAGCTGATCCCACGCCTGCGCCTCTTTGGCCGCGCCAACGACGGAACCGGTGCTTCCTGCCCATTTTCCGTCAATTCTCACAGAACCGTCGTCGTACAGCTTCACTCCGTTCCCGAGGTCCTTGACGCACATAGCGCCGTTATGCACAAGAATCGGGGTACGACCGGCAAGAACATAGAATGTCGGAGTTACCGAAACAGTCAGGTTGTAGGTCCTGAGATGGCCGACGTACCCATGTATGCCGGAGACCTTCGCCCGGCCGCCGCTCGGCACGTGGAGGTAGTCGCCCGCCTTGAAACTCGCCGCCGGCATCCACTTCTTGGAGGTGTCATTCCACAGCAGATGTCCGGAAGTAACGTTGACGATCCCGTTCCCGGTGTCGGTGGAAACGCTCAGCCGGACGAAGCTCTTGTCATCCTCGGATACGTGCACACCGGTGACGACGTGCTTCTGCAGGTGCGCGGTGTACGGCCTGGAGTTGGCAATGACATCGCCGGGTTTTACCAAGCCGATCCGCTTAGTGGTGCCGTCGGCCAGAAGGACTGGAGTTTCACCCGGGAAGCTGTTGCCCACGCACGGAATGGGCTCTTCCGAGAGTTCCTCTGCCGTCTTGGCCAGTTGCGATTCCTCCGCCGCCGCCTCAGCAGCCAGGTCTGCTGCTTCACCTCCTTCGGCGGTCGCGCGGACGCTCGCCGCGTCCAGTGCGCTGCCCATGGTCACGTCGAGCAAGTCGCCTGCGAAGATCTCGCCGAGCCCGACTCCGTCCGCCAGGTCGGCGACCGCCCCGCCCAGAAGCTCGACCAAGTCGCACTCCGGACAGGCCAATGCGACCAAGCCCATCAGGACGAAGCCGCCGTACTCGGAGAGTTCCTGGCCGGAACCGTCGAACGGCCGGGCCGCGAAGTTGGCGCTCAGCAGGTTGTGCGGGTCGAGACAACGGGCAGTGTCGGCGCTGCCTGCCGGGTTCATGTTCCGGCAGACCTCCTGCAGGTGCGCCAGAACCCGCTCCTGGTCGGCTTTGCTGCCGGAGAACAGCAGGTTGCAGTCCTGGTTGTTCAGGTAGAGAAGCGAGTCATGCGACCGGTACTGGTCACGACAGGACGCTTGCCGGTCCTGGATCGCTTGCTGCTTCTCCGCCTTCGCCTTGGTGGCGACGGCCTCCCAGGCCTGCTGGGCGGCGACCGCGGCGTCGTGGGCGTCCTTGCCCGCGTCGACCGCCATCTGGTGTGCGGTCGCGGCTGATTCCATTGCCTCGCGGGCGTAATTCGCGGCTACCTGCGCGGAGTGTTGCGCCCACGCGGCCGAGCGACCGGCGGCGTCGGCCGAAGCAACCGCGGACGCGGCCGCCCGGGCCGCGGCGTTCGCGGAATCCTGTGCCTGCTTGGCCGACGCCGCCGCCCGGTCGGCTGCTGCCTGCGCTGTCTTCGCGTAGCCATCGGCCTGGGAAGCGGCCGCGGCTGCCTGCTGTGCGTACCCGTTCGCTTCGTCGGCGGCATTGCGAGCACGAGCGGCGGCCGCCTGCGCTTCGTTGGCGTCGTGCGTCGCGTTCGCTGCCGCACGCGACGCCTGGGCCAGCAAAGAATCGATGGCCGCGTTGTGCGCGGCGGTGTTCTGGTCGCGCCGGGCCGCGCTGTACTGCCCGACCATCAGGAACTCGTGGAGCAGCGTGGGCGGACCGTCGAGCGCGGCCTGCGCACCGGCGACGACCTCGCGTTGCCCGGCCGTCCGGGCGCCGGACATGACCTGGTTGACCTTGACCTGGTCGTCGATGCCGAGCGCGGTGTACTGGCCGGTGTCGAGGAAGTCGCGCAACGCCTGATCGGTGTTGGCGTCCAGCGCCTTCTGCGCGTACTGCACGACTATCGCGCGTCCGGCCGCGCGAGCGCCCGACATGACCTGGTTGACCTGCAGCGCGTCGTCCTGCTCACGGCCGGCGTAATCCCGGCTGCGCAAGAAGTCGCGTACCCCGGTATCACTGCCGGCGAGCGCGGTGTTCGCCGCGTTCTGGAAACCGGTCGTCGCGGTTTCGCACAACTGCCGGAGGATCGACCGGTCGTCCTGCCCGGCCGCGGCTTGCACGCCGGTGGTGACGAAGTCGACCGCCTCGTCGTCGGTCGCGGCGAGGGCTGCCTGCGCGGCCGCCTTCGTCCACTGTCCTCCGGTGTCCGCAAGAGTCAGCGCGACCTTGCGCGCGTCGGTCAGCACCGTGGCCCGGGGAGCGCCCGCCGCAGTCGCCTCGGCGATCAGCCGGGTCGTCTCCGCGTCCCAGGTGCTGACCTGGTCAACGTCCCATCGCTTCGGTTTCGGGTGCGCGGCATAGGTGGCCAAGGCAGATTTGGCGGCGTCGTCCGCGGTTTGGCTGGCCTGCGCGATGCGGTCGTCGTCAGCCTTGCGGGCGGCCTGCGCGATCTGGATGGCCCGGTTGGCGGCGGCGACAGCGGTGTTCGCCGCGGCCGTCGCGGCATTCGCGTGCTCGGTTGCCTTCTTCGCCGCGTCGGCTGCCTGCCCGGCGTGTGCTGCTGCGTCGTCAGCGGCTTGCGCGGCAGCGGTCGCGTCGACGGCGGCCGCATCAGCGGCAGTCGCGGACTGCTCCGCCGCGTCGCTCGCCTCGTGCGCCCAAGACTGGCTCGCGTTCGCCGCCGAAACCGCCCGTGCGGCCTGCGCGCGAGCCGTTGCCGCCGCGGCTTGCGCCTGACGTGCGTCCGCGCCTGCGGCAGCGGCGTTGTTCGCGGCATCGGTCGCCGCGGCGGCGGCATTGCTCGACTGCAACGCGGCGTCGTGAGCGGCGGCGCCGGCGTTCTCTGCTTGCTGTGACGCCGTTCGCGCAGCGCGTGCCGCACCCGCGGCCTTTTCCGCGCCCAGTGCAGCGTCGCGCGCCGTCTGAGCAGACTGCCGCGCTACGTCCGCGTGTTCCTTGTCAAGCGTGGCTTGTGCTGCTGCGTCATATGCGTTCGACGCGGCCTGCCCTGCCCGGGAAGCCGCCGCAGCGGCGCGCGACGCGGCGGCGGCGGCGGTGTGCGCGGCTCGCGAAGCAGCGTTCGCCGCACCGATCGCTTCTCTCGCGGTGATCGCGGCTTGATTCGCGGCGTATGCGGCCTGTTCCGCAGCTTCGGTCGCCTGACCGGCGTGCCCCTGCGCGGCCGCAGCCGCGTCCTTCGCCGCTTGCGCCGCCTTCGCCGCCGCTGCCGCTTCCGTGACTGCGCGGTCGGATTCCTGCTTCGCCAGCTGAGTTTGAGTCGCGGCCTGGGCGGAAGCCGCGTTGGCGGTGGCGACGAGGTCCGCGATGGTCGCGGTCTCGGCGTCACGCGCCTGCGCCACTGGGAGATCGATGGCCAGGAACTGGGTGAGGGCATCGTCGCTATTGGCGTCCAGCGCCTGCTGCGCGGCCTTCTTCACCTCCGGCCCGCCTGCAGCCATTTCCTGATTGACCCTGACAGCCTGATCAGTACCGAACGGCACCTTCCACCCGGTGGCGAGGAAGCTTCGCAACGCCTCCTCGCTGTTGGCGTCCAAGGCTTTCTGTGCGGCCTGCTTCAACTGCGGGCCGCCCGCGGCCATCATCTGGTTGACCCGCAGCGCGAGATCGTTCTCGTGCGCGCCTTGCCAGCCGGTGTCGAGGAACGCTTCGAGCGCGTCGTCGCTGTTGGCGTCCAGCGCCTTCTGCGCGGCCGTCCGGGTCGCGACGCCGCCAGAAGACATCAACTGGTTGACGTGGATGCTCCGGTCGATGGACGCGTCGACATCCTTCTGTGCGGTGAGGAATCGCGTGACGTCCGCGTCAGAGCCGACCAGCGCGACCGCCGCGTCCCGTTTGGTCGCCGGGCCGCCGAACTGCCACAGCCGCCCGACCTTGGCGCGATCGGTGTCCGTGCTGCCGGTCGACGCGGCGGAGGCTCCTCTCGGCCGATCGACCGCGGCGGCGGGAACTTGCACCGTTCCCGCGACCAAGGAAGCAGTCAAGAACGTCATCAGAGCAGCACGAAAGCGGGCTTTCGCCGTACGCATCGAATCCCCCTGTGAAATGCCACGCGATACCGGTGACCGCCCGATCACCACGCGTCTCCGGCCGAGACTAGCCAGTCGCGACCGCCCGGGAGCGATTTCGAATTCATAAAGTTACCAACGGGCACTCATTCAAGGAGTATTTACTGTTCCTTTTATAAAAGAATATAAGTGAACCGCATCACATTATTGTTAACGCACTGGCCGGTTCCGCCGAAAAACGCCCGCCAGGATCGTCCACGCAAGCACGCTGAACCGGGTTCACTACTCGCTTTGCCACGGTTCGCTAGTCCGCAAGGGGGAATTTTGAGCTTGTCGACCCGAACGAAGTCGGGCATCGCGGCCGCGGCGGCGGCCTGCGCCGCGGCGGCGGCAGTGACGCTGGGCACCGGGGCCGCCGCCACCGCCGAGGACCAGCAACCCGCGATCGTGGAGGACTTCCATTACCCAGGCGCAGAACAAATTCTCGCGGACTACCACGTCCAACTGCTCTCCGGCGACGGGCACATCCTGTTCGCAGCCTGCCCGTCCGGCCCCGACACGGTAGGCCTGATCCAGGTACGGACCAGCGAACCGGTCGGACAGGGCAGCGACGGGCGCGTGTGCTTCCACGTGATCGCGCCGACCGGTCATCTCACGATGAAAATCCCGGCCGTCTATTCCATCCGCGGCGACGGGATCAATTCCGGAGCAGGGCACAAGGTGCGGGCGGAGCTGACCACCGACAGCGGGCAGCACAGCACTGTTGACGTGAATCCGACCGGAACGACTCAGGTCGGAGTGGGGACCAACCCGCCCGGCGCGCCGACCACTTTGCTCCAATTGGACGCATCCTCGTGATTTTGGAACGGCCGGCGGAAACTGTTTCGCCGGCCGTTTCCGCTCTGCGGTCTCGACAACCGGGAAGATCGCTCCCGCTCACCGGCACATCCCAGTAATGCCGCATCCGGGACGCCGGCCAGCTCGGTCACCGTCACGGCCGGCGGCGGGCCGATGGCTCCCCAGCAGTCCACGATCGGCACCGGCGGCCGGAACAGCTACGTCCGCCTCCTCGCCGGACCCGGCGGCACCGACTGGCCGGGTTCGACGATCCGGCCAGCCGCAACCGCATCACCGGCGGCACCGACGAATTGCTCTGCCGCTACACCTGGGACGAGGCCACGCACAAGCAAGAAGCTCGTCGGCAACGACGGCTGGAACACGTCCGCCCGCATCACTTCCGCGGGCGCGGACGTCCTCGACACCGTCACCGGAGCGGGCGAAACCGCTACCTGCCCCACAGCGACACCTTGTCCCCCGCCGGCCGTGATCGGCGACGGCCGGGGCAGGAGTTCTCCGACGTCACGGCGCGGCTCCTGCACCTTGGTCCAGTAGCACCAGCTCGTCATACCATGCCGAAATTCTCAGCGCGGCACGGCGATCTTTTCTAGACTGGCCAAGATGGAGCATCGCGGAAAAGTCGTGCGCTGGGAAGTCGACGAAGGCTGGGGAATCATCGAATCCACCGCCGTCGACAGTCCGGTCTGGGCGCACTTCTCGATGATCGACCAGAACAGCCGCGGGGTGCGCGAGGCGCACGGGTTCCGCAAGCTCGAGGTCGGCGACGACGTCAAGTTCACAGTGGAGCGCGCCGAACAGGACGGCTGTCACTGGCGCGCGATCTGGGTCTGCACCGCCTGATCACTACGAGGACAAGAACAGCAAAAACGGCCCCACACCCAAGAACAACAACACCGCCGCGTTCGTCTTCCGGTACTGCAGCAGCAACGCCACGAACTCCCGCAAGAACGCGCTCGGCACAAAATACGAAGCCGTCCGCGCCCCGATCACGTTGAGCCGCAGCCCCAGCTGCCGGGCCAGCACCGCCGTCCGGAACACGTGGTAGTTGTTCGTCACGGCGAGAATCGGGCCGGAAAACCCGCGCTCGGCAAGCAAAGCGACGCTGAACCGCAGGTTCTCGCTGGTGGTCGTCGCGCGGTCCTCCAGCACGATCTGTTCCGCGGGAACCCCGGCCGCGATGAGATACCGCGCCATCGCGTCCGCCTCGGAGGTCAGTTCGTCCGCTCCCTGCCCGCCGGACACCACCAGCAGCGCTCCCGGCGACCGCTGCTGGACCTGCACCGCGCGGTCGAGCCTGCTGGCCAGCAGCGGCGGCACCCGGTCGCCCTGCAGCCCCGAACCGAGAACGACCACCGCGCCAGCGCGAGCGCGTCGGGTCACCCGGCTGTAGAGGATCGAGTACAGCAGCAACGCCGTGAACAGGAACGCCAAATAGCCGGTCACGAACAGCACTGCCATCGCGGCCACGCGCAGCAATGGCTGATCGTCGAAAACCAGCGAACTCACCGCGAGCGCGAACACCGCCAGCAGGCCCAGCCCGGCCAGCAGCGACAGCAGGTTCGCCAGCCGCCGGCCCTCTCGCCGCAGCATCACGACGCCGTTCGCGATCAGCGCCCACGGCAGCGCCAGCGCGCCGAGCCCGCCGACGATCATCACCACCGCGATGATCGCGATCTGCGCCCATTCGACGTGGTTGAAGAACGACAGCAGCCACAACCCGGTGAAAAACAGCGCGACCAGGAACCACACCGCGTTGCCGACCCGCCGCGGCTCGCGTGCGAACCGTACGACGAACACCAGCACGGAAGCGATCGCGAAAAGCCCGGACGTCATGGTCGTGCATTCTGTCTGGCACGCCTGAGCGTCGCGCGGGCAGGTACTCAGAGTGACGTCGTCAGACCCCGCGCGCGCAGCACCGACCGCTCCAGCGGACGGAACACGATCAGCTCGATCGCCACCCCGACGAACAAAATCAGGAAAATCGCGGCGATCACCATGGGCATCGAGTTGTACGACGAACCGTCGTTCAAATACGTCCCCAGCCCGACGCCGAGACTCGGCGAACGCGCGATGAGTTCCGCCGCCATCAGCGAACGCCACGAGAACGCCCAGCCCTGCTTGAGCCCGGCGAGGAACCCGGGCAGCGCGGCGGGCAGCAGGATGTGCCGGGCGGCGGCGAAGCGCCCCGCGCCCATCACCTTGCCGACGCGCGGCAGGATCGGCGGGATCTGGTCGATGCCCGACACGAGGCCGTTCGCGATCGACGGGACCGAGCCGAGCAGCACGACGAAGTAGATCGCCGCGTCGTTGATGCCGAACCAGATCACCGCGGCGGGCACCCAGGCCACCGACGGCAGGCTCTGCAACCCGCTCAGCAGCGGACCGATCGCGGCACGCACCACGCGGACCTTCGCCACCAGGATGCCCAGCGGCGTCCCGATGACCACCCCGGCGGCGAAGCCGAGCGCGGCGCGGTGCACGGAGGTCCAGATGAAGCCGAACACCGAACCGTCGGTGACCGTTCTCCAGAACTCGGCCCAGACGTCCAGCGGCGCGGGCAGCGTCGTTTCCGGCCAGAACGCGGCGGCCCACAGGATCTGCCAGAGGACTATCAGCAGCACGAGCGCGCCGACCGGCGGCAGGAATCCGCGCACGAACCGGCGGCGCAGCGACGTCGGCCGCGCGCCGGTGGGGGTGTCGAGCCGGTCCAGGCCGGCGCCGACGGCTTCGTCTAGGTCGGGGGCCGCCTGGTCAGGCTGCGGCATGGGTGCTGATCACCTTTCGCAGATCGGCCGTGATCTCCTCGGCCAGCAGTTCCCCGTCGGCGGACGGGACGTCGTGCCACTCGCGGACCACGCGGCCCGGACGCGACGACAGCAGCACCACCCGCTGCCCAAGCCGGACAGCCTCGCGCACGTCGTGCGTCACGAACAGCACCGAGGTACCCGTGCTGCGCCACACCCGCAGCAGCTCGCTCTGCAGCACGTCGCGGGTGATCGCGTCGAGAGCCGCGAACGGTTCGTCCATGAGCAGCAACGCGTTCCCGTCGTCGCCGCCGACGCGGTGGGTCGCGGCGAGCGCGCGGGCCAGCGCGACCCGCTGCCGCATCCCGCCGGACAGTTCGTGCGGACGCTTGCGCGCCGCGTCGCTCAGCCGCACCAGGTCCAGCAGCTCAGCGGCCTTTTCACGGCGCTCGGAACGGCCGAATCCGGCGAGCCGCAGCGGCAGTTCCACGTTCCGGGACGCGGTCAGCCACGGCATCAGCGCGGCCTCCTGGAACATCACCGCGGGCCGCGAAGTGGTGAGAGTGATCTCACCGGCGGACGGCTGGTCGAGACCGGCGACGAGGTTCAGCAGCGTGCTCTTGCCGCAGCCGGACGCGCCGAGCAGGCAGACGAACTCGCCCGGTTCCACGGTCAGGTCGACCCCGTCGAGCGCGGTCACCGCGCCGCCGCCGGAGCCGAACACCTTGCCCACACGGTCGAGGTGCACGGCGGCGGTCACTGGTCGGGCCAGGGTGGTGGTCATCGCGGATCGCCTTCCGGTCGGGACGTCACTTGGCCAGTTCGGGCGCGTTGACGGCGGGCAGCTGCTGTGCCTTGAGGACCTCGTTGAGCGGGCCGAAGTCAGCGAACCCCTTCAGGTCCACCACCTTGTCGACCACGCCCGCGGTCACCGAGTCCTTGGCCAGCTGCGGGAACTGCGCGGGCACCGGGTCGGTGGTCAGCTCGATGTTCGAGAACGCGCGGTCGAGCACCGCCGGGCTGAGCGAGCTGCCGGACAGCTCCTTGAGCGCTCCGTTGACCACGGTCTTCGCCTCGGCCGGGTTCTTCTTCGCCCAGTCGATCGCCTGCAGCTCGCCCTTCAGCAGCGCGCGCACGGTGTCCGGGTGCTGCTTGAGGAACTCGCTGCGCACGATCGCGACGGTGGTCGGGAACCGGCCTTCCGGCCACAGTGTCTTCTCGTCCACCAGCACCTTCGCGCCCGCGTCGGCCACCAGCCGCGAAGACCACGGCTCGGGCAGCCAGCCGCCGTCGACCTCGCCCTTCTTGAACGCGTCGAACGTCTTCGGGTTGTCCAGGTTGGTCACGTTGACCTGGCCGGTCAGGTGCTTCTCGGCGAGGAACTTCTTGAGCGCGACGTCCTGGGTGTTGGCCAGCTGCGGCGTCGCGATGGTCTTGCCCTTGAGCTGGTCGACCGACGTGATCCCGGGCTTCACCACCAGCTGCGCGCCGCCGGTGACCGCGCCGGACACGAGCTGGATCGCGCCCTTGGACTTGGTGAAGGCGTTGATCGCCGGCCCGGAGCCGATGAACGCGACGTCGAGCGAACCGCCGAGCAGCGCGTTCACTTCGGACGGACCGGCGTTGAACGTCTGTGTCGTGAGTTTCGTGCCGCCGAGGTTCTGCGCGAAGAAGTTCTTCTTGACTCCGATCAGCGCGGGCGTGTGCGTCACGTTCGGGAAGAAGCCGACGCGCACCTCCCCGGCGGCGCCCTGGTTGGTCGCGGCCTCAGTGCGGTCCGCGCGGGAACACCCGGCGAGCGCCCCGAGCACCGTCAGCGCGGCGAGCGCGGAAGCAAACAATCGGGTTCGCGGAAATGTACGCACAAATGGCCCTTTCGCGGTCAGCGGAACGGGGCGAGAATGACACGTTCACCCGCGAGACTGCATATGCATCCGCATCCCGGGAAATTGTGTGGGATTACTTGACAGGCCCGGGCCTCACCTGCTTGCCAGGAGCGAGACGTCGCCGAACTCGTGCCACAGATACTCCCGTCGCACCGCCGCGTCGTAGGCCCGCTGCACCAGCTCGGGACCCACGACCGCCTCGAGAAGCAGCAGGTGAGAGGCCTCCGGCGTATGCAATCCGGTGATCAATCCGTCGACCGCGCGGGCTGGCCGGTCCGGACCGAGCACAAGTTCGGTCCATCCCGCCGCCGCGGTGACGAGCCCGCCGGGATTCGCCGCCGATTCGATCGCGCGCACCGCCGTTGTCCCTACTGCGATAACGCGTCCACCCTGGTCACGCACCCAATTGACCAACGCGGCAGTCGTCGCCGGAACGCGAAAACGCTCTCCGTACGGCGGTTCTCCGGCTTCCGGCGACGAGACGCCGGTGTGTAACAAGATCGGTGCGAACAGCACTCCCCTCGAGACCAGTTGAGTCACGAGCTCCGGAGTGAACGGCCGCGCCGCGCTCGGCATCTCCGCCGAACCCGGATCGAGCGCGAACACAGTCTGGTAATTCGGCAACGGCCACGCGCGCGGGACATAGCCGTAGCGAATCGGCCGACCGACCTTCGCGAGATACCGCGCAACCTCGCCTTCCACTTCGATCTTCGCGCGCCACAACCGTTGTGCACCGGCGACGTGCGGCTCGCGCAGCGTGACGACAGCTCCGGCGGGCAGGCTGAGCCGCTCCCCCGCGCGGCCGTCGAGGAGCGGACCGCCAGGCGCACGAAGCTCGATGACCCAGGTGCCATCGTCGAGTTCGGTGGAGAAGTGGACGGTGATGACGCGTTCGTCCCGGACCGCGTCGACGGCGGCGGGCAACGTGCCGGAAGTATTGACTACCAACAGATCGCCGGGATTCAAGAACGCGGGCAGGTCGCGAAAAGTGGCGTGCTGTACGCCCGCCGGACCGGCCGCGAGCAGCCGCACCTCGTCCCGCTCGAGGCCGCGCGCTTCGGGCGGAGCGGACGCGCTGCGATCCTCGGCCAGGTCGAACCGGGTGTGCGGCGCGTTCACGACCGCACCTGCAGATCCGCCGCCTTGAACCGGCCGCTCGGCGGACGTTCCTCCAGCAGCCGCAGGAAAGCCGGTACCGCGGTCTCCGGCAGTGGCCGGTCCGAAATGTCCTCGCCCGGGAAAGCGGCCTGGTGCATGGCAGTGCGCAAATCCCCGGGATCGACGGCATACACCGCGATTTCCGGGTTTTCCACGCCGAGCACCGCGCTCAGGTGGTCCAGCGCGGCCTTCGCCGAACCGTAGCCGCCCCAGCCCTCGTACGCCTCCACGGCGGCGTCGGAGCTGATGTTCACCAGCACTCCCTTGGCCGCGGTGAGCGCGGGCAACAGCAGGCGGGCGAGCGCTAGCGGCGCGAAAACGTTGGTGCGGAAGACAGTTTCCAGCTCGTCCGGCGGGTACTCGGCCAGCGGCGGCAGCGGGCTGACGCCGAGCGTGCTGGCGTTGTTGACAAGCAGGTCGAGCCGGGGTCCGGCGGCTTCGGCGAGCCGGGCGCGGTGCCCGGGATCGGTGACGTCGCCGGGCACCGGGGTGAATCCGGCCTCCGCCGCGGCGGCGCGCAGCGTTCCCGGGTCGCGTCCGGTGCCCAGCACTGTCCATTCGCGACGGACGAGAGCCGCGGCGAGTGCCCGGCCCAGACCGGCGGAAGCGCCGGTGACAACAGCTACTGGCATGGGTTCCTCCAGAAGTAGGCACCTGCCAGCGTGCGACCTCTACCTTACTGGAGGTCAACCGGTCGGCGGCCGCGCAGCAGCGTGTACGCCACCAGCGAAACCACGAACCCGGCGTAGTAGGCCAGATCCGCACCGTGCAGCGCCGCGGCGACCGGTCCGGTGTAGACGGTCGTGTTCATGAACGGCACCGCCGCCGCAAAACCCACCACGAAGGCCACCAGCGCGGCCCAGCTGCGCACCGGACGCTGCAGTTCAGCGAGCACATCGATCTCGCGTCCACCACGCCTGCGCCGCAGCCAATCCGGCACGACGACACCGAGGAACGGCGGGATCCAGTAACTCACCACCAGCAGCACGTTCTGGAATTTCGCCGCCAGATCCCCGGTGTGCATCCAGAGAATCAGCGCGAACGCCAGCACCGTCACGACCACCGCCGACACTGGCCGGCGCACCCGCACGCCCACAGTCTGCAGCGCGAGCGAGCCGCTGTAGTCGTTCATCGCGTTGGACGACACCGCCGCCAGCGCGATCACCAGCAGCGCGACCGCACCCAGCACACCCCCGCCGAGCAGCGTCGACACTCCAGCGGCGGTCTGGTCGCCCAGCGCAGTACCAAGCGCGAGGCCGATGCCCTCGCCGAGCGCGTACGAGGCGGTCAGGCCGAGCAGCGTGAACCAGAAGACGCCGCTCGGGCGCGTCGAAGCAGGCAGGTAACGGCTGAAATCCGACGCATAAGGAGCCCACGAAATAGCCAGACTGAGCGTAATGGTGGAAAAGAGCACGACGGCACCGGCGAAATCGCCGCCGGTCGCGGAATCGGTAAACGTGATCGGGTGATCAAGCACCACCTTTACGGCGAGCGCGACAAATGCGACAACCAGCACCACGCTCATCACGGCCTGGACCCGGTGGATCACCGCGTAACCGAATACGCCGAGCGTGCACTGCAGCACCAGCACCACGAGCACCGCGGCCCAGAACGGCAGCCCGGTGAGCTGCGCCAGCGCTTCGCCGCCGAACAGCCCGACCAGCGCGTCCCACGCGATCGAGCCGAGCCATTGCACCAGGCCGGGCAGCACGACGCCACGGCCGAACGGGAGCCGCGCGAGCGGCAGCTGACCGGTTCCGGTGCGCGGACCCCAGGTGGACAGCCACGCGACCGGCAGCGAGCCGACCACGGTGCCGATCAAGGCGATGACGAACCCGGTGGTGAAACCGAGCCCGAGCGTCGCGCCGAGGGTGCCGGTGAACACGGCGGTCATGGTGAGGTTCGGCGCGAACCACACGCCCGCGAGCCGCCACGGCCTGCCGAACCGGTTCGCGTGCGGGATCGGGGTGATTCCGTGCGTTTCGATCGCGAAATCCCCTGCTCCGGACGGCATCCGGCCACCGAAGACCTCGGCGTCGATCCCGCTCATGCGCTGCCCTTTCTCCCGGCTGACCCGTGAGTCTGAACCGGAGTGCCCGGCCGCGCCAATAATCTGTGGCGTTCCCGACCCGTCCCAGACAAGATCGCCGGGTGGGGGAAGCACCGTTGCGCCATCGCGCGTTCGCGATTTTCTACGCCGGACGACTGGTCTCGCTCCTGGGCAGCGCCATGACCCCGGTCGCCCTGTCCTTCGCGGTGCTGGGCAGCAGCCACAGCCCGACCGACCTCGGCATCGTGCTCGCCGCCGGGATCGTCCCGCTGCTCGCGTTCCTGCTCGTCGGCGGCGCGGTCGGCGACCGGTTCCCGCGCAACCGCGTG
Source organism: Amycolatopsis sp. NPDC004079 (assembly GCF_040610415.1). Taxonomy (NCBI): domain Bacteria; kingdom Bacillati; phylum Actinomycetota; class Actinomycetes; order Pseudonocardiales; family Pseudonocardiaceae; genus Amycolatopsis; species Amycolatopsis sp. NPDC004079. The sequence continues at coordinate 1,064 of NZ_JBEXMH010000064.1, read as the reverse complement.
CTGCGGCTGTCGAACCTCGGCGCCGGTGCGGCCCAGCTGGCGGCCGCGGCCATCCTGCTCACCGGCAACTACTCGCTGGCCGCCCTCGTCGTCACCGAGTTCCTCGGCGGGATCTGCACGGCGTTCACCACGCCGGTGCTGCGCGGGATCGTGCCGCAGATCGTCCCGGCGGAATCGCTGCGGCAGGCGAACTCGCTGCTGGCCACCGGACGGAACATCACGAAGGTGGCCGGCCCGGCCGTCGCCGGGGTCCTGGTCGGCACGGTCGGCGGCGGCTGGGCGATCGCCGCCGACGGGGTGTCGTTCGTGCTCGCCGCCTTGCTCTACCAGGCGATCACGCTGCCCCCGGCGGAGAAGTCCGAGCAGAACAGCGTCTTGCACAGTGTGCGAATCGGCTGGCGGCAGTTCTGGCGGATCCCGTGGCTGTGGCGGGTGGTCACGGCGTTCACCGTCTACAACATCGTCTTCACCGGCGGCTGGCTGGTGCTCGGGCCGGGCATCGCGCAGGACACCATCGGCGCGGCCGGATGGGGCGCGGCGCTGAGCGTGCGCGCGGTGGGCGCGCTGCTGGCCGGGCTGGTGATGTACCGGTTCGCGCCGAAACGACTGCTGCCGGTCGGACTGGTCGGCGCGGCCCTGACCGCGCTGCCGCTGTTCGCGCTCGGCACGCACGCGAACTTCGCCGTGCTGGCCGGGACGACGTTCGTCGCCGGGTTCTCCGCCGGCGTCATGGGCGTGGCCTGGGACACGACGTTGCAGGAGAACATCCCCGGGCATCTCCTGTCGCGGATGGCCGCGTTCGACGATTTCGGCTCCTACGCGGGCATTCCGATCGGCGAGCTCCTCGCCGGCCCGCTCGGCGCCGCGTTCGGCGCGCCCGCGGTGCTGCTCGTCGGCGGGTTCGTCCTGGTCGCCACCTCGCTTTCCCCGCTGCGCTCCCGCGCCGTCCGCGCCCTGCGGCACCCGCCGGTCCCCGTGCCGTGAAGGACTCCTTGAGGGAATCAGATTCCCTCAAGGAGTCCTTCACGGACCCCACGCAAGGAAGGGCCAGCCCGGGGGTCGGA
>NZ_JBEXMH010000063.1:0-48710 GCF_040610415.1 Amycolatopsis sp. NPDC004079 | reverse complement strand
CCACGAAGCCATGATCTACATCGCCATGATCATGACCATGTCCCGACGACTCACCCGCAACACAGACCAGTGACATCAGTTCTCAGACGCCCTCTCAGGGATTGCGGGAGGCGGCCGCAGCGGCTGGGGACTGGGGGAAGGCGGCTGCGGTGGCTGAGGTTCGCGGAAGGTAGCTGCGGCGACTCAGGGATTGAGGGAAGCGGCTGCGGTGGTTGGGGACTGTGGACGGCGAGCGCGGTCGCTGAGGGATTGCGGGAGGCGGCCACGGTGGTCGGGGCCTGTGGGAGGCGGTCGCGGTGGCTGAGGATTGCCGGAGGCGGACGTCTGGCTGGGGTTTGCGGGAGGCGGCCGCGGCGACTCGGGGATTGCGGAAGACGGGCATAGCGGCTGGGGACTGTGGAACCGACTTGTTGGCCGAAGGTCGATACGGAATCCGGGGCGCGCTATTCCGACTGCGCAGTAGGCAAATTCGAGTCGTGCGGCCGTTCGGAGGCATTAGCGAAACTGATGGCTTCGGCCAGTCGGTCTAATCGGGAAGGGAGCGTAATAGGCACCGGATTGGAGCTTCGGAGTGGCTGGTCGCGAATTCGGTCGGGGGTGAGCGCTGGTCTCGGAGCCGTTTTTTCGGGGCCAGTGACGTCCCGGTGAGTGGGACAAGGCTTGCCGTGCGGAAGGCGCGCGGAAATCGGCGAGCGTTCCCGTGCCGGGGGCTGGGGCAGGGAACGTCGGTGTGCGACCGAAGGCGGGCCAGCGTCGATGCTGGGGCGGGATTCCGGGGCCGTTGGTGGAACCGGTGCTGGGGCCGGAGTCCCGTGCCTGGTCGGCACGGATGCCGGTGGCTCGGGCTGACGCCCGTTGCCGGGGCCGACGTCTCCGTCTTCGACGGGCGACGTCGGGTGGTGGGTGGTGCCGGGACCGGCGTCGTTGCCGGAAATGGGGCTAAACCTGCTACGTCGCCGGTTCGGCCTCGTTGCTGGAACTAGCGGCCAAGCCTGCTACGTCGCCAGTTCGGCCTCGTTGCTGGAACCGGCGGCTAAGCATGCTTCGTTGCTGGGGCCAGTGGCCAGGCTGGAGCTGGGTTCTTGCACGCGGAGCGTGCGTCGCGCCAGCGTCGTTGCTGGAAACGGTCGCCGGGTGGGAATCCCGTGCTGGCCAGCGTCGTTGCTGGGCCAGCAGTGGGGCTGGGCTCCGGGCTGGAACTCGCGTTTGAGCCGGAGCCCGTTGCCGGGACCAGCGCTCGTGCCCGGCTCCCGAAGCCGCGACCAGCGCTGATGCTGGAACTGGAACTCCGTAGCCAGTGCCGGACTCCCGAAGTCCGGACCTGCGCCTGAAACCGATCGCCTGCCTGAACTCGGCCGATCCAGCCAGTGGAGACCGACTGGGATCGGCGGTCCGAGGAACCGTGCCTTGTCCCGGCTCGTAGGCCAGTCAAGGCAGGCCAGGAGTGCCAGCCGCGGCGGTCGTCCAAGGGCCGTGCCTGCGGAGCTCGGTGGTCCAGTCCAGTTCAGGAGCCAGCCGAGCCAGCTCCGGGGACCGGCCCGATCCAGTCCGCGAAGCCAAACCGACGCAGCCGGGGGTACCGGCCCGATCAGGACCGACAGCTCGAGCGCGCCAGCCCGAGGGCATCGCCCGATGTCCCAAGCCGAGTACTCCAGTCCGGGAACTAAGGCCGGAAGCCCAGCCCGAGCCGAGTGTTCAGCCCGGGAATCAAGGCCGAAAGCCCGGCGTGAGCCGAGTGCTTCAGTCCGGGGACTAGGGACCGAAACCTGAACCGCGTGCTCCGGTCCGAGGACTAGGGACCGAAAGCCCATCCAAACCGAGTGCTCCAACCCAAGGACCAAGACCAAAAGCCCAGCTCAGGAACCCAGCCAGGTATCCGCCCGGCCGAAGAAACCCAGCCGAACAACCGGTCCGTCCGCGCCAGGTGGAGAACCCGGCTAGCCGCGCACCTCAGACCGAGAACCCCACCGAGAACCCAGTCTGAGCACGCCAGCTCATGCACTCAGCCGCAAAACCAGCCATAGACCCAGGCCATGGACCCAGCCGCGAAACCGACCCGCGGGTCAGGCAGTCAGCCGTCCCCACGAGTAGTCCTGTTTCGCGAGCTTCAGGTACACGAACAGCTCCGTCGCGACGACTCCCGCGATTGGCCGTACCTCGTCGCCGAGTACGGACAGCAGGTGGTCGTCGTCGCGGCACAGCAGTTCCGCCAGCAGGTCGAAGCGGCCCGAGCAGAGTGCCACCTGGTGTACGTCGGCGACCTTGGCCAGTTGCTGAGCCACTTCGCGGGCGTCTCCGTCCACCGTGATGCCGACCATGGCCCTTCGGGTCAGGTCGACGTGTTCCGGCGAGGTCACGGCGACTATCTGCACCATTTCCTCTCGCAGCAGCCGCTGTACTCGCTGCCGCACCGCGCCTTCCGAAAGACCCACCGCCTTGGCCAGCGCGGTGAACGACGCCCTGCCGTCTTCCTGTAACAGCGTGATGAGCGTCCGGTCGGTCCCGTCTAGCGCTCTCGGAGCACGCGGTTCCTCGATTTTCGTACGGTTTTCGTCACCCATGCCGTCCCTCCCTGTGTTTCGGCATGTGATTCGTCAGACGCGCAGCGTATCGGCAGGAGCCGGAGAGCAGGAGACCCTTTCCCGTTTTCTTCTCCAGATGGCGGACATGCGGCCGCCGTTCTGGCTCGGGCAAACGCCGGGTACGGTCGCGGACCGCCGATCTCGAGGAGGAATATTCCAATGACCGAAGCCGTCGCCGCGCCTGTGGTGCCGGCCAAGGGGCTCCGCTCGAACGCGCTGGGCATGGTGTCTTCGACGGTGATCGGAATGTCGTCGACCGCCCCGGCTTATTCGATCGCGGCGACGCTCGGGTTCATCGTGCTCGCCGGAACGGGGTTCAAGGCCGCCGCGTTCGTGTTGCTGTCGTTCGTTCCGGTGTTGTTCGTCGCTTTTGCCTTCAGGGAACTCAATGCGGCCGAACCCGATTGCGGCACCAACTTCACGTGGGCCACCCGCGCGTTCGGCAGTCGCGTCGGCTGGATGACCGGCTGGGTCGTCCTCGTGGAACAGCTGCTGGTGATGAGCAGTCAGTCGGCGCTGACCGGCCGGTACACGCTGCTGCTCTTTGGTCTAGACGACCTCGCGAACAACCGCGCGGTGACGACGGCGATCGGCTGCGCGTGGCTGCTCGCGTTGTGCTGGCTGTGCTACCGCGGCATCGAGGTGTCCGCGCGGGCGCAGTGGGTCCTCCTCGGCATCGAACTGGCCGTCCTGGCGATCTTCTCTGTCGTAGCGCTTTCGCGCGTCTACGGCGGCACTGCGGGCCCGCAGGCGACGACGCCGCGATGGGACTGGCTGTGGCCGAACGGGGTCAGCGTCGGGACGGCGGTGTCGGCGGTGCTGCTCGCGGTTTTCATCTACTGGGGCTGGGAGAGTTCGCTTTCGGTGAACGAGGAATCGGCTGATCCGCGGCACGCGCCGGGCCGGGCGGCGATTCTGTCGACTGTGCTGCTGGTGCTCAACTACCTGCTGGTGACCGTCGCGGCGCTGGCCTTCGCGGGCGTTGGCGAGCACGGGATCGGGCTGGCCAACGAGGCGAACGCCGAGGACGTGCTCGCCGGGTTGGGCGGCGCGGTGTTCGGAACGTCCGGTTTCGGGAAGGTCATGGGGGTGCTGCTGATCGTGTCGGTGCTGACCAGCGGCGCGGCCACGAGCCAGGCGACGATCATGCCCGCCGCGCGCACGACGTTGTCGATGGCCAGCCACGGCGCGCTGCCGAAGGTGTTCGGCCGGGTGCATCCGAAGTATCAGACGCCTTCGGTGACCACCTGGACGTTCGGGTTGGTGTCGCTCGCTTTGTACGTGCTGCTGGCGTTGTGGAGCCGGAACGTGCTCGCGGATTCGGTCGACGCGGTCGGGCTCACGATCGCGATCGAGTTCACGGTGACGGCGCTCGCTTGTGTGTGGGTGTTTCGTCGGACGCTGTTGTCGAGCGTGCGCAATTTCTTGCTTCGCGGCTTACTGCCCTTCGTAGGCGGCGTATTCTTCCTGGCGGTACTGGTGCTCGCGGCGATCGCGTACGCGAAGCCTGACGCCGGAGAGACCACTGTGTTCGGCGTCGGCGGTGTCGCGGTGATTGGCGTCGTAGCGATCCTCGTGGGCTTCCCGTTGATGTTTGCCGTGCAACGCGCCTGCCGTGACTTCTTCGCTGGGCGACGTCTGACGCGCGGCACCGTTGCCCGCGGCGGTCAGACCATCGAGAGCTAGCAGCGGCGAAGCAGGTCTTCTTCGGTTTCGCGGCGTACGAGGAGCGTCGCGTGTCCGTCGCGGACGCCGACCAGCGGTGGGCGGCCGACGAGGTTGTAGTTCGACGCGAGCGAGTGGTGGTACGCGCCGGTGCACGGTACGGCCAGCAGATCGCCGACGTGGATGTCGTCGGGCAGGCAGACGTCCGCCAGTACGTCGCCGGACTCGCAGTGTCGTCCGACAACCGTCATCGGCGTACGCGCGGCCTTCGTGCGACGGCCGACAAGACGCGCGGTATAGCGCGCGCCGTACAGCGCGGGGCGCGGGTTGTCGCTCATGCCGCCGTCGACAGCGACGAAGGTGCGCGCGCCGCGTTTCACGGCGCACACGCGGTAAACGGTGATCCCGGCCGGTCCGACGATCGCGCGGCCGGGCTCGATTGTCAGACGTGGCAACGGGAAGTCGCGTGACGAGCACTCGTAGCCCAGGGCGACGCGGAGGCGGCGCGCGTACCCGTCGAGGTCGAAGGACGCTTCACGGTCGGCGTACGGCACTGCATGGCCGCCGCCGAGATCCAAGTCTCGCAACGTGATTCCGTATTGGTCGCGGATGCGGACGAGCACTTCGACCATCTTTCGCGCGGCTTCTTCGTAACGGTCCACACGGGACACTTGTGAACCGATGTGGCAGTGCAGTCCGGTCAGTTGCAGGCTCGGCTGCGAAAGTACTGCTGCGACAGCGCGGTCGACGTTGTCGCGTACGTCGGGGCGTAGCGAGAAGCCGAACTTCTGTCCTTCGGTGCCTGTCGTGATCGCAGCGTGCGTGTCGCCACTGACGCCGGGCGTAACGCGGATGAGGACGCGTTGCGCGCCATGCGCGAGGGCGCCGAGCTGCTCGACTTCGTCGAGAGAGTCGAGGACGATGCGGCCGACGCCATACTGCAGCGCGGCTTTCAGGTCTTCGGGCGTCTTCGCGTTGCCGTGCAACAGAATGCGCTCCGCGGGAAATCCGACAGCGCGCGCGACGGCGATCTCACCGGCGGAGCACGTGTCGAGCGACAGTCCTTCTTCGGCGACCCAACGCAACACTGCACGCGTACAGAGCGCCTTGCTCGCGAAGGCGACGTCGGCCTCCGGCAGTGCACGCCGGTACGCGCGGGCCGTGTTGCGCACCTGTTCCTCGTCGAGGAGGTAGGCGGGCGTACCGAAGCGCGCGGCCAGGTGACTGACCGGCGCGCCGGCGAAGAGCAGCTCACCGCCTTCGCCGAGCCTCGTGCCTTGCGGCCAGAGTCCCGGTTCTAGATGGTCGGCGGCCTCGCAGCCGAGACTCGGGAGCAGCTCGCTGAGCGTCACGGTTACCTCCGGTCGATGTCGATCGCGGCGAACATCGCCAGCACACTGCGCCGACCCCGGCCCGGAACGTCCCGGAAACGGGCCCCTGACGGTCCCGGCGGTCGTGCTGACGTGTTTTTAACGCGCGAGTAACCTCCGCCACACCCCGGTTGAGCTGGGGTTTGCTGAGTTTCCCGGTGATCGGCCGTCCTGCCGGACATGGTTGAACAGATGACAGACTGCGCGAGCGAGACCGAGACTCTGCTGCGCGCGTGGCACGGCCGTTCGACGTACGCGGGCCGCGTCCCGATGTCGCGGCGCCGTGGTTGCAGCCTGCGCCCGACAGCGTGCTTCAGCGCTCAGCACGACGAAGCGGCCTTCGCTGAACTGCTGCGCGAAGACGTGCGTCGCAGGCACGCGCCTGACGAGTTACGAAAGCCCCCACGAGGACAGGATTTCGAACAGCTGGTCCCGTTCGGCGGCCGTCAGCAGCCTGCTCGGCGGCCGCACGTCGGGGCGGCACAGGCCGAGTTGGGAGAGCGCGTCCTTGACCACGCTGACGTTGTTGGCGTTGCCCTCCGCGGCGCGCATCTGCTCGAACGGGCGGATGCGGTCCCAGATCTCCATCGCTCCGGCGAAATCGTGGTTGCGCAGGTGGCGGAACAGGTCGAGCGAGATCTGCGGCGCGACGTTCACCAGGCCGGAGGTGAAGCCCGTCGCGCCGACCGCGAAGTACCCAGGGGCGGACAGTTCGGCGAGGCCCGCGATCCATACGAAGCGCTCGTACCCCGCGTCGCGCGCGACAGTGCGGAAGCGCACTGGGTCCGGCACGGCGTACTTCACGCCGAGCACGTTCGGCGCGGCGTCGGCGAGCTGCGCTAGGTCTGAACCTTCGATGGCGGGGTTGCGCACGTACAGGACAACCCCGAGCTCGGGCACTTCGTTCGCGATGGCGCGGTGGTAGTCGATCCAGCCCGCGCGCGAGACGTACGGGTGCACGGGCTGATGGATCATCACCATGTCCGCTCCAGAAGCGCGCGCGTGCTTCGCGGCCCTCGCGGCTGTACGCACGTCATGGCCGACGCCAGCAAGCACGCTCGCCTCGCGCGCGGCCTTCGTGGTGACTTCGAGGCACTGTCGCGTTTCTTGCTCGTCGAGCGCGTAGAACTCGCCGGTGTTGCCGTTCGGCGTGACGACCTCGACGCCGCTCAGCACGAGCCGTTCGACTAACCGCTCGTACGTTTCGGCGTCCACGTCTCCGGCCGCGGTGAACGGGGTCACCGGGATCGCCACCACACCGGCGAGTCGCTGTCGCTGTTTCTCGAACGCCACGAGCAGATCCGATCTGATATATGATGTCTCGTCAGAACGGAGGGTAACACGAGGACGTCCGGGACAATCGTCCTGATCTTTGGGATAGCTGTCCCAGAAGAAGGGCAAACCATGGCCGGACCTGGGGAAAGCCGGGTGGCCGAAGGGGCGGCTTTGGGTACCGTGACGCGGGTGCCCGATGCGATATTCGCCGATCCCCGCCTCGCGCCGATCTATGACACCTTCGACGGCGACCGGGTCGACCTGCCCCGCGTACGTCCGCATCGCCGACGAGTTGAACGCTCGCCGGGTGCTGGACGTCGGCTGCGGGACGGGCTGCCTGGCGGTCTTGCTCGCCGAAACCGGGCGCGCGGTCGTCGGCGTCGATCCGGCCGAGGCGTCGCTCGACATCGCGCGGGCGAAGGACAGCCGGGTCGATTGGCGGCACGGAGACGCGACGACCCTGCCCGCGCTCGACGCGGATCTCGCGGTGATGACCGGGAACGTCGCGCAGGTCTTCCTGACCGACGACGACTGGGCCGCGAACCTCCGCGGGATCCGGACGGCGCTACGACCCGGCGGGCATCTGGTGTTCGAGACCCGGCGGCCGGAGTACCGCGCTTGGGAGACCTGGGACGTGCCGCCGCACACCCGCGAAGTGCCGGGGATCGGAGCGGTGCAGCAGCGAGTCGAGGTCACCGAAATCCGGCTGCCGCTTGTCTCGTTCCGCATGACCTACACGTTCCTGGCCGACGGCCTCGTCCTCACCTCGGAGTCGACCCTGAGGTTCCGCAGCCGGGACGAGCCTGCGAGAGCAGGGCTACCGCGTCGCCGACCTCCGGCAGGCACCCGACCGGCCGGACCGCGAATTCGTCTTTCTCGCACAAGCCGAGTGAACCGGCCCGCCCCAGTCAAGGGCGGGCCGGAGCTCAGCGCAGGGCGTCCAGTGCGAACGCGGTGTACATCGCGACCCCGGCGGCCATCGCTGGTTCGTGGAACTTCACCCGGTTCGAGTGGTTGTCCTCCGTGGTCGCCGGGTCCGCTCCCGGCTCCCGCGCCCCGATGAACGCGAACGCGCCCGGAACCCGTTGCAGCACATACGAGAAGTCCTCCGCGCCCATGATCGGCGTGGTCAGCTCCTCGACGTTCTCCGCGCCCAGCACCTCGGCGCCCAGCGACAACACCTCAGCCGCGACCCGCGGGTCGTTGACGGTCGTCGGGTAACCCGGGTCCACTCCGGCCGACACGCGGCATCCGTGGGCCGCGCCGACCGCCTCGCACACCTTCGGCAGTTCCTCGCGAACGAAGGAACGCGTCGTCTCCGACAGGGTGCGAATGGTCCCCTCGAGCACCGCCGTCTCGGGGATGATGTTCGTCGTCGTTCCGGCCACGATGCGGGTCACTGAAACCACCGCCGGGTCGAAGACGCTGATCCGCCGCGTGACCATCGTCTGCAGCGCGCTGACCATCGCGGCCGCGGCCGGGACCGGGTCGATGGCGTCGTGCGGAGCCGAACCGTGGCCGCCGCGGCCGGTGACCTCGACACTGAACGTGTCGGCTGAGGCCATCATCGGCCCGCCGCGCACCTGCAGGACGCCGCTCGGGCTGTTGGCGATCGTGTGCAGGCCGAAAGCTCGCGTGACGCGCGTGCCGGCCGCGTCCAGCACGCCCTCGTGGATCATGTGCCGCGCGCCGTGGAGGCCTTCCTCGCCCGGCTGGAACATGAACACCACCGAACCGGCCAGGTCGTCGACGCGCTCGGACAGCAGCCGCGCCGCCGAAGCGAGCATCGCGACGTGCGTGTCGTGTCCGCAGGCGTGCATCGAGCCGTCGATCTCGGACGAGAACTCCAGGCCGGTGTCCTCGGTCAGCGGCAACGCGTCCATGTCGGCCCGCAGCAGGATGGCCGGTCCGGGACGGGCCCCGCGCAGCACGCCGGTGAGCGACGTCGTGGAGCGGCCGTCGGTGAGTTCGATCGGCAGGTCGGCCAGCGCGGCGCGGATCGCCGCCTGGGTGCGCGGCAGCTGCAAGCCCTGTTCGGGGTGCCGGTGCACAGCGCGGCGGAGCTCGACAGTGCGGTCCTGCAGCTGCCGTGCGGCGTCGAGCAGCCCGGCGTGCCGATTGCCGGGCAGGGTGGGGAGGTCGGTGGGTCCGGTCATGGCTCGATAGTGGCACCTCGCACGCTTCGGGCGCACCGTGCGTGCGTTCGCCAGCGAGGCGGAATACGGTGTGCGCATGGCGGTGCAAGAGCCGGTCACGGGCTTCGCGATAGCTGTGGTCCGTGAAGACGGTCGGTGGCGGTGCAGTGCGCTCGATTCCTCGGCGCTCACAGAACTGGATGCGGCGATCACCGAGCTGAGCAAGCTCCGGTCGACCGGGGCGGCGTTCGGCCTGCTGGCCGTCGACGACGAGTTCTTCGTGATCGTCCGGCCGAGCCCGAGGGGACCGTCGCTGCTGCTGTCGGACGCCGCCGCGGCGCTCGACTACGACATCGCGGCGGACGTCCTCGACGTGCTGCGCGTCGACCCGCCCGACGAGGACGACGACGCCGTGTGGCCCGAGGGCGACCTCGAGATCCTGGCCGACCTCGGCCTTCCCGGCGGCGAGCTGGAGGTGATCGTCGGCGAGGTCGACCTCTACCCCGACGAGCAGCTCCAGATGATCGCCCAGCGGTGCGGGTTCGAGGCCGAGTTCTCGAAACTGCTGGACCAGCTCTGAGACGGCCGGACGACATCGAGGCCGTGCGGGCCGCGCTGGACGCGGCCCGCGCTCCTGGTGCCGACGTGCCCATCGGCGCGGTCGTCTTCGACCCCGACGGGCGCCCGCTGGCCGCCGCCCGCAACGCGCGCGTAGAGCTGGCTGACCCCACCGCACACGCGGAGGTCCTCGCACTGCGCGCGGCGGCTCGCAAATTCGGCGACGGCTGGCGGCTCGAAGGCTGCACGCTCGCGGTCACGCTGGAGCCCTGCACGATGTGCGCCGGCGCGCTCGTGCTCGCCCGTGTCTCGCGGCTGGTGTTCGGGGCCTGGGAGCCCAAGACGGGCGCGGTGTCGTCGCTGTGGGACGTCGTGCGCGACCGCCGCCTCAACCACCGGCCGGAAGTCCTCGGCGGAGTGCTCGAAAACGACTGCGCCGCCCTGCTCGAGGCGTACTTCGCGGACCGTCGCGCCGGGGCCGAGTAACCCCCGCCGCACCCCGCGGCAGGGGTCCGGTATTGTTCTCGGCGGTGGCGTGTCCGAGCGGCCGAAGGAGCACGACTCGAAATCGTGTGACGGTTAATCCCGTCCGTGGGTTCAAATCCCACCGCCACCGCTCTTCACGAACGAACCCCGACCGGGCACTCCGGCCGGGGTTCGTTCGTTTGACCTTCCGGTAGCTGGTCCCCGTACCGGAGGTGGCGCGTTGTACATCTATGCCCGGCGTCGGTCGCTCACGTTCAGCGGCAAGCAGGTGACGATCAAGGCCGCGATCAAGGACGGGCTGTTCGGAGCGGACAAGAGACACAGCTTCGCGGTCAGCAAGATCAGCGACGTCAGCAACACCGAACCGGGGGCGTTCGGCCCGGGGTGTCTCAAGTTCAAGGTGACCGGGGCGTCGACGGCGGTGATCGAGAACCCGGCGTCTGGCGGCGACAAGGCTGATCTGTGCACCTTTTACTACAGTTCGTCCGACAAGAAGAAGGTGCGCCGGCTGGTCGAGGAGATCAAAGCCCTGATGCCGAAGTAGCTTCGTCCGTACGCTGGGCTCATGAGCGAAGAGCTTCCGCCGGTCGGGAAGACCGCGGTTGGGGTGGCTGGGCTTCGTGCGTTGGAGAGCGGGCGGCCGGACCGGCTGTTCGAGGACCCGTACGCGGGCGCGTTCTTCCATGCCGGGCGCGCGATCTTCGAAGGCAAGGAGCGGGATTCCCGGCTCGGGATGGTGTTCGCGCAGCAGGTCGCGATCCGCACCCGGTTCTTCGACGACTTCGTTTCCGGCGGGACGCAGACGGTGCTTCTCGCGGCCGGTCTCGACGCCCGTGCGTTCCGGCTCGACTGGCCGGACGGCGCGCGGGTGTTCGAGGTCGACCTGCCGGATGTGCTCGCGTTCAAGGAAGCCGTGCTGGCCGAACAAGGCGCGCGACCCAAGTGCGAGCGCACGGCCGTTCCGGTGGATCTGCGGGATAACTGGGCCGCTGCCTTGAAAAACGCGGGATTCGATCCGGGACAGCCGACGGTTTGGCTCGCCGAAGGCCTGCTCATCTACCTCAGCCGGGACGAGGCGGAGCGGCTGCTGACGACCGTCACCGAGTTGTCCGCACCAGGCAGCCGGATTTCGTTCGAGCACCGGCCGGACGGCGAGCGGGACGGGCTGCTGGACCATGCTCGCAACGTCGGCGGCGAGGTCACGTCACTCTGGCTCGGCGGTCTGGCCGGAGACGCTCCGGAGTGGCTCGCCGAGCACGGCTGGCGGCCGGAAACCGTTACTGTCGCGGAACTCGCCGTCCAATACGGACGCGAGCCGTTGGACAGCACGCGCGGCGGATTCGTGACCGCGACCCGCTAATTTTCTTCCTGCAGCACCGGTGTTCCGAAGGCGTCGAGGAAAGTCGTTGCCTCTCCTATGGTCGCGACGCCGCGAGCGACCGCTTCGGCGATAGTCCCGCACGCCTCTCGGACCGCCGGTTCCGCGGACCGGTCTCCCGCCAAGAGCGCGACAGCTGCCGGGGACACGCCTTCCGCGATCAGCATGACTCGCGCCGCGGTCTGATCTGCCAGCCGGTCAAGGAGATCCGCCAGATCCAAGCCGACCGACGCGGTGCGGGCCGCGGCTTCGGCGGCCTGGCGGTAGTGCGCGTCCAGTTCGTCGGCGCTGCCCCGGAATTGCGCGGCCGGTTCGCCGCCCCATTTGCGTTCCGCGCTGTGCGCCCCGCGTTCGAATTCCAGGCGGGCCATGACCAAAACGTCGCGGCCGCCCGACAGGGTGCGCGCCGATTCGCGGATCGTCTGCGGGGAACAGTCGATCTGCCTGAGCGCGGTGACCGGGTCCGGTGCGCCGATCGCGGCGGCCGCGGCGCCCAATGACGCAAGCCCGGCGGCCGCGTTGTCCAGCGCCGGGTGGAGGAACGGCATCAACTCAGCAGCGCCGTCGCGATCGTCGGACGGTGGTGGTGGCCGCGGGCGGCCATCCGCAATTGGCCGGCGAGATCGGACGTCGCGTCGCCGAGGATGCGCGCGTCGACGTCCCGCGCGGCGAGCGCGGCCTCCCACCGGGCGGCGATTTCCCGTGCGGGCTCGGAAATCCCCCACGGAGTCGATTCGAGACGGGCTTCGGAGAACCGGCCCGCCGCGCGGTCCGCGTCGGCAGCCGCTCGATCGAGCGCGTCCGCGGCGGCGTTGAGCCGCTCGCTCGTCGAACCTGCCATCGGGACCTCCGCTTCCGGGAGAGCGCGAACCGCGGTCCGCCACCCTCTGGAGAGATCTAACCCCATCGAGGCGGCCCGGGTCACTCGGCCGGGCGTGCGACGATTCCACATCGTGGGGATCCTTGACCGGGAGTTCCCTACACCGCCAGAATTGGAGTCATGCCAGAGAACCGGGAAGTGCCGCTAGCCGGCCGTGCCCCGGCGCGGTCGGACGGATAGGGCGTCGCCGCCCTCCTGAGGCGTCGCGGTCGTCTCGGCTCTCCTCCCGCGTAGGCGATTTTCCGCTGCTACAGCCGAATTCACCTATTCTTCCGGGAGTACCGCCATGTCTGTAGACCTGCCTGCCCGCCTGCGTTCGTCCGTGACGCCGGACGACGGAATCCTCGAAGGCCCGCGCGTGCTGCGCCGGCTTTCCGGCGCCGAAGCTCCGTACGAGCTGTTCACCCTGCGCCCGCTCGGACGGGTGATCGGCGCTGAAATATCCGGAGTGGACCTCGGTGCGCCGGTGCCGCCGCCGTTGCGCGCCGAGCTGAACCGCGCGCTGCTGGAGTGGAAGGTGCTGTTCTTCCGCGACCAGCACATCACCTCTGAGCAGCAGCGCGCGTTCGCCGCGAACTGGGGCGAGCTGGAAACGAACCCGTTCATCCCGCGGGGAGATTCCGACCAGGTCGTGCGGTTCACCCGCACCGCCGGGATGCCCGGGTACGAAAACATCTGGCACACCGACGTCACCTGGCGGCCGAATCCGGCGCTCGGTTCGGTGCTTCGGCTGGTCGAGGTCCCGCCGATCGGCGGAGACACGATGTGGGCCGACATGGCCGCCGCCTACGACAACCTGCCCGCCGACGTCCGCGAGCGGATCGACGGCCTGACCGCGGTACACGACTTCATCCCCGGTTTCGACCGGTTCACCGACCCGGATCTGCTGGCCCAGTGGCAGGACGCGTACCCGCCGGTCGAACACCCGGTGGTGCGGACCCATCCGGAGACCGGACGGCGGACGTTGTTCGTGAACCAGGCGTTCACCACGCACATCGTCGGCCTCGACCGCGCCGAAAGCGACCGGCTGCTGCGGTATTTGTTCCTGCAGGCGCACACGCCGGAGTTCCAGGTGCGGTTCCGCTGGGAGCCGGATTCGGTGGCGTTCTGGGACAACCGCGCGACCCAGCACTACGCGGTCAACGACTACCACCCGCACGTCCGGATCGCGGAGCGCGTCGCGATCGTCGGGGATCGGCCGTACTGATCAGCGGATGACTCCGGTGAGGACGGTGTCGACAAGTCGTTCGAAGTAGGCGTCGTCGGCGGATTTCGCTCGGATCAGAGTGTGGAACCACAGGTTTCCGCCGAGCAGATCCATGAGCATCTCCGCATCCGCGGCGTCGGCTAGTTCGCCTCGGTCTCGGGCGCGGTCGAAGACGGCCTGCTCACGGCCGAGGCGGTCGGCGAAAAAGCGTCCGGCTGCCTCGGCGGTGGCGGGACGGTCGGGCAGCGCGGAGACGACGGCGGTGATGACGCGCCGGTTCGCGGGATCGGCCAGCAGGCGGTGGATCTGCTTCGCCAGTGCGAGGAGGTCGCCGCGCAGGGAGCCGGTGTCGGGGATGGCGAAGGCCAGTTCCGGGGCCTGGACCAGCGCATCGGCGAGGACCTCGTCCTTGGTCGCCCACGTGCGGTAGATCGTCGTTTTGTGCACTCCGGCCTGCGCTGCGACCGCTTCGATCGTCAGTGCGTCGTAACCGCGTTCGGCCAGCAGCGAGAGGGTCGCGGAGAAGATGGCGTCCGCCTTGCGCGGGCGGGAGGCAGTCCGGTCCATGGCCCGATCCTAGCTCGATTTGCAACGGTGCGTTGCATTCGGTAGACCAGTGATATGCAACGCTCCGTTGCAAACTGGGCGAAGGGTGGAGACATGAGCGAAGTACTGCCGGTGGTTTTCGTGCACGGCATCCGGCTGTCCGGGGCGTGCTGGCAGCAGCAAAAACGCCTGGCGCGCGGTCGAGTGGCCGCGCCGGACCTGCCGGGGCACGGGACGCGGCGCGGGGAAAAGTTCACGCTCGACGGCGCGGTCGACGCGGTCGTCGACGCCATCGATGAGGTGGGCGGACGGGCGGTCCTGGTCGGGCATTCGCTCGGCGGCTACGTCTCGATCGCGACCGCGGCCCGGCATCCGGAGCGGGTCGTTTCCCTGGTGGGAGCTGGATGTTCGCTCGCGCCGAGTTCGGTGCTGCGCGGCGGTTTCCGGTTCGCCCGGCGTGGCTTGGCGACGACCGCTGACGACGGTGCGTCCTTCAGCGCGTGGCTGCTCCGCCGCGTTCTCCCCGAGGAAGTCGCCGAGCCGGTCATCGCTGCGGGAATCGCGTCCGAGGTCATTCCCGACGCGATGGAAGCGGCCGCCGGGATGGACCCCCTAGCCGACCTCGCGCGGTACCCGGGGCGGGTACTTCTGCTCAACGGCCGTCACGACCACTTCCGCCTTGGCGAACGCCGATTCTTGGCTACCTGCCAGGACGGAGCGCTGCAGATCGTGCCGGGGGCCGGTCACTACCTGCCGCTCACCCACGGAGAAACGTGTGCGCGCGTGGTGGACGGCGTCGCGTCGGCTCTCGTCAGCGGATAGTGCTCACGAGTGGCGAGGCAGGCCGCCTTCCTCCCCCTCCCGCGCTCCCCCGCGCGGTCAAGGCGGCGCCTCGCCACTCGCGAGGCTTCCCCGGGGCAAATCCGTGGAGCCGCGGTCGCGGGCGAAGCGGAAAGTCCCGCGCCCGCGGCTGTTTTCCCGGGTGGTGGCACCCGCGCACTCGACGACGGTCAACCCCCACGTGACCGTGTCGCCTCCCCCTGCGAGGTGCTACCCGTGAGCTCGAAAGTGGTCCAGGCCACAGTTTCCGTGCTCATCGGTAAGGTACTCCCGCCCGGTACCGGTCGACCCCGGGCTTGAGCTGCATTTAAGGCAGATGCGCCGTCCGGGTGACGACGGGATGGGCGGTCTAGCCGCGAAGTCCTTCGACGGTCGCGAAGCCATCACTGACCGTCACGTTCGTTCCGCGCCGCGCGGACAGGTCTACCAGCCGCCGCAGCGCGTCGTCGGCGTCCGTTCCCGTCAACGGTACGCATTCGTTGTCTTCGTCGCGGCGGATCGGCACCAATTCGACCCGCATCTGCTCGCCGACGACGCAACCGGCGAGCAGGCCGTCGCGGTGCCGGTCGCGCATGGCGGGCCAGTCGAAGACGAGGTTGCCCAGGCTGTAGAGGATCGGGCAGCCGCGGTAGACCTCGACCGGTTGCACGGTGTGCGGTCCGTGGCCGACGACCAGGTCGGCGCCGGCGTCGATGATCGCGTGCGCGTAGGTCACCTGGTACTCGGTCAGTTCTTCGCCGGGGATGCCCCAATGCATCGACACCACGACGTGGTCGGCCTCGGCGCGGGCGCGGCGGATGTCGGCGAGCAGCAGCTCCAGGTCGCGGCGGACCGGTGTGGTGTGCACGATCGGCGGGCGGCCGGGAACGTCCAGGACGCGCGGATCCGGTTGGTACGACGTGTAAGCGCCCGCCGCGGCGACGCCCGGGGAGTCTTCCGTCGCTTCCTGTCCGACCGGCCAGCACAGCGAGGTGTAGGCGAGGAACGCGATCCGGCCGCCGGGCCGTTCGAGGATCGCCGGCGCGTGCGCTTCGGCGAGGTTCGCGCCCGCGCCGCAATGCGCGATTCCGGCGCGGTCCAGCACGGTGAGGCTCGCCATCGCCGCGGCCGGCGGGTAGGTGACGTTGTTGGCCACCGACACGACGTCGATCTCGGCGGCGGTCAGCGCGGCGACCATCTCCGGCGGCGAGTGCCGCCAGTTCGGCTTGTGCGGGATGTCCATGCCGGTCGAGCCGGACAGCGGTCCCTCGAGATTCACGAACCGCACATCGGCACCGGTGAGCAGCGAGGTCAACGGGTGGAACGCCGTTTCCGGGTTCGCGCGGCCCTGCAGGTTGACGTCTCCGCCGAGTACGAGCGTGATCATTGCGTCAACCCGTCCAAAGGAGGAATTCCCTCCAGCTCGTTACGAATCGTTGCCCTTTCGTCTTCCTCTGCTTCGCTTGTTCGGGGGACGATGCCTCGACCGTTGACATGCAGAGGGGACTCAGGGTGACCATATCCCGTCGTCCCGCCGGGGGCCGCAGCGCCGGTGGGGCAAGACTGACCAGAGGCGCGGTTGCCGTCTCCGCCGCTGCTCTCGTGCTCGGCGGGCTGGCCGCGCCCGCTTCGGCGGCCCCCAGCGCGGACGCCCTGATCGCCGAGGTCTACGGCGGCGGCGGCAATTCCGGCGCCACGCTGACCAACGACTTCATCGAGCTGGCCAACCACGGCGGCGCGCCCGTCGCGCTCGACGGCTACAGCGTCCAGTACCTGCCCGGTTCGGCGAGCGCGTCGAGCAAGTGGCAGGTCACGCCGCTCGCCGGGTCCGTCGCGCCGAAGGGCCGCTACCTCGTCGCGGAGGGGAAGGGCAACGGTGGCACGGTCGCGCTGCCGACGCCCGACGCGACCGGGGCCATCGCGATGTCCGCGACCGCCGGGACCGTTGCGCTCGTGTCCGACAGCGCGCCGCTGACCTGCAAGACCGCCGCCGATTGTGCGGCGGACAGCCGGGTCAAGGACCTCGTCGGCTTCGGCGATGCCGTTGTCCGCGAAGGGGATCCGGCTGCCGCGCCGTCCAACACGACCTCGGTCGCGCGCGCGGCGACGCTCGCTGACACCGACAACAACAGCGCGGACTTCACTGTCGGCGACCCGACGCCCACCAACACCAAGGGCGAGACCACCGGCACGCAGCCGGGCGAGCCGGGTGTTCCGGCGAAGATCCACGACATCCAGGGCACCACGCGGATTTCGCCGTTCAAGGACAAGCAGGTCGAGGACGTCACCGGAGTCGTCACCGCGGTGCGCAGCTTCGGCTCGGCGCGCGGGTTCTGGATGACCGACCCGCACCCGGACAGCGATCCGCGCACCAGCGAGGGCCTGTTCGTGTTCACCGGATCGACGACGCCGGACGTGGCGGTCGGCGACGCGATCACCGCGCAGGGCAAGGTCAAGGAGTACTACCCGGACGCGCCCGCGACCTCGAACTACCAGTCGCTGACCGAGCTGACCAGTGCACAGTGGACGGTCGACTCTTCGGGCAACCCCCTGCCCGCCCCGACCGTGCTGACTCCGGACCAGGTGCCGGATGTGCTGGCCCCCAACGCGGGCGGCAACATCGAACCGCTGCCGCTCGAGCCGTCGAAGTACGCGCTGGACTTCTGGGAATCGCACGAAAGCGAGATCGTCCAGGTTTCTGACGCACGGGTGGTGGGTCCGAGCAACAAGTACGGCGAGCTGTACGTGACCACGAAGCCGCAGCAGAACCCGACGCCGCGCGGCGGGACGGTGTACCTTGGGTACGACAAGATCAACACTGGCGTGCTGAAGGTCCAGTCGATCATCCCGTCCTCGCAGCAGGCGGCTCCGAAGGTCAACACTGGCGACGTGCTCACCGGCGTCACCTCCGGTCCGGTGGAGTACAGCAACTTCGGCGGCTACACGCTGTTCGCGTCGAAGCTGGGTGCGGCGAAGGACAACAAGCTGCAGCGGGAAACCACGCGCAAGCAACGTCCGGGCGAGCTTTCGGTGGCGACGTACAACGTCGAGAACCTCGCACCGTCCGATTCGGACACCAAGTACGCGCAGCTCGCACACGGCATCGTCGACAACCTCGCGACGCCGGACATCGTTACCCTGGAGGAAATCCAGGACAACAGCGGTGCGACCGACGACGGCACGGTCGATGCGACCGAGACGCTGAAGAAGTTCACCGACGCGATCGTCGCCGCCGGCGGCCCGCAGTACCAGTGGCGGCAGATCAACCCGGTGAACGACCAGGACGGCGGACAACCGGGCGGCAACATCCGGGTCGGCTTCCTGTTCAACCCGTCGCGAGTGTCCTTTGTGGATCGCCCCGGTGGCGGCCCGACCTCTTCGGTGGGCGTCGTTTCCGACCACGGCAAGGCACACCTGACGCAGTCGCCGGGCCGGGTCGACCCGGGCAACGAGGCGTGGGAGGACAGCCGCAAGCCGCTGGCAGGCGAGTTCGTGTTCCGCGGCCGGACGGTTTTCGTGCTGGCCAACCACTTCAACTCCAAGGGCGGCGACCAGCCGACGCATGGCCGCTACCAGCCGCCGACGCGCGGTTCCGAGGTGCAGCGGCAGAAGCAGGCGACGGTTCTGCAGGGTTTCGTGGCGCAGCTGCTCGGCGCGGACCCGCGGGCGAACGTCGTGGTGGCTGGTGACTTGAACGACTATCAGTTCTCGCCTGCGCTGGCGAAGCTGACGTCGGGCGGGTTGTTGAAGGACCTGATCGCGACGCTGCCTCCGGCGGAGCGGTACAGCTATGTGTTTGAGGGGCAGTCGCAGGTGTTGGACCACATCCTGGCTTCTGCTGCTCCGCGTGGTGTCGATTACGACGTGGTGCATGTGAATGCCGAGTTCGCGGATCAGGCCAGTGACCATGATCCGCAGGTGGTCCGGTTCCGGCCTTCGGCGGGGAATCCGTTCGCGGACTTCGCGAATGATGTGCTCGATGGGCTGGATCGGTTGCTGCACCGTACGGCGTAACTAGTTGTCCGTGAGGGGAACCCCAAAGGACTCTGATTCCCTCAGGGTTCCCCTCACGGCTTAACGCTTCGCGCGCCAGCCGAGCCCCAGCACCGCCTGGACCAGCTCCTGGTAGCTCGGCTTGACCTCTTCCAAGTACCGGTCCAAATACTGCGGCCGAGCCGTAGTAACCGGCTGCGGATCGTCCAGTGCCTCAACGAAATTCAGCCGCGAAACATTGTGCAGCGCCATCTTCCACCACCGGCTCGCGCGCTCGCGGGTCTTCTCTTCCCGATCCTGCGCGGCGACCACCGCGGCTTGGGCGTCGGACAGCTGACGTTCGATTTCGTCCGCCCGCGCCAGTTCCCACGCGCGCAGGCTGTCCGCCGAACCGCGGGCCAGGCCGACGATTTCCTTGTACCGCATGGCGGGGCTGGTGGTTCCCTCAGTCACAGCGTGCCTCCCGCGGTCGGCTCGGTTTCCGGGCGCTGGAACGGGATGATGACTTCCGGCGCCCCGTGCGTGGTGCGGTCGAAGAACAATGCGCGGCCCGGTCGCGGCGACCAATGCACAACCTGGCCCGCGGCGAACGGCGACAGATCGTTGCCCTGGACGTCCAGCGCGGCCCAGGTCCCGATGTCGTCCGTGCCGCCGAAGCCGAGGGTGTCCTTGAGCCGCGCGATGCTGCGCCACCAGCCGATGGTGTGGACGCCGTGCGCGGGGCCGTTCTTGAGCAGCAAACGCAGGTGGTCGAGGCCGCTCTTCAGCTGTCCGACGGCCTTTGCCTCCAAAGAAGGCAACGCGGCGTCCACTCCGTACAGCAGCAGGACGCGCGGCGTCGTCGTGGAAAGCGATGCGACGATCGATTCCAGCTCGGTGGAGAGGTCTTCGGTGAGCGTCGCCAGGTGACCCTCGGCCTCCAGCCGGCTCTTCAGATCCAAGACTGCTGGCGAACTGGCCACGATCGGGCAGTGAAGCAGGAATTCGACCTGCCCGAGTTCCAGTTGCCGGGAAAGCGATCGTGCGGCGGAGTCCATAATGGACAGAGCCTCCGCCGTCGCGCCGCCGAGCACCGCGATGTTTCGGCCGGGTACCCGAGGCAGTTCGACACCGCACGCGGCCTCGGTGACATCGATCGACTGGCCCAGGATCGCCCTCGGCTGAGGACTCGGCTTGAGCTCCACGAACGCCGGGAACTGTTCCAGCACCGGCGAATGCGCACCGTCGAACAGGCGTGGCCGGGAGAAGCGGCCAGCATAGAGTTCCCACAGCTTTTGCTGAAGGTTCACGAAAACGTTGCGAGTGCTTGAATCCGGCACGTGCGCCAGCTGGTTCCCGTGCGCGACACCGGAATCGTGGTTGATCACCGCGTGCCACTTGGGTGCGGAAACAGCCGCGTTGTTCGTCTCCGCGAGCACCCGGCGCGCCTTCGGCATGGCGATGCGCAGCGTGCACTGTTCAAACACCGCGGGTTTGCCCCAGAAGGCTTCGATGCCTGCGACGTCTTGGCTGGCCAGCACCAGGTGAATGCCCTGCGAACGTCCGCGTCGGGCGATGTCTTCCAGTAACTGCGTGGCTTGCGCGGTGACCTGGTCACGTCCGGCGAAGAGGTACTGGAATTCGTCGATCACCGCGACGATCCGCGGCCAGTGTCCGCTCGGATCCTGTTCGCGCAGGTCAGCCAGGTTGGTGACCTCATGCTCCTTGGCGGCGGCAGAGCGGCGACGGAGTTCGTCGGCGAGGAAACGCAGCAGTGCCAACCCGAATTCGCGGTCGGTGTTGACGTTGACGCCGACCAGTTTCGCGTGCGGCAGCCAGCTGGAGTCCTTGCGACCGGGCGCGAGACCGGCGAACGAGACGCCTTCCTTGAAGTCGAGCAGGTATAACGCCAGCTCGTCGGGCGTGTAGCGCGCGGCGAGGCTTCCCAGCAGCGCGTACAGGAAGTTCGTTTTCCCCGAACCGCTCGGGCCGCCGATGAGCGCGTGCGGACTCGCGTCGCCGATCACCACTTCGACGGCTTCGCCCTCGTGGAATCCGATCGGCGCGCGCAGTTCCCGCGCGGAACTTTCCTTGCCGATCTCGGTCGGCATCAGGTCGGCGAACGACCTGGGCCCGCCTTGGCGGGAGATCAGCGCTTCGGCGATGCGGTTCGCCGCGCGGATGACCTGTCCGGACGGCATCGGCGGATCCAGGTCCACGACCAGGTCGCTGCCGGTCATGCTGCTGACCGCGCGGCGTTCGTCCAGCAGGCTGAGCGTTTCGATCGACGCGCTCACCGCGGTGGGCACGTCCACCAGGATCAGGCAGATCCCGGCCGCGAGCGCGCCGCTGGCCACGCGTTTGAGGTCGCGCGCGCGCTCCGCGTCGAGGGTTTCGCCGTTGCCGTACAGCACCGCGATCCGGTACGGCTCCAAGCGCTGGTTGGTGGCTTTTCGCAGTTCCCGCAACGAGGTGTGGCCCGCCTGCATGCCGGTGGCGTGGATCCGGCGGATGTGCCCGGCGAGTTCGTCGAGCAGATCCTCCAGCCGCGTCGGGTCGTACAGCGACAGCGCGCTCGTGCGGCTGAGCGGGTACAGGTCCGGCAGGATCGCGGTGAGCTGGCCGACGTCCCACAGGTGGATTTTCACCGCGCCGGGCTCGAACGCCGACAGCACGCGCATCAGCAGGCCCTGCACGATTCCGTCCACCACCGGCCGGGTTTTCGGCGCGGACGTGATGGCCAGGTGCGATTCGTCCAGCAGCGGCACGGCGACGTCGAACGTGCGCGAGATGTCGCGTCCGGCCGCGGTGGCCGAGCCGACCCGCCACAACCCCGGCGCGGTGACGCCGGAATTCGTGCCGACGCGGCCGAGCCATTCGCTGGGCGGCCGCCCGGCCGGGCCCGGCGCGTGCGCGGCGACGAGGTCGCGCAGTTCGCCGGGACCGGCGCTCCAGTCGGTGTAGAAGGCGGTGCGGGTGCCGCCGAGCGCGGCGAACACCTCGTGCGCGGCCGGATGTCGCGCCCACTCCGTCTGCTGGGCCGGGTCGGCGTGGTCCATGCCGACCCGGACGATCTCCTGTTCCAGCGTCAGCCGCGCCACCTCGGCCTCGGCCATTTCGCGCGCGCCGACCGCGGCCCCGAGCACGAGCCCGATCTGGTGCCGGACCCGGTCGAGAGCGGTTTGCACACGGTTGCGTTGCTCGGCTGACTTGCTGGCCATCTCATCCCTACAGGCGTGACTGGTATCCGCCCACTAGATCGTCGGCGGCGGCTAAACGGGTGAGGAGGTGTTCGAGCGCCTCGTCGGCCTGCGCCAATTGGCCCGGCAGCCACGGATCTGCCTTGGCCTGCGCGTCGACGAGTGCGCGCCGGGCGTCGCCGAGCAGAGCCTTCGCCCGCTCGGCATGCGCCCGTCCGTCGCCGACCCCCGCTCGCGCGGCGGTGAGCAACTGGTGGATTTCGGCGAGCCCCGACATCGGCGTTAAAGCCGCGCCGAGTAGGAATCGGCCGACGAGATGCCGGCCTGGATGGTGCTCTGCATGCCGGTGATTCCTTGCAGCGCTTCGGCGAGCAGGCCGTGCGCCTGGTTCACCTCGTGCTGGCTGCTGCCCTGGGTGGCTTGGGACAGCGACAGCTGTGCTTCTTCGAGTGCCTGCGCTGCCTGCTGCAGCGCGGCGATGCTCGCGGACGCCTTCTCGTTCGCGAGCGCGATACCAGCGCGGATCTCTTCCACTCCGGCCATGGGGGCGGGCTCCTCGGTGCGTCGTGGGCTGAAACGACCACATACAAACTTAGCGTGATCAGGTGTCTTCGGTAAGTAAGTGGGAACGGGAGAATCGACAAAGCCCCGGACGCGGTCGGCAGTCCGGGGCCAGTCGGGCGTCGGCTTCTCAGGTGCGCACGCGGGGCCCGAAACCCGCGTTTCAGCCTTCTGACCTGCGGGTTCTCGGTGTGTGTGCGACGGCCAACGCCCAGGTCAAAACGGTATTCGTGACACCGGGAAACCTCTCCGGACGGCTGCGATGAAGTCTGCGGCGAAGCCTAGCGGGTAGGACCGTTCGGCCGATCCCAGCCCCTGCCCCGATTGCGGACAGCGACGGCCCGTTCCCCGGTTCAGCGAGCCCCGGCCGGATTCGGGTCGTCGCCGAGGTAAGTGCCGTAACCGTCGACGGCGAGCGGACCGTCGAAGACCAGGACCTCGTTGACCAGTCCGCCCTTCTGGTTGCGGTAGTTGATGACGAGCGCGCCGAGCCCGACATAGACGCCGACGACCTCGAAGCGGAGATCGGGAATCCGGCGCAGCCCTTCGGCCCAGTACGCGCGCAGCGCCGCCTTGCCGCGGATCACGCCGTCGCCGCCGACCACCTGGACCGCGACCGGGGACCGGAACGTCACGTCGTCGGCGAAGTGGGCCATCAGTGCGTCGAGATCGTGGGCGTTCCAAGCCTGTGCCCAGCGGTCGGCGAACTCTTGAGCTGCGCTGTGGTTCATGAACGAATTCTGCCAGCGGATTGTCGTTGCCAGGCAAGGGATTTACGCGGAAACGACGAAGGTCCCAGCCTCTGAGAAGCCGGGACCTTCGTGGTGTTGCAGCGGAGGATACAGGATTCGAACCTGCGAGGGCGTGAACCCAACACGCTTTCCAAGCGTGCGCCTTAGGCCGCTCGGCCAATCCTCCGTGGGGAAGAATACCGGATGGCCCTCTCGCCTTCCGCAGGTGGTCCGACCTGCGCGAACCGGTTCAGGCCGGGACGACGTCGGCGACCACGATGGTGATGTTGTCCGGGCCGCCGCCCTCGTTGGCGAGTGCGATGAGGCGAGGGACGATTTCCTCGGGGGTGCCGTCGGCGAGGACGTCCAGGATGGCCGGTTCGCTGGCGCCCGCGGTGAGGCCGTCGGAGCAGAGCAGGTAGCGGTCGCCGGCTTGCGGGGTGAATTCCCAGACGTCCGGTTCGGCCGAGCCGGTGCTCAGAAGCGCCTTCATCAGCATCGAGCCGCGCGGGTGGTGGTCGGCGTCGGCGGCGCTGATGGTGCCGTCTTCGACCAGGGCCTGTGCGAGGGTGTGGTCGCGCGTGATGCGCTGCAGTTCGCCGTCGCGCAGGAGGTAGCCGCGGGAGTCGCCGACGTGGGCCGCGGCGAAGTGGGTGCCGTCGAACAGCAGGGTGGTGAGGGTGGTGCCCATGCCTTGGGTGGCGGGGGTTTCCTCGGCCACCTGGGCGAGCTGTCCGGCGATCCGGTGGACGCCGTCGGAGAGCAGGTTCGACAGGTTGTGCGCGGTGAGGTCCAGCGTGCGCAATTCCGCGTCGAGCGAGGCCAGCACGCTGACCGCGGTCGAGCTGGCCACCTCGCCGTGCGGCTGGCCGCCGATGCCGTCGGCCACCACGAGCATCCGCCCGCTGGCGTACACGGAGTCCTCGTTGTTGGTGCGTCGTCGCCCTTGGTCCGATCCCGCGGAGTAGCGCAGGGTGAACCGGGTCTGCTCGGTGGCCATGCCCCCATGAAACCATTGGTTGACTGAGTTAACAAGCAAAACGATGGAAACCGCTGTCGTCGGCTATCGTGCTCGTCATGGCAGACGACGCGGCGGTGAGTGCGGCCGACATCGCGCGCCTGGCGGGCGTGCGCCGGGCGGCGGTGAGCAACTGGCGGCGGCGCCACGACGATTTTCCCAAACCCGTGGGCGGCACGGCGTCCAGCCCGCTGTTTTCGCTGCCGGAGGTCCAGGCGTGGCTGCGCGGGCGCGGCCGTCCGTTCGAGCTCGCGCCGATTGACGAGGCGTGGCAACGGCTGCGCGCGCTCGGAGACGACCTCGACCTCGGCGCGCGGCTGGCGGCGGTCGGCGAGTACCTCGCGGACGATGCCGAAGGACCCGGTGATGCGGAGTTGCTGGCGCTGGTCTCCCGGCTCGCCTCGAGCGAAGGCGCGGCGGAGACGTTCGAGCAGCTCTGCGACCGCTTCTTCGAGGCTCACGCCCGCCGGCTTTCCACCACGCCGACCGCGTACGCCGACCTGATGGTGCGGCTGACCGGCGCGAAGGGGGCCACAGTGCTCGACCCGGCGTGCGGGTTCGGGTCGTTGTTGCTGGCCGCCGCGGCGACCCGGGCGCGGGGGCAGGACGTCGACCCGGACACCGCGCGGATCGCTGGCATCCGGTTGCGGCTGCACGGCGCGGACACCGAGGTGCACGCCGCGGACGCGTTGCGCGCGGACGCTTTCGCCGATCGGCTGGCTGACGTCGTGCTGTGCGATCCGCCGTTCAACGAGCGCGGCTGGGGGCATGAGGAACTCGTCGGCGACGCGCGCTGGGAGTACGGCTTGCCGCCGCGCGGCGAGTCGGAGCTGGCGTGGGTGCAGCACTGCCTGGCGCACGTGAAGCCTGGCGGCGCGGTCGCGGTGCTGATGCCGGGGGCGGCGGCCGGGCGGCGGAGCGGGAAGCGCATCCGGGCGAATCTGCTGCGCGCCGGCGCGTTGCGTGCGGTGTGCACGCTCGCGGCCGGCACGGATCTTTGGCTGCTCACGCGGCCGGAACCGGAACAGCGCGCGCCGGCGACCGTGCTGATCGCCGACACCACCGCGGAGAGCGTCGAGCAGGTGTGGCTGGACTTTCTGGCTGATCCGGATACCGGCGAACGCATCATCGACGTGCTCGACGACGACGTCGACCTCACGCCGTCGGGTCGCCCGGGAGAGAGTGACTCGGGCGAGGCTTTCCTTGCCGCGCAACGGCTTTTCGGGCAGATCGGGATCGAGCTGCCCAAGCTGGAACCGGCGTCTGGCGAACCGGCGCACACGACCGTCGGCGAGCTGGTGAAGGCGGGCGCGCTGCGGATCACGCACGCGCCGCCGCGGACCGCCGACGGCGACGAACCCGTGCTGACCACCGACGACGTCCTCCTCGGCGGCCCGCCGACCGGGCACGCCGCGCCCGATCCGGCGGCGGTTCTCGCCCACGAAGGCGATGTGGTCGCGTCGGTCACCGGCGCGGTGATCGTCCACAGTGGAGCTCCGGTGCGGCTCGGGCCCGCGCTTTCCCGTTATCGCGTGGATCCGGAGCTGCTCGACGCGCAGTTCCTCGCCGGCTGCCTGCGCGCCGCGGACTTCCCGGTGCACAGCGCGTCGACCCGGATCGACGCGCGCCGGTTGAAGGTGCCGCGGCATCCGCTCGAAACGCAGCGTGCGTACGGCGTCGCTTTCCGCGCGCTCGCGGACTTCGACCGGGCGCTGCGGCAAACCGCGGAAATCGGCCGCGACCTGGTGCGGCTAGGCTTTGCCGCACTCGCCGAAGGACGGCTGAAGCCCGGTGGCGGGTGAGCGCTGTGAGGGGGCCCATGCTGATCGCGGACCGCTACGAGGTCGACGATCTGCCGCTCGGGCGGGGCGGCATGGGTTCGGTGCACCGCGGGCTCGACCGGCGGCTGGGCCGGCACGTCGCGATCAAGCTGCTGCGGCTGCCCGGCGGGGACGAAGAGCTGGAGGAACGCTTCGCCCGCGAAGCGCGGATCCTCGCGACGCTCGACCATCCCGGCGCGCCCACGCTGTACGACTTCGGCGCGCATGACGACCGGCTGTTCCAGGTCATGCAGTTCGTCGAAGGCGTGACGCTGGACGATCTGCTCGCCGAACACGGTCCGCTGCCGGTGTCGTGGGCGGCGGCGATCGCGGCGCAAGCGGCCGCGGTGCTGTCGGCAGCGCACGCTCGCGCGGTCTGTCACCGTGACCTCAAGCCAGCCAACCTGATGCTCTGTCCGGACGGCAGTGTGAAGGTGATGGACTTCGGGCTCGCTGTGTTGCGCGAAGCCGACACTGCTCGCTTTACGCGCGCGGGACAGCTGCTGGGTACGCCGTCGTACATGGCTCCGGAGCAGATCCAACGTGGGCACGCGGAGCCGCGAAGCGACCTGTACGCGCTCGGTTGCGTACTGCACGAGATGCTGACTGGCCGTCCGGTCTTCACCGGGCCCACGGCGTACGCGGTGTTCGACAAGCAGGTGAAGGAAACAGCGCCGGTCGTTCCTGGCGTACCGCGGGAGTTGAACGCGCTTCTCGCCGCGACGCTCGCGAAGGATCCTTCGGTGCGACCGTCTGGGGCGGAAGTGCTGTACGCGCATCTCGTGCCTTTCGCGCGGGACTTGCCACCGTTGCCGGGGTTTCTGCACCCGGCAACGGTGCTGAGCCCTTCGCGGATGTACGCGCGCATGGTGGGGCTTAGCGGCGAGCGTTGATGCTCGTCGGCGTCTGCTCCGACAGCGGCAGGCCGCGCTTCTGAATGCGGTAGTAGGTGAAGGCGTTCTGTACGCCGATGCTGATGCCGATGGTGAGCATGATCGTCGAAGACGTCACGGCGCTGCTGACGCCGAGCGCGGCTCCGATGAAGGAGAAGCCGACGCGTACGCCGATGGTGGCGAACCACAGCACCAGCGTGAGCGGAGTGCCCTTCACGAACGTCGTGCCTTCGCGGGCGCTGAGGACCGAAGTGGAGCTGCGCAGGACGCCCAGCAGGCCAAGGACTACGACGTCGCCGGCCAGCAGCGCGTATTCCGTCGCGGTCGCGCTTTGCAACGCGGTGGCGGCGGAGAACACGCCGATCGCGGTCAGGATGAACGGCAGGGTCAGCAACCGCTTGCGGCTGAGCAGCGTGCCGCGCCACTGCCGGTAGACGACCCGGTAGAGGACGAGTGCCGCGATCGCGACGTAGAGAACGATGGTGAGCGGGCCGAGGTTCACGGTGCTCCTTCGGGGGCGGTCGGCTTCGCCCGGCCGGCGGCGGGTGCCGGGAGGCTGCCCGGCGTGCTTCCAGCCTCGCCGGGATAGGTGCGGTTTTCGTCGGCGTACGGGCTGGTGCCGGGTGGATCCGCGGCTCAACCCGGGGGTGGAGACGCCGGATCGTGACCATTGCCGAGCAACCACGTGGGGGTGATGGTCGTCTATTCGGGTGATACGGGTCCTACCGAATGTGACCCGACCGAACGCGGGGGTACCGGATCGTGAAAAGGGTTCTGGTGGGGATGGCGGCGCTGGCCGCGGCTTTCGGGCTCGTGGCGTGCTCCGGCGGCACGGCCGGGTCGGCTTCCGGCGGCGGGGCGGTTCCCGCGGCGGCGAGCGTGCCCACCTCGTCGGCTAGCGCGCCGGCCAGCAGTTCCGCCCCGGCGACCAGCAGCAGCCCGGCGAGCACCAGCGCGACTCCGACGCCGAAACCGACTCCGAAGCCCGCGCCCAAGCCGCAGCCGAAGGCCGACCCGGAGCCGAGCGCCGACGTTCCGTGTGCGGCGGCCGCCGCCGCTTCCGGCACCAGCGCCTGTGTCGACATTTCCGGGCACCGCGCCTGGCTGCTGCAGGACGGCAAGGTCATCTACGGCCCCGTCTCGATGCTGCCCGGGCGCAAGGGCCACGCGACCCCGACCGGCACGTTCCACGTGCTGTCCAAGGAAAAGCTGCACCTGAGCAAGCAGTTCGACAACGCGCCGATGCCGAACTCGGTCTTCTTCTACCCGGGCGACGCGTTCCACACCGGCAGCCTGAAGGTGTACTCGCACGGCTGCATCCACCTGTCGGCGACCTCGTCGCTGCGGTTCTTCAACACCCTGCACGTCGGCGACGTGGTCCAGGTCGTGCCCTGACCCAGAGCGTCACGGTCGGATAAATATCACCCGATAGAGGCAACTTCATCCCCCTTCTGAGCGATTACCGAAACGCTCAGAAAGGGGGCCATGGATGGCCTGGCGCAAGCTCCGTTCCCTGCTCGTGGCCGCACTCGCGGCGGTAGCGGTTCCGATCGCGGTCGCCCCGGCGGCAGTTGCCGACACTCCGGCGCTGCCGCCGGGGTTCGTCCTGCGGGACCTGCCCACCGGGCTCGGACAGTACGAGTTCACCGACTTCGCCTGGCTGCCCGACGACAGCGTGCTGGCGCTCGGCAAGTCCGGCGTCGTCAACTGGGTCCCGGCTGCGGGTGCCGGCGCGCCACAGCGCATCGCGACCTTCCCGGTCGAGACACAGGGCGACATGGGCCTCACGAGCATCGCGCTCGCGCCGGACTACGCCACCTCGCACCAGATCTACCTGAACCGCTCGGTGTCGCTGGGCAACGGCCAGTACACGTTGCGCGCCGCCAAGTTCACTGTGCAGGTCGACGGCGACGGCCATCCCTCCGGACTGACCGGCGAGCAGGTGATTTTCGACCTGCCCGGCAGCCCGTATTACATCCACGGCCTCGACACCGTTTACCCCGCGCCGGACGGCACGCTCTGGTATTCCGTCGGCGACAACGGCGACGCGGGCAAGACCAACCCGGTCGCGTTCGCCGCGCAGGACCTCGATTCGCCGTTCGGCAAGATCCTGCACCTCACCGCGGACGGCAAGGGCGTGCCGAGCAACCCGTACTACAACGCTGCCGCGCCGGATTCCGCTCGCAGCAAGGTGTTCGCGAGCGGTTTCCGCAATCCGTTCCGGTTCAGCCTCGACCCGAAGAGCGGGCTGCCGGTGGTCGGCGACGTCGGCTGGTACACCTGGGAAGAGCTGGACGTCGTGCAGCCTGGCGCGAATCTCGCTTGGCCTTGCTACGAGGGGAACCATCCCACGCCGGGTTATTCGACTGACGCGCGTTGTGCTTCGGTCGTGAACACTCCGCCGTTGTGGGACTACCAGCATGGCACCGGTCCCGCGCAGGGCAACAGTGTCACTGGCGGGATTGTGTATGGGGGCACTACTTATCCGGCTGCTTACCAGGGTGCGTACTTCTTCGGGGACTACGCGGGGCAGAAGATCTGGACGCTGCGGTACGACGCTCAGGGCAAGCTCACGCAAGCTCCCGCGAGTCCGGCTCCGTTCCAGAATGTCGGTGGGGTTACTCGGATTTCCGCCGCGCCTAACGGGGATATCGTCTTCAGCGACCTGAACTCCGGGGTGCTTCGGCGGTTGAGCTACTCGACGAACAACGCTCCGCCGGTGGCTAAGGCCACTTCTTCGACGGATCCGAATACTCGTACGGTTTCCTTTGATGCCAGCGGTTCTACTGATGCTGACGGCGATCCGCTCACTTATGCCTGGGACTTCGGCGACGGCAGTACTGGTGCTGGGGTTCAGGTCAGTCATCAGTACGGTGATGGTGCTTCGTTCACCGCGACCTTGACGGTGTCGGATCCGCTCGGCGGGGTTGGGACGGCGAAGATTGCTGTCGCGCCTGGTAATCACTCGCCGGTGTTGACTTTGACCGGTCCGGACAAGACTTTTGCGGTGGGTGAGCCGGTTTCGTTGTCTGCCGCGGCTACTGACGTTGAGGATGGGGCGCTTCCGGTTACGTGGACGTCGTTGATTCGGCACTGTCCGGACCTTGGTGCCTGCCACGTACATCCCGGTGATGGGGCGACTGGGCCTACGTTGACGGTGCCGTTTACTGATCACACTGACTCTCGGATGGAGTTCACCGCGACTGTTACCGATAGCGCGGGCGTGCAGGCCAGTAAGACGTATGTCGCTTACCCGCGCCAGCATCGGTTGACGTTGGTGGGGACGCAGCCTGCCGCGTTGAGTATTCCGAGCGAGGGCGGCGTCAGCAGTGCGATGGTCACAGAGGGTGCGACGTTTGATGTGACCGCGGCGTTGGTCGGCACTGACGGGGTCTCCAAGTTCACCGGTTGGCAGGGCGGTCCGGCTACCTCTTCGTGGTCGATCACCGTTGGGCCTGGTGACATGACGCTTACCGCCAACTATGTGACGGCGATTGATCAGCGGTATGCGGCTGAGCCTGGGTTGCGGAGTTTGCTTGGCGCGCCAACGGGTCCTGAGGTTGTGGACGGTCCGGTGCGGTATCGGGTTTACGCGAATGGCCGGTTGTACTGGTCCGCGGCTACCGGGGTGCATGAGATCGGCGGGCAGATTCTGGCCCGGTATCTAGCGATCGGCGGGCATCAGGTTTACGGGCCGCCGGTTACTGATGAGACTCGTACTCCGGATGGGGTTGGGCGGTATAACCATTTGATTGGCACGCCTGGTAGTCAGGCTGCTTCTATTTACTGGACGGCTTCTACCGGTGCGCATTCAATCCAGGGGCAGATTCGGGCCAAGTGGGCTGCGCTTGGGTGGGAGCGCGGGGTTGGGTATCCGACCACCGATGAGTCTGGGACTCCCGACGGGATTGGGCGGTATAACCACTTCACCGGTGGGTCGGTCTATTGGACGCCTTCCGGTGGGGCGCATCAGATCGGCGGGGCGATCCGGGACAAGTGGGCTTCGCTGGGTTGGGAGCGGGGGCTTGGTTACCCGACTACGGATGAGTCTGGGACGCCGGATGGGGCGGGGCGGTATAACCACTTCACTGGTGGGTCTATCTACTGGACGTCGTCTACTGGGGCGCATCAGGTCGGTGGGCCTATTCGGGACAAGTGGGCCTCGCTCGGCTGGGAGCGAGGGATGGGGTATCCGACTACCGATGAAACCGGTACTCCTAACGGGATCGCGCGGTACAACCACTTCACCGGCGGTGGCTCGATTTACTGGAGTGCTGGGACCGGGGCGCACATGGTGCAGGGGGAGATCCGCAAGCGGTGGGCCGCGCTTGGGTGGGAGAACGGGTATCTGGGGTTGCCTACCTCGGATGAATATCCGATCAGCGGGGGTGCCCGAAGCGATTTCCGTGGCGGGTATGTGATTTTCCGGAATGGGGTGACCACGGACTACCGGTGGTGAGTCGTTCTCGGTGCTGCCGTCGGTGCGCCATCGCTCGGCCGACGGTAGCTCTGCACCGGGATTTCTTGTTACTGTGTCGCTAGGCTGTGACTGGCGTGTGAAGATGGATCACCATCGGGGAGCGGCCTCGTCGACGTGACGTCGTGCCGTGCGCCTGGGCTCTTGTGGGATCGAGATCCGGGAGACGCGGCGATGGTTCGACCTCTGGCCTTTTCGAGAGAATCCTGGCACCGGCCTCAGCTGGTGGGAATTGTCAACGTCAGCGCGGACTCGTTCTCTGACGGCGGCAGATTCCTGACGCCGGCGAACGCGCTCGCGCATGCGCGCCGATTGCTGGCGGCGGGCGCGGACGTCGTCGAACTCGGCCCCGCGGCCAGTCATCCGGGTGCCGCGCCGGTGACCGCCGACGAGGAAGTGCGGCGCCTCGACCTGGTCCTGGACCATTTGGTCGCCGACGGCATCCCCGTGTCGGTCGACTCGTTCCAGTCCCAGACCCACCGGTTCGCCGCTGCTCGTGGAGCCACGTTTCTCAACGACATCCAGGGATTTCCGGACCCCGCGCGGTATGCGGAGCTGGCTGATACCGGATGCCGCCTCGTCGTGATGCACTCGGTGCAGCGGCGGGGACCCGCGACCAAAGTGCGCACCGACCCGCAGACGGTGCTGACGGCGCTGGAGCAGTTCTTCGACCAGCGGCTTGCCGCGCTCCAAGCGGCGGGCATCGACCGCGAACGGCTGATCATCGATCCCGGGCTCGGATACTTTCTCGGCGCCACGCCGGAACCGTCGCTGGCAGTGCTGGGCGCGCTCCGCGCGATCAGGACCCGGTTCGGTGTCCCGATCATGGTCTCGCCGTCCCGGAAGTCGTTCCTGCGCGCGATCACCGGACGCGAGCTGGCGGAGATCGGTCCGGCCAGCCTGGCCGCTGAGCTGTACGCCGCCAGCCACCGCGTCGATTTCATCCGGACTCACGACGTCGCGGCGCTTCGGGACGCACTCACGGTCCTCGCTGCCTTGGACCAGTACGCGGGAGCCAGCCGATGACGCGCCTCGACACTGCTGCGATCCGGCCCGCTCGCCCCTGTTTTCCTTGACACTCCGTTGTATCGCTGCGAGGCGTTGGAGAGCGACCTCGGCGGCACGGTGAGCGTCAAGCTCGAAACGGGCATCCGACAAGCATTGACAGCTTTCGCCGGGCTGACGGAAGGGCTGGCGCGGTTTTCGTGGCGGTGAAGGGATTCTGTGCGGGAACTTTGGCGCGTGAAAACCCTTTCGCGGCGGAACTCGCTGCATCGCAAGCTAATCCGCGGCAGGCGAGCGAGCTAAGCCGAAGCAGCCCCGACGCAAAACTCGCTCCCCTCCGAATCCGCCAGCACTACCTGATGTCTCTCGTCCTCCACCAGAACATTCATGCCAAAAAAGCTACAGCGCACCACCGACAAAAATCAGGCCAGATCAGCCGGACGGGTGCCGGTGGAGGCGAGCGGCAGGCCCAGCGCCACTCGTTCGGTCAGCCAACCGCTCGGGCGGTAACGAGGATCGCCGGTGGCGCGCAGCAAGCCATTCAGGATTCGGAGGACCTTCTCCGGGCCGACGAGATCGCCCCATTCCAGCGGGCCTCGGGGATAGCCCAGGCCTAGGCGTACGGCGGCGTCGATATCCGCGGGGGCCGCCAGACCCTGGTCGGCGATGTAGCAGGCCGTGTTGATGATCGAAGCCAGAAGGCGTTGGGCGATGGGAGCGGCGGCGTCGCGGACCACCGTTACCGGGGTGCCGGTCGCGGCCAGCGCTCCCCAGGCGGCGCGACCGTAGTGGGGGTCCAGTCCAGGATGGACAGACATGGTGAAGCGCGATTCGTAGCCAAGGGCGTCGATTCCGCAGACGCGTGCGGCGGGCAGTTCCAACTGCCGGGCAGCCTCCACAGTGGACTCTCCGCGCAGGGTCACCAGGAGAACCGTGTCGGGGTAGGCGTCTGGGACGACGTCGACGCCTGCTGCGGACAGGAGGCGGCCCAGGCGTTCGTCGGCGGCGTAGACCGGCATGGTCGGCGCGGGCGGGGCGGTGGCTTCCGCGGGGAGTTCTTGTTTTCCGTCGGTATAGCGGTAGAAGCCTTCGCCGGTTTTGCGGCCGAAGAGCCCGGCGGCGACGCGCGGGCGGGTGAGCCACGACGGGCGCAGGCGGGGTTCTGCGTGGAAGCCGCTCCAGATGCTTTCCAGTACCGCGTGCGAGACGTCCAGGCCAGTCAGGTCCAGCAGTTCGAATGGGCCCAGCTTGAGGCCGAGGACGTCGCGCGCGATGCGGTCGATCTCGGCGGGAGAAGCGAGGGATTCCGAAAGAATCTGCAGGGCTTCGGTGTTCAGGCCGCGGCCCGCGTGGTTGACGAGGAAGCCGGGGGCGTCCTTCGCCAGTACGGGTTCGTGGCCCCAGCCGCGGACCAGTTCGAGCGCTTCGCCGGGCAGCCAGTCGGCGGTGCGGGCACCGGGGATGACCTCGACCAGGCGCATCAGCGGGACCGGGTTGAAGAAGTGCAGACCGATCATGCGCGCGGGGTCAGTGATCCCGGCGGCGATTTCGGTGACGGACAGCGAGCTGGTGTTGGTCGCGAAGATGGTGTCCGGGCCACAGACCTTCTCAAGACCGGCGAAGAGGGTTTGCTTCGTTTCCAGGTCTTCGCGGACGGCTTCGATCACCAAATCCACACCCTCGGCGGGCGCGAGCGGGCCGTCGACCGGGACCAGGCGGTCCTTCGCCGCGCGGCCGGCGTCCTCGGCCAGTTTGCCCTTGGCTACCAGCCGGTCGACCATCGCGCTGACGTGCTCGATCGCCGCGTTCACCGCGTCCGGTGCCGCGTCCGCGAGTTCCACGGTGGCTCCGCCGGTCGCGGCGAGCTGGACGATGCCTCGTCCCATCACGCCGGTGCCGATCACCCGGATCCTGCCGACCCGTCCGGCCCATCCCGTCACGTCGAACCCGCCTTTCGCTCTAGCGCCACGGCGAACTTACCCCGGACTACAGACCGACGAAGTCCGCCATCTGCCCGATGAGGTGCTCGAAGTACGCGTCGGCGGGGTCGACACTGCCGACGTACTGGCCGAACAGCTCGAAGTTGAGCGCGCCGAACAGCTGCGTCCAGGCGCCGATGGCACGCATGACGACCTCGGCGGGGGCGTCGATCTCCAGGATTTGGGTGAGCTGATCGGCCTGCGCGCGCAGCTCTTCCGACATCGGCGCGGTGACCGCCGGCTCGTGCGGATGTGCGTCGCGCAGCACGGCGACCAGTGCGAACGCCACTCGTCCGGCGGGTCCGACGGTGTCCTGCGGAGCTTGGTAGCCGGGGATCGGCGAGCCGTAGATGAGCGCGTACTCGTGCGGGTTCGCGCGGGCCCAATCGCGGGTCGCGCGCCAGATGGCCCGCCAGCGCGTGCGCGGGTCGCCGGTGTGCGGATCGGCCTGTTCGGCGGCCTCGCCGACGGCGTTGTACGCGTCGACGATCAGTGCGGTGAGCAGGTGATCTCGGCTCGGGAAGTACCGGTACAGCGCTGAGGAGACCATCCCGAGCTCACGGGCGACCGCGCGCAGGGAAAGCCCGAGCGCGCCGACCTCGGCCAGCTGGCGGCGGGCCTCGTCCTTGATCTCGCGGGTCAGCTCGGCGCGGACCCGTTCGCGGGCGGTCCGGGGTGCGGCAGTCATGCGATCAGTGTGCCTCGGTTGAGAGCGCTGTGCAAAATCGAGAGCACTGCTCTTGACAGGCGACAGTTCGACGGTGTTCACTGTTCACAACAGAGAGCACCGCTCTCGCAAACCGAGGAGGACCCCATGACCAGCACCCGCTACCTCGAACCGAGCAAGACGATGGCGACGTTCAACGGCATGGTCCGCGGGCTCACCAAACTCGGCCTCAGCGTGTGGGGCAGCCGGGTGCTGGGCGTCCGCGGCCGCAAGTCCGGCGAACTGCGCGAGGTGCCGGTGAACCTGCTGCCGTTCGAGGGCAAGCAGTACCTGGTGGCCGCGCGCGGCGAAACGCAGTGGGTGCGGAACCTCCGCGCCGCGGGCGAGGGCCAGCTGACCGTCGGGCGCCGCACCGAGACCTTCACCTACCGCGAGCTGGC
This sequence comes from Amycolatopsis sp. NPDC004079, assembly GCF_040610415.1. Lineage (NCBI taxonomy): Bacteria > Bacillati > Actinomycetota > Actinomycetes > Pseudonocardiales > Pseudonocardiaceae > Amycolatopsis > Amycolatopsis sp. NPDC004079. Next base: position 13,046 of record NZ_JBEXMH010000063.1, on the reverse strand, counting down.
GAACGAGGAGAAGCCCGTCATCCTGCGCTCGTACCTCAAGCGCTGGGCGTTCGAGGTCGGCGCGTTCTTCGACGGCGTGAACGCGAAGGCTCCGGAAGAGAAGCTGCGGGAGATCGCGCCGGGCTACCCGGTGTTCGAGGTCTTCACCCGGTGAGTCAGTGCGTGCGTTTCCGGAACGTGGTGGCCGCGACGAGGACCACGCCGACCAGGAACGCGACCAGCCCGATCAGGAACCACAGCTTCTGGCCGGTCATGAAGCTGCCGGTCAGCACGCCGACGCCCTGCAGCACCCACACCGCGCCGACGAGCACCAGCACCACACCGCACGCCAGCGTGATCCACCGCTTCACGACAGCCTCCTCGCTCGGAAGGGAACCTCGAGGAAGTCTCTCAAGGTTCCCTTCGAGCGACTAACCGCGGCGGCGAGGCTGCCCGTTGCCGAACTGCTGGGCTTCGCCGAGCGAGGTCGCGGTGGCCGTGGCGCCTTGGACCTTCGCGACCACCGTGACGTTGTCGCCGGACTTGGGCGAACCGGTTTTGCTGGTCGACGAATCGAGCGTGTAGCTCTGCTTGTAGCCGTCCTTGCTCGTCAGGGTCACCGAGGTGGCGCTGAGTTCGGTGATCGTCCCGGTCTGCAGGCGTTCGGTCACGTACCCGCCAGCGGGATCGGCCACCACGAAGTCGCCGTGCAGCGCGTCCCGCAGCGCGGCCATTCCGCCCATGCCTCCGCGACCGGCGAAACCGCCCTGTCCGCCGGGTCCTCCCGGGCCGCCGAAGCCGCCGGGACCCTGACCTTGCTGCGCGGTCGCGTTGGTGCCGCTGGTGCCCGCCCAGATCGCCAGTCCGCCGCCCACCGCGATCACGACCGCGACGCCCGCGGCGATCGCGGTCTTCCGGCCCGACCACGCTTTCCCCGGGCCGCTGCCGCCGGATGCGGGAGCAGGCTGCTCTCCCCAGGTCGCGCCCTGTGCTGGATCGGTCGTCATGGTCTCCTCCGGAACGTTCGAGCTGGTTCTTCCCGAGCGTCGGGGCGGCCGCTGTGCGGAAGCTGTGCCGGACGTGGGGGACACCTGTGCGCCCATGCGGGGGAACACCGCACAGGAAACGCACAGCCGGGGCACAGCTCGACCTGAAGGCTGGCCCCGAAGATGGCACCATGAGCAGTGTGAACGCCGCATCTGCCGGCCGGGGCAAGGCCGAACTGCGCCGCGCGGACGGCAGCCCGGTCCGTGTGCTGGTCGTCGACGACGAATCGACGCTGGCCGAACTCGTGTCGATGGCCCTGCGGATGGAGGGCTGGGAGGTGCGCAGCGCGGGCACCGGAGCCGAGGCGGTGCGCGTCGGCCGCGATTTCCGGCCGGACGCCGTGGTGCTCGACGTGATGCTGCCCGATTTCGACGGGCTCGAGGTGCTGCGCCGGATGCGCGCCGAAACGCCTTATCTGCCCGTTCTTTTCCTTACCGCGAAAGACGCGGTGGAGGATCGGATCGCCGGGCTCACCGCGGGCGGCGACGACTACGTGACCAAGCCGTTCAGCCTCGAAGAGGTGGCGTTGCGGCTGCGCGCGCTGCTGCGCCGGGCGGGCGGCGTTTCCGGGTCGACCGGGTCGCAGCTCGTGGTCGGCGATTTGACGCTGGACGAGGACAGCCGCGAGGTGCACCGCGGCGGCGACCTGGTGCCGCTCACCGCGACCGAGTTCGAATTGCTGCGCTACCTGATGCGCAACCCGCGCCGGGTGCTGTCGAAGGCGCAGATCCTCGACCGCGTGTGGAGCTACGATTTCGGCGGCCAGGCCAATATCGTCGAGCTGTACATTTCCTACCTCCGCAAGAAAATCGACGCCGATCGGGAACCGATGATCCACACCATGCGCGGCGCCGGGTATGTCCTCAAACCCGCCGCGGGCTGAGCGCCGCCGTCCGTGGTCGTTGCGCCGCCGGCTGATCATGCAGCTGGCGGCGCTGCTCGCGCTGGTCTGCGTCGTGGTCGGCGTGGTCACCGAACTCGCGTTGAACAGTTTTCTCGTCGGGCAGCTCGACGTACAGCTGGCGGCGGCGAGCGATCGCGGGTTCCGGCACGGCGTGCCGCGGCCGCCCATCAACGGCACCGGCAAGGTGCCGCCGGATCCGCTGCGCGTGCTCGGCCAGCCCGAGGGGACGCTCAGCCTGACCGTGCACGACGGAAACGTGAACGGGCAGGTGATCGGCCCGCTCGGCCTCGTTCAGCTGACGACGGAGCAGGAACGGGTTTTGCTCGTGCTCGCGCCGAACGGCCAGCGCCGTACAGTCGAGCTTCCCGGGAATCTCGGGAAATACCGCGTGGTCTCGACGTATTCGCCGCGCGGCGAGTTCACCGTGATCGGGTTGCCGATGACTCGGGTCACGGAAACGTTGTGGCGGTTGGGGTTCATCTTCGGCGGCGTCGCGCTCGGCGGCATTCTCGTCGCCGGGTTCGCCGGCGCGGTCACGATCCGGCGCACGATGGCTCCGCTGGACCGGCTCGCCGCCACCGCTTCCCGGGTTTCCGAACTGCCGCTGGACCGCGGCGAGGTCGCGCTGTCCGAGCGAGTGCCCGAAGTGGACACTGACCCGCGAACCGAGGTCGGCAAGGTCGGTTCGGCGATCAACCGGATGCTGGGCCATATCGCCGAGGCGCTCGCCGCCCGCCAAGCCAGCGAAAGCCGGGTGCGGCAGTTCGTCGCGGACGCGAGCCACGAATTGCGCACGCCGCTCGCCGCGATTCGCGGGTACGCGGAATTGACCCGGCGCAGCGGCGAACAGGTGCCGCCGGACATCGCGTTCGCGATGAGCCGGGTGGAATCCGAATCGGCGCGGATGACGACGCTCGTGGAAGATCTGCTGCTGCTCGCCCGGCTCGACTCCGGACGTCCGGTGGTGCACCAGCCGGTCGATTTGTCCCGCCTGGTCGCGGACGCGGTCGCCGATTCGCACGTCGCCGGACCGGAACACAAGTGGCTGCTGGAACTCCCCGGCGAACCCATCGCGGTGCTGGGCGATTCCGGGCAACTGCACCAGGTGGTGCTGAACCTCCTCGGCAATGCCCGTACGCACACGCCCGCGGGCACCACGGTGACGACCGCACTGTCCACACGAGACGGATGGGCCACTTTGTCCGTTGTGGACGATGGGCCGGGAATTCCGCCGGACATCCTGCCCGAGGTATTCGAGCGGTTCGCCCGCGGCGACAATTCCCGTTCGCGCGCTGCCGGGAGTACTGGGCTGGGCCTGGCGATTGTCGCCGCGGTCGTGGCCGCGCATTCCGGGCGGGTGATGGTCACCAGCGGACCGGGACGGACCGAATTCGTCGCTTCTTTCCCGCAATTGCGTGACGGTGGCAACACTGCCTCGTGAGCGATTCACAGCCCGCGCACAGCCCGGACCGTGAGAATCGCGGGCATGACGACTGTCGACGCGCCCGCCATGGTGGGCACGCCACGCTAGGTTCGCCCCGCGGTCGCGGTGTTGCTGCTCGGCACTGCCGCGCTGTATCTCACCAATGTCGCGATTTCCGGCTGGGGCAACGACTTCTACGCGATGGCGGTGCAAGCGGGCACGTGGGACTGGAAAGCGTGGTTCTTCGGCTCGCTTGATCCGGGCAACGTGGTCACCGTCGACAAACCGCCGCTCTCCCTGTGGATGATGGGATTGTCCGGGCGGATCTTCGGATTCTCCAGCTGGAGCATGCTGGTGCCGGACGCGCTGGCGGGCGTGGGCTCGGTGGGCCTGCTGTATCTGGCGGTGCGGCGGCTTTCCGGTCCCGTGGCGGGGCTGCTGGCGGGGTCGTTGCTCGCGCTCACTCCGGTGGCCGCCTTGATGTTCCGGTTCAACAATCCGGACGCGTTCCTCGTGCTGCTCCTCGTCGCTGGTGGCTATTTCCTGGTGCGGGCGCTGGAAAAGGCGAGCACGAAGTGGTTGCTGCTGGCGGGCGTTGCGATCGGTTTCGGATTCCTCGACAAGATGCTTCAGGCGTTCCTGGTGTTGCCCGCCTTCGTGCTCGCGTACGCGGTGGCTGCGCCGACGTCGATGGGACGGCGAGTGTGGCAACTGCTCGCCGCTGCCGGTGCGGTGGTGGTTTCCGCGGGCTGGTGGGTGCTCGCGGTGGCGTTGTGGCCGGTGGCCGATCGGCCGTACATCAGCGGCTCGACGAACAACAGCGTGCTGGAACTGGCCTTCGGGTACAACGGACTCGGCCGGATTTTCGGGCAGTCGCACGGCGGGGACGCGAAACCGAAATTGCCGGAGTTTCCCGGCGCTGAGCATGGCTTTGTCGGCCAAGCGGGCTTGACTCGCTTGTTCACTCAGCAATTCGGCGGCGAGGCGTCCTGGCTGTTGCCCGCGGCGTTGATCGGTCTGGTGGCCGGGTTGTGGTTCACCCGGCGAGCGCCACGCACTGATCGCACGCGGGCGGCGTTGCTGCTGTGGGGTGCCTGGACGGTGATCAGCACGCTCGTGTTCAGCTACATGAGCGGGATCATCCACCCGTATTACACGGTTGCGCTCGCGCCGGGAATCGCCGCCACCGTAGCGATTTCCACGACTGAACTGTGGCGCGGTCGCGCTTACCTGGCACCGCGGGTGGTGCTTGCGGTGATGCTGGCAGCGACAGTCGCGTGGAGTTTTGTGCTGCTGCACCGGACGCCGAACTGGCAGCCGTGGGTGCGGTACACCGTGCTGGTGCTCGGCGTCCTAGGCATGGTCGCGTTGCTGATCGGGACTGCTCGGCGAGTCGTCGCAGGGCTGGCGATCGTGGCTGCGTTGCTGGGGATGGCGTCTTTCACCGTGGCCACCGCGTCGACGGCGCACACCGGCGGAAGTCCGGCGTCCGGGCCGCAAAGCCAGCACAAGGGCCGCACCGGTTTCGGCGGACCGCAACAGTCCAATGTGGAGCTGAATCGGCTGCTGGAGACCACGACGACGAAGTGGGCCGCCGCGGAAACCGGTGCGATGCAGGCCGCCGGGCTGGCGTTGAACAGCGGCAAACCGGTGCTCGCGGTCGGCGGCTTCAGCGGCAGCGACCCCGCGCCGACGCTCGCGCAATTCCAGCAGTACGTGGCGAGCGGCGACATCCACTACTTCGTCGTCTCCGCGCGGGGCGGCCGCGGCGGCCCTGGCGGCAGCCGCGGCACCTCGGGGAAGATCACGACCTGGGTCGAGCAGCATTTCCACGCCACCTCGGTCGGCGGCGCGAAGGTGTACGACCTCACTCAAAGCTGACCGAGATATTGGCTCCGCACAAGACAAAACACGGCAGCTCGGCCGGGATGCGCCCGGCGAGCCAGGCGGCCAGCGGAGCCGCGGCGGCGGGTTCGACGACGAGCCGGAAGTCGCGCCACAGCAGGTCGCGCGCGGCGAGGATCTCGGCGTCGGACACCAGTACGGACGTGACGGACGGCGAGTCGAGGATGCCGAACGCCAACTCGCCGACGCGAGTCGCGCCGAGCGCGGAGGCGGCGACTGAGTCGATGGTGACGTCCACCGGCTCGCCCGCGGCGAGGGCGGCGTGCAGTGCCTGGCAGCGCTCCGGCTCCACCGCGAACACCTGACGGCCGCCGGACGCCAGCGTCGCGCCGGACGCCAACCCGCCGCCGCCCACTGCGACGGCGATGGCGTCGACGTCCGGAGCGTCGGCCACGATCTCCGCGGTCGCGGTTCCTTGGCCAGCGATCACGTCGGCGTCGTCGTACGCGTGCAGGTAGCGGGTGCCGGGTTCCTCGGCGACCGCCAGCGCGGCTGCCGCGGCTTCGGCGTAGGCCGTGCCATGCCGGATGAGCTTCGCGCCCGCCGCTTCGATGCCGGCGGCCTTCGCGTCGGGCACGGACTCCGGCACGTAGACGACGGCGGGAATGCCCAGCGCCTGCGCGGCGGTGGCGACTCCGAGGCCGTGGTTGCCGCCCGACGCCGTGACCACTCGCTTCGGCTTAGGACCGCTGAGCAGGGCGTTCACCGCGCCGCGCAGCTTGAACGAACCGGACCGCTGCAGGTGCTCGAGCTTGAGGACGAGCGGACGACCGTCGATTTCGGTGCGTAACAGCGGCGTCCACCGGACGTGTGGTCGGAGGCGGAGGTGGGCTGCGGCGACGTCGGCGGCGACAGGTGCGGTGCGCATCTTGGCCATTCTCCTCTCGCGCATGCTCCCGTGCGTGCCGCTCGCCGGGAAAACCCCAGCGTGTCAGGGCGCGACACGGTACAAGAGGGCATTGTCTAGATCTTGCGGATCTCGCTAAGCTCTGCGCAGACGTGGGGTGTCCGACCATGTGCGTACCGCGACGAGTACTACTGAGAGTAGTAGCTTCCTGCGGGTGTCCCCGTTCGGTGCACTCCACGCCTCGGTCTCGTCGGGACTCCTCGGGAACGGAAGGTGACGTGGATGCGCGACGGCTCGGCCCGGTCGCACGAATCCGCTGCGCGGCTCCTCGACCGCCTCGGACTCCGCACTGTGCAAGCGCGAGTGACCGTGGTGGTCGTAGCGCCGCTGGTCCTGGTCGTAGCGGCGGCGGTTCCGCTCGTCTTTGCCCAGGTCACCGCCGCGTCGACGGCCGCGACCACTTCGGACACCGCGGCCCGGGCGCAGCGGGCGGGCGGCCTGATCGGACAGTTGCAGCGGGAAAGCCTGCTCACGGCCGCTTTTGTCGCTGACCCGTCGGCCACCGATACGGCGCTCGTCCGGCAGCGGCAGGCGGTGGACAGCGCTGCGCACGGCGTCGCGGAAAGCCTGGTCAGCCCGGGCGGAGCACTGTCGAAACTGCGGCAGAACGTGCTCAACCGTCAGGTTTCCGTAGCTGATGCGGCGTCTGGCTACGATTCCATGTCCGTCGGCGTGATCGACGCGCTGGGACTGGCCACTTCGGACGGCGCCGGTGCCCGGCGGCTCAACGTCCTCGACGCACTCCTGCGCGCGGACGAGCAGCGAGCGGCCCGGGCGACCGCGCTGATCGCGTCCGCTGGAGCTGATCGCGCAGGTCAGCGCGCTGCCGTCTACGGAGAACAGTTCGCCCGGCTGGCCGGGAGCCAGGACGCGGCGCGGCTCGCCGCGGTCGAGACCGGGGCGACGGCTCAACAGTTCGACCGGCTGGCCGCCGCGCCGAGGCAAGACCGGCAGTTTGTGTCCGATGTGGTCACTGCCGGTACTCAACTCGCCGATCAGCGCGGCGCGGTGGAGGCCCGGCTTTCCGGGGCGATCGCCGACGCGGCCGCCGCGGAGTCGTCCAGCGCGACCCGGACGGCGTTCCTCGTCGGCGGCGCCGCGATTGTCCTTTTCGGACTCGTTGCCGCATTGTCCGTGCTGGCCGCGCGATCCGTCGCCAGGCCGCTGCGCCGGCTGAGCGGCCAAGCCCGCTCGACTGCCGATCTCGCCGCCGCTGAATTGGTTCAGGTCGCCGAGCCGGGATCGGGTCCGCCGCAACCGTTGCTGCCCGCTCTCGAAGCCGGCACCGGCGGCGAATTGGCCGAGCTGGCCGCCGCGTTCAACCGGCTCCGCGGTTCCGCGGCGGACGCGGTCACCGAGCAGGCGAACGCGCGCCGCGCCGGGGTCCAGCTGCTCGTCGGAGCGGCCAAGCGCACGCAGAACCTGGTCGCGGGCCAGCGCACGGTGGTCGAGGAATTGACGCGCAGCGCCGACGATCCGGTGTTGCTCGCCGGGCTGCATCGCGTGGAACACGCCGCGCTCCGGCTGCGCCGCACTGCCGACGATCTGCTTGTGGTGACCGGCAATCGCGACGAAACCCGGGTCGGCGGTCCGATCGAACTGGCCACCGCGCTGCGTTCGGCCGCCGCGGAAATCGACGACGAGTCCCGGATCCGGCTCGACGAACTGGCGGAGGCGCTGCTCGCGCCGTCGCTGGGGATCGACCTGGTGCTGCTGTTCGCCGAGTTGCTGGAAAACGCCGCCGCGTTCTCGCCGCCGGAATCCGCGGTCGAGATCTCGACCGAGTTCCAGCCGTCCGGCGATCTGCTGGTGCGCATCGCCGATCACGGCGTCGGGCTGTCCGCGGAACGGCTGGCGCAGGAGAACCGGCGGCTCGCCGAACCGGTCGACGCGGCGTCCGGACAGCAGCTCGGCCTGGCCGTGGTCGGGCGGCTCGCCCAGCGGCATTCGCTGCGCGTCGAACTGGAGTCCACTCCGGACGGTGGCGTGACGGCCCGGGTCTCGGTGCCGCAGGCGCTGTTCACCCGCGACGTCGATTTCCGTCGCGGGCCAGGGCTTTTCGAGCCGGGGCAGGTCCCCGACCCGCGGCCGGTGCTGCTGCCCGCGCCCGCGATCGCCGCGCTGTCCGCGCCGACTCCGGCCGGGTTCCGGTGGTTCATCGACCCGCCGGAACCCGAACCTGAAGAGCCGGAGCAGGCCGGGACACCGGAATGGCCGGAGGCGGAGCCGGAATTCGCCTCGCGCGCCGGAACGCTGGAACTCCCCGAAGAGCCCGAAGAGCCCGAAGAAACTGAAGAGTCCGAAAAGGATACTTCGGAAGCGAAGGACGTCACGGACCCGTCCCCGACGCACCAGTTCACCGTGGTGGCACCGGAATCCCGCGACGGCGTCTACCGCCGCGTCCCCGGTGCCCAGCTGGCCCCCGGTCTCAAACTGCCGCAGATCGTCCGCACCCCGTTGCCGCGCCGCGAATTGCGCGATCCCGCCGCCGAGCGGGCCACCTTCGACTCGTTTTCCGACGGCGTCGCCAAAGCACAGCAAGTCACCGCTCAGCAGGCCGATCAAGGAGGATCATGACCGTTCCCGCCGCCGCGCAGAACTTCAACTGGCTGGTCAACCGCTTCGCGCTGCACACCGCGGGCGCGATCGCAGCGCTCGCCGTGTCCGCGGACGGGCTGCTGATCGCCGCGTCGCAGGACCTCGACCGCGCGGACGCCGACCGGCTCGCGGCGACCTGCTCGGCGATGCTCGCGCTGGCCCAGAGCGTGTCCGAAAGCCATCCCCTCGGCGATCCGGACAAGGTCGTGGTCGAACTGGAACGCGGCTACCTGGTGGTCTGCACCATCAGCATCGGCTGCTCGCTCGGCGTGCTGGCCAACAAGCAGGCCAGCCTCGGCACGATCGCCTACGAGATGGCGATGTTCGCCAACCGCGCGTCCGAAGTCCTTACCCCCGCGCTGGTCGAGGAGTTGAAGAACACCGCGTTCGCCTGACCCGTGAAGATCCTCGTGCTTGGCCCGGCCGGAGCCGGGAAAACGACGGCGGTGCACGCCGTTTCGGAGATCGCGCCGGTGCGCACCGACGCCGGCGAGACCACCGCGGCGCTCGACTTCGGCAGGCTCGGCGAGGGCGAGCGGCGGCGGTACCTGTTCGGCGCGCCAGGGCAGGCCCGGTTCTGGTTCCGCTGGCCGGACCTCGTGCGGGGCGCGGACGCCGTGCTCGTGGTGGTCGATCCGCGCCGGATCGCCGACGCCTACCCGGTGCTCGACGCGGTCGAAGGGCTGCGGCTGCCGTTCGTGGTCGGGGTGAACTGCTTCGACGGCCTGCTCACCCGGCCGCTGCACGACGTGCGCTGGGCGCTGACCGTGCGCGACGGCGTCCCGGTGCATCCGTTCGACGCCCGCGACCCGGCGTCGGTGCGCGAGGTGCTCGACCTCGTCGGGGCCGGGGTGGCGCGGGGGTCGGAGGCGCCGCAACCGAGTCCGCTATAGTCGTCTGCGGGGACCCCCCGTGGCGTCCACCCTGTGAACTTCCCCAGGGCCGGAAGGCAGCAAGGATAAGCGGGCTCTGGCGGGTACGGGGGGAACCCGCTTTTTTTATGCCCTGAACTCGGGTTCAGAACAGGCCGAGGACATCGTCTGGTGGCGTCGGCGAGGGCAACTCTTCCGCGTCGGACACCGATGCGGCCTTCCCCCGAAGCTGACGCAGCTCATCGCCGTGCACCACTCGCGCCGGATACGGCGAGGACGCCGCGCGCCGGGTGAGCTCCGCCGTCGGCAGTTCAAGCCGCGAAGCCGCCAGCACGAGATTGCCGAAACGCCGCCCGCGCAGCACGCTCGGTTCGGCGAGCAGGACGACGTGCGGAAACACCTCCGCCAGCGTCGCGATGAACCGGCGCGCGAACCGCAACCCAGGCCCGTCGGAAATGTTCGCCAGCATCGTGGCGCCCGGCCGCAGCACGCGGGCGACGTCCGTCACGAATTCGACGGTCGCTAAACCGCCAGCCAGCGTCGCGCGTTCGAAGGCATCAATCACGATCAAGTCCGCCGTCGAGTCGTGCCTGCTGCGCACGCCCGCGCGGCCGTCCTCGATCCGCACCCGCAGCTTCGGGACGCTGCGCAGCTCGAGTTGTTCGCGGACCAAGTCGATCAGCGGCTCGTCGGCGTCGAACACCAGTTGCCGCGAGCCCGGTCGCGTCGCGGCGACGTAGCGCGGCAGGGAACAGCCCGCGCCGCCGACGTGCAGCGCGTCGAGCGGACCAGGAGGAAGAAAGTCGACCAGATCGCCGAGCCGGCGCACGTAGTCGAACTCCAGATTCGTCGGGTCGTCCAGATCGACGTAGGACTGCGCCACCCCGTCCACCGAAAGCATCCACGCGTTGGGCCGATCGGCGTCGCGCAGCAGCTCGGCGGTCCCGAACCGCACCGGGTAAGTGCCCGGTCGCGGGCCGCTCGGCGCACGGCCGCGACCGGAACGGGAGGGGCTCACCGTGCTCACTGTAGTCTCGGGCACGTGGCTCTCGCGCTGTACCGGAAGTACCGTCCGGCGACCTTCGCCGAGGTCGTCGGCCAGGAGCATGTGACCGAACCGCTGCGCACGGCGCTGGCCGCCGGGCGCATCAACCACGCGTACCTGTTCTCCGGGCCGCGCGGCTGCGGCAAGACGTCGAGCGCGCGGATCATGGCCCGCTCGCTCAACTGCGTCCAAGGCCCGACCCCGGATCCGTGCGGCGAGTGCAACTCGTGCCGCGCGCTCGCGCCGGAAGGCCCCGGCAGCGTCGACGTCACCGAACTCGACGCGGCCAGCCACGGCGGGGTGGACGACGCCCGCGAACTGCGGGACAAGGCGTTCTACGCGCCCGCCGAATCGCGCTACCGCGTGTTCATCATCGACGAGGCGCACATGGTCACGACGCAGGGCTTCAACGCCCTGCTGAAGATCGTCGAGGAACCGCCAGAGCACCTCATCTTCATCTTCGCGACCACCGAGCCGGACAAGGTGCTCACCACCATCCGCTCGCGGACGCACCACTATCCGTTCCGGCTGATTCCGCCGAGCTCGATGCGGGAACTGCTGGAGCGCAACGTCGCGGCCGAGGGCGCGACGGTCGAACCGGCGGTGTACCCGCTGGTGATCCGCGCTGGCGGCGGTTCTGCTCGCGACACCCAGTCGGTGCTGGACCAGCTGCTTGCCGGAGCCGGTCCGGAAGGCGTCACGTACCCGCGAGCGGTGTCGCTGCTGGGCGTCACGGACACCGCGCTGATCGACGCGGTGGTCGACGGGCTCGCGAACGACAACCCGTCCGAAGTGTTCGGCACCGTCGAGAAACTCGCCGACGCCGGACACGACCCGCGCCGCTTCGCCACCGACCTCCTCGACCGGCTGCGCGACCTGCTGCTGATGCGCGCGGTCCCGGAAGCGGCCGAACGCGGCCTGGTCGCCGCGCCGGACGACGAGCTGAAGCGGATGACCGAGCAGGCCGAGAAGCTCGGCCCGGCCACGTTGTCCCGCTACGCCGACATTGTCCACAGTGGACTTCTCGAGATGCGCGGCGCGACCTCGCCGCGGCTCGTGCTCGAGCTGCTTTGCGCGCGGATGCTGCTGCCGTCGGTCACCGAGGCGGAGAAAGCCTTGCTGGCGCGGATCGAACGGCTCGAGCGACGTCCGGCTGGTGCGCCCGCTCCGGCTGGTCCCGCTGTCGCCCCTGGTCCTGCTCCTGCTCCCGCGCCTAATGCCGGTCCCGCGTCCGCCCCGGCCGCTTCCGCTGCTCCGGCGGAGGCTCCGGCGCGGTTCCAGCGGCCTTCGCAGCGTCCGGCTCAGGAAGCTCCCGCCGCGCCTCCGGCTGTGGAGGCTCCGGCTCGTCCGGCCGCGGAGGAACCCGCGCGTCCGGCTCGGCCGGAGGTCAGCCGTCCGGCCGCTCCCGTTGAAACGCCTGCTCCGGCGGCTGCCGCGCCTGCTCCCGAAGCTCCCGCTCCGGCTGCCTCTGAGGAAGCCCCGGCGGCGGGCGGGATCGACGCGGCCAAGGTGCGCGAGAAGTGGCCGCAACTGCTGGCGTCGCTGCGGAAGTTCACCGGCGGTCGCGCGCTCGAAGCCATGCTCACGCAGGCCGCGGTCGCCGAGGTCGACGGTTCCGCGGTCACGCTGACGCACAAGTCCGAACCGCTCGCCCGGCGGCTGAGCGACCAGGGCAACGCGAGCAAGATCGCGGCCGGGCTGAGCGAGGTGCTCGGCGGCGACTGGCAGGTCCGCTGCGTGCACGGCGCGGCCCCGGCCGCCGCTCCGGCGCGGCAGGCTCCCCGGCAGCAAGCGGCGGCACCGGCTCCGGAACGGTCGTTCACACGTCCGTCCGCATCGGCGCAGGCTCCGGCGCCCGCTGCCGCGCCTCCGGCACCGCCGAAGCCCGCAGCGGAAGCGCCGAGCCGCCCTCGCGTCACGACGAGCGAGCCGGACATCCCGCTCCCGCCCGAACCCTCGGACGAGGACGACGACATCTACTCCGAGGACTCCAGCCCGGTCCCGCCGCCTCCGCCGCCGCCCGCGGAGGAGGACCCGGAGCAGATCGCGCGCAAGCTGCTCTCGGACCACCTCGGCGCGCGTCCGCTGGACTAGCGTTCTCGTGGGTGTTTATGCCGGTTAGAACCGGCACTGCCACTCACGAGGCCGTGCTGCGAGGGGCCCTCTCTCGAACTTGGCTTCCAAAGCCGGGCACCTGGGGCGGCAGCGCCATGCGTGGCGGAGTCGCGTGGCCTTGGCCGCCGCAGCTCTTGCCGCGGGCGGATTTGCCGTCCGTGAGGGGAACCCTGAGGGAATCAGAGTCCCTCAGGGTTCCCCTCACGGACCTCGCCCGGGGCGTCGTCGGTCAGTTACCGCACGAGCCGCAC
>NZ_JBEXMH010000062.1:0-52815 GCF_040610415.1 Amycolatopsis sp. NPDC004079 | reverse complement strand
ATTGTGATGACGGGCGGCGGGTGCTTGTCAAGGCGGGAAAGATGCCTTGACAAGCACCCGCCGCCCGCATTTTTGGCTTCGTATCGGGGTGCGGGGGTGGTGTGGGTGCTTGGTTGGGTGGGTGCGTCTGCGGCGGTTTGGGGGTTGGTGCGGGGCTTGGCGGGTGGCCGTGGAGGGCTCCTTGGCTTTCGCGAGGTTCCCCTCTCGGGCCGCGCTGTCCGTGAAGGGCCCCTTGAGAGAATCAGATTCCCTCAAGGGGCCCTTCACGGACTTTCAGGCAGGGCCACATGGCGGCAAATCGGGCATTCCGGTGGCCTTTGCGTCCTCTGTGGACGGTCAGTGGGCCGAGGTCGCGCGGTTTAAGTTCCTGGCATGGGCAATCAGAGTCCCTCAGGGGTCCCCTCACGACTCCGCTGGCTGGCTGGTGGGGGAAGCCGCCCGCCGGTTTCGCCGGGGAAAGCGCGGGTGAGCAGGGGGCGGGCAAATCAATCCCCTCCCACGCACCGTGAAGCCCCCGCACGGTGCGCTGCCGAGTCCCCAACAGGTCTTCACCAAGTTGGCCTCGCGAGCGGGCACCAGTGCGCGGCACCAACCCAAGAACCCTCATCCGCACTAGCAAGCAATGAAGGGACCCCTCATCCCTAACCATCCGTAGTCATGAAGGGTCCCTTCACTCCACTCTTCGGCGACCGACGGCCACCGCCACCACTCGAATGGCGCAAGATCCTCACGCTCACCGGGAGTGACGGTAGGGTTTGGCCACTCTCGGCGTCGCTACTGGACAGAAAGTGGGAAGCAGACCTTGCACCCGGTCGGTCGAGCGCAGAGCATGGACGTCGTGTCCGACTTCCCCTATGCGCTGGTCGTCCCGTGGGTCCTGGTCTGCATCCTGGCGATCCTGGTGCTGGTCCTCGCCTTCCGGGCGCGCCGGCCCAAGGGCGTCATCCAGGACGCCGTTTTGCAGGCCGTCCACCGGATGTCCAAGGCCACGCCCAACCTCCGGGCGGGGCTCGACGAGGAGGCCGCCAACCGGATGACGGCGGAGCTCCTCGAGGTGCTCGACTGTCTCGCCGTCGGTATCACGGACAGTGAAGGCACCCTGCTGTCCTGGGCGGGCGAGGCCACCGACCACTATCTGGACGTCGTCGAGGACATTGGCACCGCGTTGCGCAAGCATCGTCGCGCCGTCGCTGATCACAACAAGATGCCCTGCAATCACCGGGGCACTTGCAAGATGAAGACCGCCGCCATCGTTCCCATTCTCGTTGAGGGCGAGGCCGAGGCGACGCTGATCGTGGTCGGGCGTACGCGCGGCAAGCTGGTGCAGATGGCTGAAGCCGTGGGGCAATTCGTCTGCACGCAGTTCGAGCTCGCGCGGCTGGAAGAGTCGCGCAATCAGTTGCAGCAGGCGGAAATCAAAGCCCTGCGCGCGCAAATCTCGCCGCACTTCGTGTACAACGCGCTCAACACGATCTCCGCGCTCATCCGCACCGATCCGGAGGAAGCGCGCGAACTGCTTCAGGACTTCGCGGACTTCACTCGCTATTCGTTCCGCACGTCCGGCATGTACACCACGCTCGCCGAGGAACTGCGCAACATCGACCGGTACCTGACTATCGAAAACGCTCGTTTCGGCGGCAGGCTCGAGGTGCGGATGAAGATCGCGCCCGAGGTGCTGAGCGTCGTGGTGCCGTTCCTGATCATCCAGCCGCTGGTGGAAAACGCCGTCAAGCACGGCCTGGCCAGCAAGCCGAGCGGCGGCTGCGTCACGGTGATCGCGCGGGACGACGGGCACGAAGCGCTGATCACGGTCGAGGACGACGGCATCGGCATGGATCCGCGGCAGCTCACCGATCTGCGGAACGCGCACCGCACTGGCGCGCACGTCGGGCTCGGCAACATCAACCAGCGGATGCGACAAGTGTTCGGCGAGGATTACGCGCTCACCGTCGAAACCGCGCCGGGTGCGGGGATGAAGGTCGCGTTGCGGGTGCCGAAGTTCAAGCTCGGCGTGCGGCCGAACATGCCGGACTACTCCGCCGACGTCCCGCAGCAGCCGCCCGCACCGGTCGAGCCCGAACCGGAACCCGACGGAGTGCACGGCTCGCGTTCGGGAATGCTGCCCGCGCACTGAACTGGTTAGCCTGGGCAGATGAGCGTGACCGACAAGCTGACTTCCCGCCTTTCCGTGCTCGGCGACCGGGGGGACCGCAAGGACGTGGTCGCCGTCGTGAAGCTGCACGGCGTGATCACGCCGACGCCGTCGCCGCTGGCCCGCGGCGCGATCAACCTCGGCGCCGTCGAATCCGCGCTCACCAGGGCGTTCGCGCACGACCGGCTCAAGGCCGTCGCGCTGCAGATCAACTCGCCCGGCGGCGCGCCGACGCAGTCCGGCCTCGTCGCGGAGCGGATCCGGCAGCTGGCCGACGAGAAGGGCGTGCCTGTCCTGGCGTTCGCCGAGGACGTCGCCGCGTCCGGTGGCTACTGGCTCGCCTGCGCGGCCGACGAGATCTACGCGCACCGGACGTCCATGGTCGGTTCGATCGGCGTCATCAGCGGCGGGTTCGGGTTTACCGGGCTGCTCGAACGCTTCGGCATCGAGCGCAGGCTGCACACCGCGGGAGCGAACAAATCGCGGCTCGACCCGTTCAGCCCGGAGAAGCCCGAGGACGTCGAGTGGCTGAAGAACATGCACAGCCAGCTGCACGAACTGTTCGTGGAATGGGTCAAGGAACGCCGCGGCGACCGGCTGACCGATTCCGCCGATCTGTTCACCGGGGACGTCTGGCTCGGGCAGAAAGCCGTCGATCTCGGCCTGGTGGACGGAGTCGGTTCGCTGCGCGAGATCGTCAACAAGCGGTACCCCGGCGCGGAGATTTCCGTGGCCGAGCCCAAGAAACCGCTGCTCGCGCGGCTCGGGATCGGGGCTCCGGCGGCGGCGAGCGCGCTGCTGGACGCGGTCACCACGAAGGCGGCCTGGTCGCGTTTCGGGCTGTGACAGCTGGTGAGCGGCGACTCCGGTACGCCACTCACAAGCGGCTCTCTCGGCTGGGGTCTGGACAATGCACCTCGCAATCGGCAGGATGCGTCTCACTGTGAGTGCTCACGACGACACCCGGAAACTCATCGTCCTTGCCGTGGACGACGAGCTGGCCGGGCTGGACGAACTCAGCCACGGACTCCAGAACAACCCGCACATCCACCGCGTTTTCCAGGCCTCGGACGCCTCCGACGCGCTGCGGCTGTTCTCGCACGACGACCCGGAACTGGCTGCCCGGCGGGCAACCGGCCTGCCGACGGTCGACGCCGTGTTCGCCGACATCGACATGCCCGGCCTGTCCGGGATGGAGATGTCGCGCGTGATCGCGGCGATGAACCCGTCGCCGGTTCTGGTGTTCGTCACCGGGCACGCCGAGGAAGCGGTGAACGCGTTCGACCTCGGCGCGGTCGACTACGTCCTGAAGCCGTTCCAGCAGGACCGGCTCGACCGGTCGGTCGCGCGCGTGCGCGAGAAGCTGGCCACGGTCGCGGGCCCGCCCGCGGGCCAGGGCGGCGCCGAGCCGGTGAAGAACGACGACGAGGTCATCCCGGTCGAACTCGCCGGCACCACGAAGCTGATCCCGCGTTCGTCGGTCCGCTGGGTCGAGGCCCAGGGCGACTACGCGCGGCTGTTCACCACCGAGGGCAGCCACCTGGTCCGGATCCCGCTCGCCCAGCTGGAGGAACGCTGGGAGAAGGCCGGATTCGTGCGGATCCACCGGTCGTTCCTGGTCGCGCTGCCGCTGATCACCGAAATGCGGATGGGCCAGGGCGGCTACCAGGTCGTGATCGGCAACGAGGAGAAAGTCCTGCCGGTCAGCAGGCGGCACACCCGGGCGCTGAAGGACCGCATCGTCGGTTCCGGCCGGGGCGGCTAGCCGTCGATGTCCTCGCCTGAAGACCCTTACCACCGGCTCGAGAACGGAGTCCGCAAACCGGACCCGACGCTGGGCGTGCGGCCGGAGGACCGCGCGGTGGTCGAACCGGTGCCGCCTGCTCCCGAACCGGCTCCGCGCACCAGCGAACCCGCGCACGTACGGCCGAAACGGGAGCGCGTGGTGCTCGCCGATTCTCGGCAGTCGTCCGGGCGGATGCGCGGGCGGATCGAGCTGGAGGAACAGACCAGCTGGGGAAAACTGCTGGTCCGCGACCTGGTGAAGGTGCAGCTGCGGACGTCGGTGTGGCTGGCCGTGCTCGTCCTGGTCGTGCTCGGGATGCTGCCCGCGTTGTTCTATTTCCTCCCGGCGGTCGCACGGTTCACCGTGATCGGCATCCCGATCCCGTGGCTCGTGCTCGGCCTGCTTCCGTTCCCGTTCCTCTTCGCCGTCGGCCTCTGGTACAACCGGCTCGCCGAGCGGCATGAACGCGACTTCGTCGACATGATCGAGAACTGACCCGCGCGGGGGATGCGCGCCCTGGTGGCGGCGCGTCGTTAAACCGTGTGGTCGTGCGAGGATTCACGCCGTGCAGCTGACCCCGTGGACGTTGACCGGCTTGGCGCTGGTCGCCTTCGCGACGTTCTACCTTGGCTACCGTTCGTCGCGCGGTGCCACCAGCACGCACGATTTCCTCGTCGCCCGACGCACGGTGCGGTCCAGCCGCAACGCCGCGGCGATCTCCGGCGAATACCTGTCGGCGGCGTCGTTCCTCGGCGTCGCGGGCATGGTGCTCAAACAGGGCGCCGACGCGACCTGGTATCCGATCGGCTTCACCGCCGGGTATCTCGCGCTGATGCTGTTCGTCGCCGCGCCGCTGCGCCGGTCCGGCGCGTACACGCTGCCGGACTTCGTGGAGGCCCGGCTCGGTTCGATCGGCCTGCGCCGGTTCGCGACCGCGGGCGCGGTGTTCATCGGGATCCTCTACATGGTCCCGCAGTTGCAGGCCGCCGGTTTGACACTGGCGCAGATCGTTCCGGTACCGGCATGGGTCGGTGCGCTCGTGGTCATCGTCCTGGTCGCGGTCAACGTGATGGCCGGCGGAATGCGCGCGATCACCGTGGTGCAGGCGTTCCAGTACTGGCTCAAGCTGTTCGCGATCGCCGTGCCGACTTTCGTGCTGTGCATGGTTTTCTTCTCCGGCGGCGGCCCGGGCGGCTTTCGTGCGCTCGGTGCGCCCGCGCCTCCGGTGTTCCCGTCGGAAACCACGGTGACGGTGCAAACCGACGTGACCGTGAGGGTCACCACCGAGACGTACTTCTACGCACACGGCCACATCGACGGCGGTCCCGCGGCCGGGATGGCGCGCTGGTCGCCGCTCGTGTCGCACAAGGTGTCCTCGGGGACGAAGCTGGAATTCGCCGCGGGCACGCCGGTGCCGATCGTGAGCGACGCGCCCACGACGAACGACGCGTGGCTGCATCCGGCGTCGAGTGGTATCAGCGACCTGCTGCAGACGTACTCGCTGATTTTCGCGCTGTTCCTCGGCACCATGGGCCTGCCGCACGTGCTGGTCCGCTTCTACACCAACCCCGACGGCAAGGCCGCGCGCCGCACGACCGTGCACGTGTTGCTGCTGCTCGGGCTGTTCTATCTGTTCCCGACGATGCTGGGCGTGCTCTCGCGGATGTACGTGCCACAGTTGCTGCTCACCGGCAACACCGACGCCGCCGTGCTGCTGTTGCCAACTGCGGTGTTGCCAGGCTGGCCAGGACAGATCCTCGCCGCAGTGACGGCTGCAGGCGCGTTCGCGGCGTTCCTGTCGAGTTGCTCGGGGCTGCTGGTCAGCGTGGCCGGGGTGGTGTCGACAGACCTGCTGCCGGGCCGGGTCAAGGACTTCCGGGTCGCGACTCTGCTGGTCGCGGTGTGCCCGATGGCGCTCACGCTGATCTTCCGCACCGAGGACGTCTCGCTGTCGATCGGGATGACGTTCGCGCTCGCCGCGTCCACGTTCAGCCCGCTGCTGCTGCTCGGCATCTGGTGGCGCAAGCTCAGCTGGCCGGGCGCGCTGGCCGGGATGGTCGTCGGCGGCGGGCTGGTGCTCGGCGCGCTGGCGTACAACATCGTGTGCGAGTACACCGGAGACAAGATGCCGTGGTACACCGTGCAGCCCGCGCTGATCTCGGTGCCCGCGGCGTTCCTGGCGACCTACGTGGTGAGCAGGCTGACCCGGTCCGGCCGCCCGGAACTGGCGAACGACATCATGCTGCGCCTGCACGCCCCCGACCCGCTCGGCCTGATGCGCGACCGCGCGGTCGCCCGCTTCGGCCAGGCCGACGAGAAGCTGCGCGCCAGCCGGGGACGACACCGCAAGGGATAGCGGTTAGCGTTCCTCACACGCGTACAACGTCATGACATGGGAGCATGGAACCTGTGGTGAGCCCTGCTGAAATTCCGACCGCTGAAGTCCGCGACCTTCCCGCGGACGTCGCACTGCTCGACGTCCGCGAGGACGACGAGTGGGCCGCCGGGCACGCCCCCGCCGCGGTGCACATCCCGCTCGGCGAACTGCCCGCGCGGGTCAACGAACTCTCCGAATTCCCCGAGGACAACCCGGTCTACGTCATCTGCCGCTCCGGCGGCCGCTCGGCGCGCGCCGCGGCCTGGCTGAACGCCAGCGGCTGGGACGCGGTCAACGTCGCGGGCGGAATGGGAGCCTGGGCTCGTGAAGGCCGCCGCATGGTGAGCGAAAACCCTGACTCTGAACCCGAGGTTCTCTGACGGATGCCTGCCCAGTCTGTTCCCGAGCCGCCGGAATCCTCGGATCCGGCGTCGTTCGTTCCTGGCTTCGGCCGAGACGAGGGGGACGCTGGGGACGGTTTCCGGCCGGGTTCCGGTTCGCCGGTTGACGCTGGCGGCTCTCCGGGGGCGGTTTACGGGCAGCCTGGTTCTGGCGTGGGTCATGCCGGACCGCCGCGGGGGAATGGGCCTGGTTCCGGGTCGGCTGGCTCGGCTTCGCAGCCTCAGCCTGGCCAGACCGGCGGCGTGGACGCGGGGCCGAGTGGGCGCGAGCAGTTCGCCGCGCAGTCGTATCCGGCTCAGCCTGGTGGCGTGAATGCTGGCCCCGCGGTGTCGTATCCCGCTCAGCCCGGCGGCGTGAGTGCCGGGCCGACTGGCTCCGCGCAGTCGTATCCCGCTCAGCCCGGCAGTGCGAATGCGCAGCCCGCTGGCTTTGCCCAGCCGGGCCCGCCGCCGCAATCCGGCGCGCAGCCGTATCCCGGCGGCGCCGCGCAGCCGGGAATGCCTCCGCACCCCGGCCACTGGGCGCAGCCGCCAGCCGGGCCCGCGCATCCCGGCCAGCAGTTCGCCAATCCGTACCAGCCGCAGTACCCCGCGCATCCGCAGTACCCGGCGCAGGCGTATCAGCAGCATCCGGCGTACGCGCGCCCGTTCACCGCCGCCCCGCAAGGCGCGGTGCACCGACCGGCTCAGCAACAGTCGCAGCCGATCCCGCCGAAGCGAGCGGCCAAACTGCGCTGGGTCGCCTCCCCGCCGCCGAGTGCCGTCCGCCGCCGCCGCGCCGTGCCCGCGACGCCCTACTCCGGGCCGCCGTCCTATCCGGTGCCGCCGCGATGGGGGTTCCCGAATCTCACCTGGCGCCGTCCGACGAACGTGCCTGGCACCGCGTCCGGCGAGGTCCGCTCGATCGACCGGATTCCGGTGCTCGCGCGGAGCCTCACGACGATCCTCTGGACGTTCGCGGTTCTCGCGGTGATCGCGGCGGTGGCGGAGATCTGGCGATACGCGCTCCTGGTCGAAAGCCGCGATTCCGCGCTGAACACCAGCGTCGTCGGGTTCTCCGACGCTTTCGTGATGCTCGCCGGGCTGCTCACCACGATCTTTTCGCTGCTGCCAGCGGGACTCTCGGTCTGGTGGCTGCTGGTCGCCCGGCAAGCCGCCGCTGACGAAGCCGGCGAAGCGCCGCCGCGGCCGGTCTGGCAGGTGCTCGTGAGCGTGTTGGTGCCGATCGTGAACCTGCCGCTCGCGTTGTCCGTGGTCAGCGAACTGGAGCACGCCGTGCTCCGCCGTCCCCGCGACGCGCGGCCGAAGCCGTCGCGGCTCGTGCTCGGCTGGTGGGGCACGTGGCTGGCGAACTGGGTGCTGCTGGTCGTCACGATCATCTGGCGCATCCGGCCGGGCGTGCAGGCGATGGCGGACAGCGTTCTGCTGGTCGCGCTCACCGACCTCGCCGCGGCCGCGCTCGCGATCGTCACCGCGCTGGTGATCCGGCGGTTCTCGCATCTGCTGATGCCGATCGCCCCGGAACGGCTGCGCGACCTTCGCGTGCTCAAGATCGAGGGCGCGCCGGAGCCGGAGCTGCGGACCGCGCGGCCGGTCGGCGCCGCGCGTTAAAGGTCGCCGAGCGCCGGTTCCAGCTGGCCGAACGCGACCGCCGCCGAGTTCCGGATCTGCTCCGCCAGGTCGTCCAGCTTGACGTCCTGCCAGGTCAGCTGCCAGACGTCGTCGAGAAGAAGGCGCAGCACTGACGTGAGGTGCGCCCCGGCCGTCCGCGACAGCATTTCGCGGTCCGGATGCCGGTCGAGCAGCGCGGCGACGAGCTGGGTTTCCCGGTCGGCGTGCATGTCCCGGAGCGCGGACGTGAGGCGTTCGCTTTGCCGCACCATCCGCACGAAGGACACGTCCGCGAACCCGAGCAGCGCGCTCGTCTTGTCCAGCTCCGCGAAGAACCCGTCCCGCACGGCGTCCAGCGCCGGCGTCCCCGGATCGGCCCGGACCAGGTCCGCGGGCCAGTCCACGAAATCCGTCCGGATGTCGAAGACCAGGTCTTCCTTCCGGCTGAAGTGATTCGTCACGGTCATCTTGGCGACGCGTGCCGCCTCCGCGACCTCGGCGATCGTCACCTGGTCGAACCCGCGCCGGATGAACAGCCGCGTCGCCACCGCCGAGATCGTCTGCCGGGTCTCCAGCTTCTTCTGCTCCCTGAGGCTCACCCCGGCCACTGTACTAGGTCCGACCTAAAATTGTGCTTGACCCATTCGCTAGGTTCGACCTAATCTCAGGTCCGACCTAATGAAGGAGGTGACCTGACTCGATGACCACGCGGCTTCCGGTCTCCGATTCCGGTCTTCGCAGGCTCGGCGGGGTGCTGATCCTGGGCGCCGTGCTGTCGATCCTCGACGCGACGATCGTGTCGGTCGGGATCGGCGTGATGGCGCGTGACCTGGACAGTTCGCTGCCGACCGTGCAGTGGGTGGCGAGCGCGTACCTGCTGGCCGCCTCGCTCACCATCCCGCTGTCCGGCTGGCTCGCCGACCGATTCGGCGGCCGCCCGGTGTGGATCGTGGCCGTCGGGCTGTTCACGGTGGGCACGGTGCTGTGCGGTTTCGCCTGGTCCGCGCCGGCGCTGATCGCGTTCCGCGTGCTGCACGGCCTCGGCGGCGGTCTCATGCAACCGGTCGGCCAGGCGATTTTCGCGCAGGCAGCCGGCCCTCGGCTGGGCCGGATGATCGGCGTCGTCACGCTGCCCGCCACCGTCGCGCCCGTGCTGGGCCCGATGCTCGGCGGCGCGCTCGTCCAGGATCTTGGCTGGCGCTGGCTGTTCTTCGGGATCGTCCCGTTCGGCGTCGCCACCTTGCTGCTCGCCGTCCGAGTGCTGCCGCGCGAGAAACCGACCGGCACGCGCGACCCACTGGACGTCCGCGGCCTGCTGTTGCTCCCGCCAGGACTCGGCGCACTCGGCTACGGCCTAGGCGAAGGCTCCACCACCTTCGCCATCGCCGGTGCCGTGCTGCTCATCGCCTACGCCTGGCACGCCCGTCGTGTTCCAGCGCCGCTGCTGGATCTGAAGTTGTTCGCGCACAAGGCTTTCACTGTCGCGAGCGCGAGCACCTTCTTGCTGGGCGCGTCGCTGTACAGCTCGATGTTGCTGCTTCCGCTTTACTACCAACAAATCCAGCACACGTCCGCCCTCGCCGCCGGACTCCTGCTAGCGCCCCAGGCCCTAGGCTCCGCCGTCGTCCTCATCGCGGGCGGAAAGCTTTTGGACCGCTTCGGCTCCCGAACGGTAATGCTCACCGGCATCGCACTGTCTCTGTTAGGCACCATCGCCTTCACCCAACTCGGCGATTCCCCAAGCCCGACCCTGTTGACAGTTTCGCTGCTGATCCGCGGATTCGGCCTAGGCGCGACGACCACCCCCGGCATGACAATGTTGTACACCTCGCTGGAACGCAGCCAAATCCCCCGAGCGGCGAGCGCGATCAACGTCGTCAACCGCATCGGCGGCTCGCTGGGCACGGCGCTTTTGGTAGCCGTCCTGCATGCGCAACCACCAGGTCCCGCCGCCTTCGGTACCACTTTCACCTGGGCACTAGGCCTCTCCCTGCTGAGCTTTATCCCCGCTCTCTTCTTCCCGAAAGGAACCCGCGCATGACGCTGCGACTCCTGGCCGTGCACGCCCACCCCGATGACGAATCAAGCAAAGGCGCCGCGACCCTAGCCCGCTATGCACGCGAAGGCGTAGACGTCCTAGTAGCCACCTGCACCGGCGGCGAACGCGGCGATGTACTCAACCCAACCTTGAACCGAGAAGACGTCCGACGGGACTTACCCGCCATCCGCCGCCGAGAAATGGCTGATGCGGCAAGGGTTCTCGGCATCCGCCAAACGTTCCTGGGGCACGAGGACTCAGGCCTGACGGAACCTTCTCCCGCCGGAAGCTTCGCCGAGATCCCCTTGGCTGAAGCGACAAAACCGCTGCTGGACGTGATGCGGGAATTCCGTCCACAGGTAGTGGTCACCTACGACGAAACCGGCGGTTATCCACACCCCGACCACATCCGCACGCACGAGGTCACGACCGCCGCGTTCGACGAGTCCGACGACGGTGCCCCGCGCAAGCTCTACTATCTGGCCACCCTCAGCCGATCCTGGTTCGAAGCCATGCACGAGGCGACCCTCGCCGCTGGCCAAGAGTCGATGATGGGCCCGGTCCTGGAAGAGCTCCCGCCGACCGACGTGCTCACCGTGACCACCCGAATCCGCTGCGAAGAACACTTCGCGACCCGGGATGCCGCGTTGCGCGCGCACGCCACGCAGATGGATCCGGCGCACCCGTTTTTCGCGCACTCGCGCGAGATCGAACGAAAGGCCTGGCCCTGGGAGGACTACCACCTGGCCCGCACGAACGGCCCCGTCGAGATCGGCACCGGACTGGAGGACGACCTGTTCGCGGGTTTGCGGTGACTGCGTTGGCAGGGAATTCGGCGGCCGGTGCCTGTTCGAGGAAAGAGGTGGCGGTGGGTGGCGCGTTGGGTTGGTGTGCCGGGCCGTTTGCGGCTCGCGTGGGTGCGCTGGTGGGGAACTTGGCGGCCGGTGCCAGCCCGACGAAACAGGTGGCGGGTGGCGTTGGGTTGGTGTGCTGGTCCGTTCGCAGCTCGCGTGGCTGCGCTGGCGGGGAACTCGGCGGCCGGTGCCAGCCCGACGAAAGAGGTGGCGCGTTGAGTTGGTGTGCCGGGCCGTTCGCGTGCCTGCGCTGCTGGGAAGCGGGTCTCGGCTGGCCGGTGCGACCTGAAGGTGTCTTCGGTGGGCGCACCGCGTTGTGGCGGCAGGCGTGCTGGTCGGGTTTGTGGTGAGCGGCGCTGCTCGGGAAGCGGATTCCGGCCCGCGGCCATCCGATTATCCAGCACTCACCACCCGAACCCGGAGCAGTTCAGGCAGTCACCGGCAAACTCCGCAGCCCCCGGATCACGAACTCCGGTCGCCGTTCCGGCACCGCTGCCAGCCGCAACTCCGGAAGTCGCTTGGTCAGTGCCGTCAACGCCGCCGCGATTTCTACCCGGGCCAGCGGTGCCCCGACGCAATAGTGGATCCCCATCCCGAACCCGAGGTGGGCGTTCGGCGATCGGCCCACATCGAGGGTGTCCGGGGCATCGAACACCTTCGGATCGCGCGCCGCGGCACCCAGCAACGCCCCGACCTTCGAGCCCTTCTCCACCCGGTGACCAGCGATTTCCACCTCCTCAGTCGCCGTGCGCTCGAACAGCTGCAACGGCGAGTCGAAGCGGATCAGTTCTTCCACAGCTGAGTCCAGCAACGTTGGGTCGGACCTAAGTCGCTCCCATTCCGTGCGGTGGGTCAACAACGCGGTCACCCCATTGCCGATCACGTTCACCGTCGCCTCGTGGCCCGCCATCAGGAGCAGGACGGCGGTGGCGACGACCTCGTCAGGGGTCAGTTCGCTCGCGGTCAGGTCACGGACGATCCCGCGCGGGGAGTCGGCGACGACGTCGCGCAGGTAGGCCACGAAATCGGCGGCGGCTTGCTCGGCAGCGTCGCGGCCATCCTCGGAAAGGCCGTATTCGTACATCTTCACGATGGCGTTGCTCCACGTCACCAGCTGCGAGCCGTCCGAGGTCGGGACGCCTAGCAGCTCCGCGATTACCGCGACCGGCAACGGTTGCGCCAAGTGCTCCAGCAGGTCCGCGCTGCCGTCGGAGGCGATTTTCGCGGCCAGAGTGTCCACCATGGACTCCGCGAGTTCCGCGACCATCGGGCGCAGCCGCTGTACGTGACCCCGGCCGAACTCGCCCGCGATAACGCGGCGCAGGCGGGTGTGCGCGGGCGGTTCGTTCTCCAGCAACGAGTTGCGGTGCAGCAGGTTGAACGAAGCGAACCGTTCCAGCGGCTGTGCGTCGGTCCAGATTCGGCCGAGTCCGCGGTGCCGGAGTACAGCGGCGGACGCGGCGTGCGAAACCGTGATCGCGATGCCGAGGCCGTCGTGCCGGTGCACCTCGCCTTCGGCGCGCAGCGCGGCGAAGGCGGGATACGGGTCGGCGAGGAAGGCGGGATCGCGAGGGTCGAACACGAGCAGACTCTAACCCGCGAGCCCGCGCACCCGGTCGCTTCGATAGCGTCTGACACCGAGTTCCAAGGAGGCTGAAATGGGTAAAGGCGCGCGTAAGAAGGGTCCCAAGCCGGACCGCAAGCCGAAGGTGCGCGACGTCTTCGTCGGGCAGCCGTTCGAGGGTCTGGCGGCGGAGCCGGAGCTGATCGCGTTGCGCGAGTTCGTCCCGTCGGCCACGGCGAAGCTCACGCTCGCCGACGGCGGCGACGTCACGCTCGGCACGGTGCTGCCCATGGCCGCCGCGGCGTTCGTGCGTTCGGACGGCGAGCGATTCCTTGGCCTCCAGGTGCAGACGCGGTCTTCCGACATCAGCCGCGACCTCGGCCGCGCGCTTCGCTGGCTGCTCGACGCCGAACCGGGCGACGTGCTGTCGGTGCCGGACACGACGTCGCCCACCGACCCGGACGAGCACAACCGGCTCCAGGACCTGCTCGTGCCGAGTGCGGAGCTGCAGGTCGACCTCCACACCGACTTCGCCTGGTGGCTGCCCGAGGACGCGGACGCGACCGGCGACGTCGCGGTGTCCCTCGAGCGCGCCAACGCCGCGATCATGCCCACCGACCGGCTCGGCTCCGGCGCGTACTGGGTGCTCGCCGGCGAGAAGGCGCACCTGCGCTGGGTCCGCCCGGAACCGGAGAACCTGCTGCTGCAAGCGCTTGCGCGGCTGTCCGCGGCCGGCACGCTCGGGCTCGGCGAGGGCACCCGCTACGCCGGTTCGTTCCGCGCGCACGGCCTGCTCGTCCCGGTGTGGGACCTCGACCCCGAGGCGCACGCCCGGGAGTGGGCCGAGCCCAAGGACCAGCTCGGCGCCCGGCTGGACGAGGCGCTCAAATCGCTCGACTCCGAGCCGCTCAACGCCACCGAGCGGCGCGCCCGAGACGGTCTGATCGGGCGACAGCTCACCATCCGCTGACATATCCACATGTGGACAACTCGACCTGAGTTGTCCACATGTGGGTAAGTCGATGGGACGATCACAGCGTGATCCTCCACATCTGCACCCGCGACGAGTGGGCCGCCGTGCCCGAAGACGGCGAATACCGGGCGCCGTCGCTCGAAGACGCCGGATTCATCCACTGCTCGGACCCGGGCACCGTCGCGCTGCCCGCCAACGCGCTTTTCCTCGGCCAGCCCGGTCTGGTGCTGCTGGAAATCGACCCCAAGCTGGTCGACGCGCCCGTCCGCTGGGAGGACGGCGCCCCGCCGGACCCGCGCGGAATCCAGTTTCCGCACATCTACGGCCCGATCCCGCGAAACGCTGTGGTCTCGGTACACGATTTCCCCACTGACTCCGGCGGTGCCTTGAAGCTGCCCGAGTCGCTTTCCGTGCGCTGACCTCAGTTGTCCACAGCTACGGAAAGTAGCGACGGAGACAGGACAACCCCGGGGGGCGCTCATGCGTGGTGGGGATGACGAGGAACCGTCGCTCGACGCGGTCATCCGGGGAGGGGGCGATACGGTGACAGCAGCCGCGTTGCCCCTCGCGAGCGGAGATCCGCCGTGGGCCGGGCCGCAGGCGGAAGCCGTCAACACCACCGCGGACTTCGGCGACTTCGTGCGCGAGGCCCTGCCCGGCCTGCTTCGCTACGGCCACGTGCTCACCGGCAACCCGCACGACGCCGCGGACCTCGTCCAGACCGTGCTCGAAAAGATGGGCGCACGCTGGTCGTACGTGCAGCAGAAGACCGGCGACCCGCTGGCCTACGTGCGGCGTTCGATGGCGAACGCGCACGTCAGCCGCTGGCGCCGGACGCGGCGGGAGAACCTCGTCGCGGACCTGCCGGAGACCAGCCCGAGCGCGCCGAAGGATCCGTTCGAGCACGAGCCGCTGTGGCAGGC
Organism: Amycolatopsis sp. NPDC004079; assembly: GCF_040610415.1. Taxonomy (NCBI): domain Bacteria; kingdom Bacillati; phylum Actinomycetota; class Actinomycetes; order Pseudonocardiales; family Pseudonocardiaceae; genus Amycolatopsis; species Amycolatopsis sp. NPDC004079. The sequence continues at coordinate 38,136 of NZ_JBEXMH010000062.1, read as the reverse complement.
GCTGCGCGACCTCCCGCCGCGGCAGCGCACGGTGATGGTGTTGCGGTACTACGAAGGACTGTCCGAGGTGGAAATCGCCAAGGCGCTGGACATCAGCCAGGGGACGGTGAAAAGCCAAGCGAGCAAGGCCATCGCGTCCTTGCGGGCGAAACTGAAGAACCAGGAAGGAGGTGACGCGGGGTGAGCGAGTCCGAGGATCTGGAACAGCGCCTCCGCGCCCTCCTCGCCGACGACCGGCTGGCCGTCGCACCAACCGAGGACGCCGCGTCGGTCATCGTGGCGGGCGCGCGCAGGCGGCGGCGCAGACAGCGCGTCCTGACGTCCGCGGCCGGGGCGGCGTGCGTGCTCGCGGTCGCGTCGGCCGGGCTGGTGGTGCTGCAGTTGCGCACGCCGCCAGCGGCAACAGACTTCGCCGCGCAGCAGGTCGCGTCGACCCGGCCCACGGTGCCTTCTTCGGTACCCGAGCCGTCTTCGAGCGCCGAATCGACGCAGGTGCAAGCGCCGGTCGAATCGTCTGAGCACGGTACGGCCGAACCGCCGGTGCCGCCCGCGCATCCGCACCACACGAAATCGGCACCGCCGCAGACGACGCCGACGAAGGCCGCTTCCGGAGCGTTGGTGACCGCCGACGGCCTCGGCGCGGTGAAGCTCGGCATGACCGAGCAGCAGCTCACGGGCCAGGGCATGACGCTCACGGCGGTCAAAGAGTCGGCTGGCTGCACGTACTACGACGTCAGCGGCGCTGGCGTTCCCGCCGCGACAGCTGTCGTGTCGCAGGACAACGGCGTGGTCGCGGTGAAGCCCGACGGTGCCGCGCACACCCCGGAAGGCGTGGGCGACGGGACGCCGAAGGACCAGGTCACGTCGACCTATCCGGGCACGTCGGAGTCGGGGAGCGCGCTCGTGTCGCCGACCGGCGACCAGGGCGCGTATCACTTCACGCTGAACTCGGACGGGGCTGTCCAGGCCATCGAGGTCCGCGCGAAGACGCAGGACTGCGCCGGCTGAAAATTCCGCCAGGCCGATGTCGATCTGGCCCCGCGCCGCTCGTGTAGCGGGTGACGGGCCGGTTCGCGGTCCGCGGAAGCGGAAGGACATTCCCGATGCGTTCGATCAGCGTCATCCTGAGCACCACTCTTGACGGCGTCGTGCAAGGCCCCGGTCGCGGCGATGAGGACACCCAGGACGGGTTCGACCTGGGCGGCTGGGGCAACGGCTACGGCGACGACGTTCTGGCGCGCGAGATGGGGAAAGGCATGGACCGGCCTGGGGACATGGTGTTCGGCCGGCGCACCTGGGAGGACTTCGCCACCGCGTGGGGCCCGCGCACGGACGGGAACGTGTTCACCGCGCACCTGAACGCGGCCACGAAGTACGTCGTCTCCACCACCCTCGACAACGCCGGTGCCTGGCAGAACTCGGTGCTGCTGCGCGGCTCGGCGGTGGAGACTGTGGCTGAGCTGAAAGCCTTGCCCGGCAAGGATCTCGCGATCATCGGCAGCGTTTCGCTTGTCCGCTCGCTGCACGCCGCCGGACTGGTCGACACCTACACGTTGCTGATCCATCCGCTGACGCTCGGCAAGGGCGCGCGGCTGTTCGAGGGACCCGCGCCGCTGACCGAGTTCACGCTCACCGGGAGCGTCGCGACCACCACTGGCGTCCTCATCGCGCACTACAAGCGGCGCTGAAGTTATCCACAGGGGGAAGCCCGGTTGTCCACAATGGGGACAACCGGGCTTCCGGACGTGCTCGAGCGTTACAGCGCGCCACCCGCGACCGGGGGCATCCCGGCGTCCGCGCCGGCGTCGCCGACGGCCTCGCGGTGCAGGAACTTCTCGATCTCGTAGACGTTGTCACCCGCGCGGCGCGCGACCGTGACCAGCGTCGACATCTGGGAGATCTCCTCGACCTGCTCCTTGAGGAACCACTGGGTGAACTGCTCGCTGATGTAGTCCTCCTCGGCCCGGGCGGCCTTCGCGAGCGCGGAGATGTCGGCGGCGACCTCCTTCTCCTGCTCCAGTGCGAGCTCGATCAGCTCGAGCGGGGCGGAGAAGTCGTTGCGGACCTGGCCGGTGCCGGGGATCTCGACGTGGTGGTCCCGGTCGAGCATGTACTGGACGAGCGCCATCGCGTGATTGCGCTCCTCGACGGACTGCTTGTAGAAGTGCTTCGCGAGCTGCGGAAGGTCCTCGTTGTCGAACCAGACCGCGAGCGCGATGTACTGCTGGGAGGCGTTGAACTCGTTGTGGATCTGCGCCTGCAGCAGTTCGTAGAACTTAGAGCGCGGTTCTTTCTTCGTAGCGGCCATGTCCATCACGGTACGTCAATGTCCGATTGTTTTCCACTTTTGGCTGGTGATCTCCACCCTATTAGGGTTACCATTCCTCAAGAAGGAAACACTTATTTTGGTTAGCCTTCCCTTAATATGTTTGCCCTTATTAAGGAAAGGCTAACTTCGCCCGTCCGGGGGTCAGTGCCGCTTCGGCGGGGGATCACGGCGCACCGGGCACGACATGCAGCGCGGGCCGCCGCGCCCGGAGCCCAGTTCGGACCCGGTGATCGGCAGCACCTCGATGCCCGCCGCGGTGAGCCGTTCGTTGGTCTCCGCGTTGCGTTCGTACCCCACGACCACGCCCGGGGCCAAGGCCAGCGTGTTGTTGCCGTCGTCCCACTGCTCGCGCTCCGCGGTGACCGGGTCGAGGCCGGTGTCGATCACCCGCAGCCGGTCGATCTCCATCGCCTCCGCGGCGGCTTCGAGGAATGGCGTCGGGCCGGCGACTTTCACGCCGCCGTCGCCGGTCGGCTTGATGGTGAACGCGGTGAGGGAATCGCGCGCGAGCGGATACATCACGACGGCGTCGACATCGACCATCGTGCACACGGTGTCGAGATGCATCGTCGCGCGCGATTGTTCGATCGGCACCGCGACGACGGTATGCGCGAGTCCGTCGGCGAATACGGAACGGGCGAGCGATTCGGCGCCAGCAGGCGTCGTGCGTTCGCCGACGCCGATCGCGACGACGCCGGGGGCCAGCAGCATCACGTCGCCGCCTTCGATCGGCGCGGAATGCGCGCCGTAAGCGCGGGCGGCGTGGCGGAATCGCGGATGGTAGGCGTAAATCAGGTCGAGCAGCGCCGTTTCCCGCCGCCGCGCGGGCATGGTCAGCGACGAGATCGCGACGCGGTCGCCGACCCACGCCGACGAATCGCGGGTGAAGAGCAGGTTGGGCAACGGGTCGACGGCGAAGTCGCGCGGGTTGTGCATCATCCGCACCAGCGACGCGCCCTCGGCGGAGGGCAGCTCCTCGAACGTCATGCCCGCCATCAGGACCTCGGCGAGCGTGGGCGCGTCGACGCTCGTCAGGTGCGACCTGAGCGAATCCGCGAGGTCGTTGCCGAGACGCCGGTCGTCCACCGCGGCGTGGACGCCGGCGGCGTGCGCGCGCTGATCTTCCAGTGCGGTGCGGAGAACGTCGGCCAGCAGCAGCACTTCGACGCCGCGGCCGCGCAGGACGTCGGCGAACGCGTCGTGTTCCTGCTGCGCGCGGCTCACCCACGGGATGGAGTCGAAAAGGAGCTTGTCGTTGTTGCGGGGAGTGAGCCGTTTCAGCTCGTTTCCCGGCCGGTGCAACAGGACTGCCCGCAGCGGCCCGACTTCGCTGTCCACCCTGGGAGGTGCGGTCATCTCGCTCGTCTCGCTCACGAAGTGCGAGCCTAATGAGCGGGCATCACGGGAGCCAGGAAAGACGGCCTTTCAGCAACGAATAGCCGACGAAGGACACCACATCGAACAAAGTATGCGCGGCGATGAGCGGCCACAGCCGGTTGGTCCGCTGCCACACCCGGCCGAACACCAGCCCCATCACGAGGTTGCCGACGAACCCGCCGAACCCTTGGTACAGGTGGTAGGAACCGCGAAGTACCGCCGCGCCGAACAGCGACGCGTTCTCGCGCACGCCGAGCTGGCGCAGCCGCGTGAGCAGGTAGCCGATCACGAGCACTTCCTCGGCGAAAGCGTTGCCGAACGCCGAAAGCGTCAGCGCGATCGGCCGCCACCAGGTGTCGCCCAAAGTGGACGGTTGCACCGCGAGGCTGAAGCCGAGGTGATAGGAGATGAAGTACAGCGCGAGCCCGGGAATGCCGATCACCGCGGCGATTCCGACGGTGACGAGCGCGTCGGAGCGGATGCGGCGGCTCAGGCCGATTTCCCGCAGTTTCAGCCCGGCCCGCCACAGCAGGTACAGCCCGAGCCCGCCCCAGCCGATCAGCTGCGCGGCGCTCAGCAGCTGCTGGAGCAGGTCCAGCAGGCTCGCGGCGGCGCGCGGGACGTTGAGCTGGACTTGCTGCTGCGCCAACGGGGTCGGGCGCAGCAGAGAGTCCACAAGGGACAGCAGACTGCGCGCACCGGACAGCCCGAGGGTGATGCCGAAGACGAGGACCAGCTCGATCTTGATGCCGCGCCGCTCGCGGGCGTCGGTGATCGGAGCCGGGAACGCCGGAAGTGCCGGATTGAGCCACGATCGCAGGCCCGATGGCCCTCCGGAACGCTCTGTGGTGCGCATGAACGCACGCTACCGTCGGGGTATGCCGAGGACTATCGCCACCAACACGAAGGTCGAGCGCGCCGAGCTGGTCGCGTTCCTCAAGCAGCGGCACCACGCGATCCTGGTGACCACCCGCGCCGACGGACGGCCGCAGCTGTCCCCGAACACGTGCGGCGTCGACGACGAGGGCCGGATCGTCATCGCGACGTATCCGAAGCGCGCGAAGGCGGCGAACCTCCGGCGCAACTCCCAGGTGTCGGTGTGCGTGCTGTCGGATGAGTGGAACGGCCCGTGGGTGCAGGTCGACGGGACCGCGGAGGTGATCGACCTGCCGGATTCGGTCGAGCCGCTGGTCGACTACTTCCGCAGCATCTCCGGCGAGCACCCGAACTGGGACGAGTACCGCGAGGCGATGCGCAAACAGGGCAAGAGCCTGATCCGGATCACGATCGAACGCTGGGGCCCGATCGCGACCGGCGGCTTCCCTCCGGAGCTGGCGGACGACTGAGGTCCGTGAAGGACTCCTTGAGGGAATCAGATTCCCTCAAGGAGTCCTTCACGACCAGTCAAGCTTCGCCGTGCTGGTGGCGGAGGAACGGGCAGCCGAGCAGCCGCCGCAGTTCCGCCGCCAGCTGCGGCGGGCTGTCGACAGTCCGGGAGAACGCCAGGCGGACGTCGTGGTCGCCCGCCGCCGATTCGACGCGCAGGCGCAGGCCGTACCGGTCGAGGCCGAGCGGGCGGATCCGCCCGCCGCGCAGGTTCGCGGGCAGGTGCCGGGCCAGCTGTTCCACCACGTCCGGATGGTCGCTTTCCAGGTGCCGCAGCCAGTCGGCCTCGTAGTCGTGGAACGGGTCCGGCGGGGCCGCGCTGAACATGTGCGGCCGCAGGGAATGCGTGCCCTCCGCGTCGGCCAGGACCAGCGACGCCGGGGTCAGCCGGAGCAGCGTGAGGCCGTGGCCGACGTCGAGGAGCCGGTGGTCCGGCCGCTGTTCGGCGATCGACACCGCACGCGCGCGGGCCGACACCGCCGTCAGCGGCCGGAGCCATCCGGTGATCCACAGCAGGCCGCGGACCGGTTCCCGCAGCGCCACCGGGGCGTGGTCGGCGAGCTCGACCATGACGGCGAGCTCGCCGCGTTGAGCCTGCCGGGACGCGCACACCATCGGGTGGTCGTCCGGCAGAAGAATGCTGACGCTTCCGCTGTGGTGCACGTGATGCAGGACTGGCTCGACGCGTTCGGCTTCGCAGCCGGCGCTTTCGACGGTCGGCATGATCGTCGCCGGGCCGCCTCGGGTCGCGATCGTCTTGGCGCGTTCGGCGGGGTTCGGCGCGGGCGGGCGGCGCACGGATACGGGTGCCTCGGTCACGGCTCACCTCCTACTTAGGTGAGCCTAACCTGAATTGCCGCGCCAAGGGAAGAGCGCGAGCGAAGATCACCCACGGGGCGGGAAAGTGCTGGTCAGGGGATCGACAGAACGGCGGGGCCGGGCGGATTCGGTCGAGGGGGGCCGGTTGATCCGTCATCGAGAGGGCCTCGGAACGCGTCCGCTGAGCGAACGATTTTGTCCTCTTGCCGTACGCTACTAGCGTGTCAGTCGTGTCAAGCGCTGTGGAACTCACGCCCCCCGGCCCCCGTGGAATTCCTCCCCTGTTCGCGCGGCTCGTCGACGACTCGGCGCTCTTCCCGCCCGCGGACGTCGCGATGCCGGAGGCGCTTCGCGCGCACTTCGCATCGCGCGGCGGGAAACACGCCGGGGTACTCGGGGTTTTCCTGTGCCAGGCCTCGCGGCTGCCCGAGCTGATCACCGAGCTGATCAAGATCAAACCCAAGGAGCCGCTGCCGCTGTCGCTGATCATCGACACCGGGCTCGGCGGCGTTCCGAAGGCGATCTCGATCGTCGAATCGCGCAGCGAGCTGCTGTCGCTGCGGATGGTGGAGATGCCCGCCCCGTCCGACGTCGACGAGGTGTGGCTCGAACGCGTCTCGGAGTTCGTGCCCGAGGACGTCATCCGCGTCGTCGAACCGCGCCGCGGCGTCGGCTGGCTGGACGGCGTCCGCAACGTGATCGAGCACGGCAGCTGGCCGAAGATCCGCTGCGGCGGCAAGGCGGGGGAGAACTTCCCCAGCGTCGACGAGGTCGCCGACTTCCTGTCCGTGGTCAGCGGCTCGCCGGGGGCGTCGTTCAAGGCGACGAACAGCCTGCACCGCGCGGTCCGGCACGTCGACGCGGAGACCGGCTTCACGCATCACGGCTTCCTGAACCTGCTCGTCGCGTCGGCGCGCTGCCTTTCCGGCGGCGACGTCCGCGAAGCGCTGGAGTCGACCGACGGCAAGGCCCTCGCCGACGAGGCGCGCGCGTTGCCGGAGCCGGCCGCCAAGGCGGTGCGGGAGCTCTTCGGGTCGTACGCGGCGGCGTCCTTCGACGAGCCGGTGGCTGACCTGGGTGAGCTCGAGCTGTTGTGAGCACGGAGGGGTCGCTGACCCTCGACCGCGGTCTGGCGCTGCTGCAGGCAGTGGCCGATTCGGGCGAGCAGGCGGCGACCATCTCCGAGCTCGCGGTGACCATCGGTGCGAGCCGCGCGGCGGTGTACCGGCTGCTGGTCCCGCTGGCCGAACGCGGCCTGATCTGGCGAGACGGCACGAAGGTGCGGCTCGGGGTCGGAGTGCTGCGGCTGGCCGGTCAGGTGCTGCCACAGCTGCGCGAGGCCGCGCGGCCGGTGTTGCGCGAGCTGGCCGAGAAGGTCGGCGCTACGGCGCATCTGACGGTCGCGCAGGGCGATCACGCGCAGGCGGTCGCGGTGGTCGAGCCGTCGTGGACGAGTTATCACGTGGCTTACCGGGTCGGCAGCAGCCACGCGCTCGCTGCCGGTGCGGCCGGGCGGGCGATGGCATTGCGGCCCGGCGGCACTGACAAGTGGGTCGTTTCGACGGGCGAGATCGAGGCGGGCGCTTCGGGGGTCGCCGCGCCGGTGCGCGGGGTGCCTGGACTGCGGGCGAGCGTCGGGGTGATTTCGCTGGAGCCGTTGGCTTCGGACGAGGTCGGGCCGCTGGCGGTAGCGGCGGCTTTGAAGCTGGCCGAGGTGCTGCGGACCTAGCGGCGGGACGCGGCGACGAGCGGGCGGACCATCGTCAGCAGCAGCGCCAGATCGACCGTGAACAGCAGCCGCTCGAACAGCCCGAGCGTCACTTCCTGCTGCGCGGGTCCGGTGATCAGGGTGAAGACGAAGCCGCCCAGCACCACCGCCACGCTGGCGAAACTCGCGGCGGCCAGCCAGCGGATGGTCGTGCGGCGCGGCTCCCACGGGCACGCGCGACCGCCGCGTCGGGTCAGCAGCCAGGCGGCAGTGGGGAGCGCGAGGAACGCGGTGAGCGCGGCGGCGTTGTGCAGCTGACCGTCGAAGGAACGGGCTTCGCCGTTGGGGTCGACGGGGACCGTCGCGCAGATCGTGAGGCCGGCGCACCAGACGCCGAGCAGGAGGACGACCGCGGGCGAACGGCGAGCCTTGACGAGCCCGGCCAGCAACGCCAGCGAACCCAGCGCGAGGGCCAGGCACATGACGGTGAACAGCCGCGCGGCGGAGTGGTCGCCGAGCCTGCCGTAGACGTACTCCGAGAGCGTCTGCCAGATCGGGCTGATTTGCGCGGAGAGCCGCAGGTGCAGGTCCGTCGCGATGAGCACGGCCGCCCCGATGCCGACCAGCGCGAGCCTGCCGTGGACCGGCGAAACCGGAGACGCGGCGGCGCGTGAGGTGGTCGGCACGGGCGCTCCTCGGCGGTCATGGCGGAGGCCATGGCGTCACCGGGGGTTCACCTGGTCCTCGTTCGGGGGTTCCGAAGAGGTTACCTGGCGTTCCTGTGAAACCGCGGTTACCAGAGCAGCTGGGCCAGCGCGAACGCGGCGAACCCGGCGAACACGAACCCGGCGACCCGCTGGATCAGCTTGGGCCGGATCCGGTCGCGGATCTTGGAGCCGATGAACACCGCCAGCCCGGCGACCGACACCAGCGCGACGAACGCGCCGACCCCGACCGCGAACGGGTTGCCGAGGCGGGCGACGAGACCGGCGGTCGCCAGCTGCGAGGCGTCGCCCCACTCCGCGGCGAAGAGCACGCCGAACGACGTGAGCGCGGAGCGCAGGAACGAAACCGGCCCGGGTCCGGAACGGGAGGCGTCCTCGCCCGCTTCGCTGCCCTCGCTGAAGCCCTCGCGCAGCAGCAGGAACGCGCCGACGCCGAACATCGCGGCGACCAGCACCGAAACAAGGGTTTCCGGCAAGAGCGTGAGCAGACTGCCGAAAGCCACCGCGATCACGCATTGCACGGCGAACGCCACGCACACTCCGGCGAATACCGGCCAGGCGCGGAAACGGGTGGTGAGCACCAGGGTCGCGACGAGCGTCTTGTCCGGCAGCTCGACGGCCAGTACCAGGCCGAACGCGCTGAACAGAGCGATCAATGCGGGAGACATGGGTTCGTGCTCACCCCTTTCACTGCAACGATAAAGGGGAGATTCAGAAAACCGCAAGCTGATGGGTTTCGCGAATTGCCTGATAAGGTCGGCAGAATGCTGGCCGCCGGTGCTCCGGATTATTTTTTTCGGTGCGCCGAATTCTGTTTTCCGGCTGCGGTACGGTGCGGGTCATGTCTGCTGACCACGTCGTCGTCATCACCACCGTCGACTCCGAGGCCGCCGCGCGCACCATCGCCGCGAGCGCCATCGAGGCCCGGCTCGCCGCGTGCGCCCAGATCGTGGGGCCGATCACCAGCGTTTTCCGGTGGGAGGGCGAGGTGCAGACGGCGGCCGAATGGCGGGTCGAGTGCAAGACGGCCGCGGACCGGTCCGGCGCGCTGGAGGAGTTCCTGAACGTGCGGCATCCCTACGACCTGCCCGAGGTCGTCGTCACGCCGATCGTCGGCGGCAGCCCGCGGTACCTGTCGTGGCTCGTGGAGGAGACGCGCTAGCCGCCACCTGATCGGGGGTAGCTCCGCTCTTTCTCCGCGCGGGGTTTCGGCAGGTCGGCGGGACGTTGGTCCCGGCTGGTTCAGGACGTGTTGAACTGGCTGGCGCGGGTGTCCGCGCGGAGGATCGAACCCGTGGATGTCCTAGAGCTCGCGCGGTGGCAGTTCGGCATCACCACCGTCTACCACTTCCTGATGGTCCCGCTGACCATCGGACTTTCGGTGCTGGTCGCGGCCATGCAGACGGCATGGGTGCGCACCGGCAAGCCGCGGCACCTCAAGATGACGAAGTTCTGGGGCAAGCTGCTGCTCGTCAACTTCGCCATGGGCGTCGTCACCGGGATCGTGCAGGAGTTCCAGTTCGGGATGAGCTGGAGCGCCTACTCCCGGTTCGTCGGCGACGTGTTCGGCGCGCCGCTCGCGATGGAAGGCCTCCTCGCGTTCTTCGTCGAGTCGGTCTTCCTCGGCCTGTGGATCTTCGGCTGGGACCGGCTGCCCAAGAAGATCCACCTGGCCTGCGCCTGGGCGTTTTCGCTGGCCACGATGGCTTCGGCGTACTTCATTCTCGCCGCGAACTCGTGGATGCAGCACCCGGTGGGCGTCGAGTTCGTGAACGGCAAGCCGACGATGAACTCGATCGGCGCGGTGCTGACGAACAACACCGCACTCGCCGCGATCCCGCACACGCTGGCCGGCGCGTTCTCGGTGGCGGCGGCGTTCCTGGTCGGCGTGGCCGGATGGCACCTGTGGCGAAAGCGCGCCGCGGAATCGGACGAACACCGCGACGTCTGGCGCTCGTCGCTGCGCCTCGGCGGCTGGGTCGGCGTGGTGGCGTTCGCGGTGCTGGCGATCACCGGCGACGCGCAGGGCAAGCTGATGTTCGAACAGCAGCCGATGAAGATGGCGTCGGCGGAAGCGTTGTGCCACACGGAAAAGCCGGCGAGCTTCTCGATCATCGCGATCGGCGACGTGGCGAACGCCAACTGCGAGGACGTCAAGACGTTCAACGTGCCCGCGTTGCTGTCCTTCCTGGCGCACAACGACTTCTCGACCGAGGTCAAGGGCGTGGAGAACCTGGTTTCGGAATACCAGGCGAAATACGGCACGAACTACCCGAACGACCCGGCGCTCGGCTCGCTCGCGGGCAAGCCGATCGACTACGTGCCCAGCCTGCCCGTGACGTACTGGGGCTTCCGGATCATGATCGGTTTCGGCGCGATCTCGGCGGGCATCGGCCTGCTGGCCCTGTGGCTCACCCGGCGGGGCCGGATCCCCGGCGGACGCTGGTTCCCGCTGATGGTGCTGGGCGGCATCGCGACGCCGTTCATCGGCAACAGCGCTGGCTGGATCTTCACTGAGATGGGTCGGCAGCCGTTCGTGGTCGCGCCCAATCCGACCGGCGTCGAGGGCATGTGGATGTTCACCGCGCAGGCGGTTTCGAAGCTGACCGTCGGCGAGGTGCTGACGTCGCTGATCTCTCTGACGGTGCTGTACGCGGTGCTGGGTGTGGTGGAGCTGTACCTGATGCGCAAGTACGTACGGGGCGGGGTGGACGCGGTGATGCCGCCCGCTGCCTCTTCTGATTCCGGCGGTTCTGATGATTCCGAGGACTCCGATGGTTCCGATGACCAGGCGCTTTCGTTCGCCTACTGACCCGGTGGAGCGGGCCGGGGTGCCGCCAGAAGACCCGGAGGGCCGGGTCTGGGCGCGGCCCGCTCCACTGGCCTGGACCGAGAACCTGGGCGCTCCGGGGGAGACCGCTGCTGCGATGGAAACGACGGAGGTGGAGATGAACGTGACGCTGGGCAAACTCGACTCGGCCCCGGCCGGACAAGCCGCTCCCACGGCGAACCTGCCCGCCGCAACGACGCACCACCTCACGTCCCCACCCGCGGTACCGGGCGCCCCCACCCCAGCTCACACCGCCCGGCCGCACCAACCGCCGCGAACTCTTGCCCCAACCCCTCCCCGCGCGTACGCAGCCCCCACCCTCACCGGGGGGACGCCCCGTACCCAGCGTAATCGGGTCGTGGCTCTCGCGGGTTACCCACAGCGAATCTGTGGACAACTCGCTGGGTTGTGGATAACTCAGGGCCATCGTGGGGACAACCCGGTGGCCGACCGGATGACGCCGGCAGTCGCCGGACGAGGTGAGCGGGGATGACACTCGAAACGCTGTGGTTCGCGATCGTCGCGCTGTTCTGGCTGGGGTATCTCTTCCTCGAAGGATTCGACTTCGGCGTCGGGATGCTGCTGCCGGTCCTCGGGAAAACGAACACCGAGCGGCGCGTCCTCGTCAACACGATCGGGCCGGTCTGGGACGGCAACGAGGTCTGGCTGATCGTCGCGGCCGGGGCGACCTTCGCGGCGTTTCCCGGCTGGTACGCGTCGCTTTTCTCCGGCGCGTACCTCCCGCTGCTGATCGTCCTCATCGCGCTCATCGGGCGCGGCGTCGCGTTCGAGTACCGCGGCAAGGTCGACTCCGAACGCTGGCGGCGAGTCTGGGACCGCGTGATCATCATCGGTTCCTGGGTCCCGCCGCTGGGCGTCGGGCTGCTGCTCGCAACCACCGTGCTCGGCCTTCCGCTCGACGCGCAGGGCAACCGCGTCGGGTCGCCGTTCGAGTCGGTCCGGTGGGACACGCTCCTCGGCGCGGTGGCGATCGTCGGGTTCTCGCTCGTGCACGGCGCGGCGTTCCTTGCCCTGAAAACCACCGGTGACCTGCGGGAACGTGCGCGCACCCTGGCGCTGCGCATCCTCCCGGTCGGACTGCTGCCGCTGGTCGCGTTCCTGGTGGTCGTCCAGGTCCGCGAAGGCAAACTGTGGACGCTCATCTCGCTCGTGATCGTCGTCCTCGCCGCGGCGGTGGCGTGGCTGCGGCTCCACGCCGACCGCGACGGGCAGGCGTTCGCCGCGCTCGCGGTCGTCATCACGGGTGCCGCGGTGACCTTCTTCGGCGCGCTCTACCCGAACGTCCTTCCGTCCACATTGGACCCTGCGCACTCGCTGACCGTCATGAATACCGCGGTCAGTCACTACACACTGACGGTGATGACCTGGGTCGGCGCGTTCGGCGCGCCGGCGGTGCTGATCTACCAGGGCTGGACCTACTGGGTGTTCCGCAAGCGCATCGGCGTCCAGCACATCCCGGCGACGCACTGACCATGACTGAACTTCCCGGCCGCGCACCCCTTTCCGCCACCGGGTCCCCCATGGACCCAGTGCGGCTGGGCAAGGGTCCGCTCGGCGCGCTCTCGGCCTTGGGGCCGGCCGCGCGCCGAGCGATGGCCCTGGTCGCGGTGCTGTCGTTCGGGAACGCGGTTTTCCTTGTCGGACAAGCTTTTCTGCTAGCGGACATCCTTGCGGACGTGGTCTCCCGGGGGCTGGGGGAAGGGGGCCGCACCGTCCAGTTGGCTGTTCTGTTCGCGCTCGTCGTGGGCCGGGCAGGCACCAGCTGGGCGGTGCGGGTTGTCTCCGCACGCGCCGCCGCGACCGCGCAACGCGACTTGCGCGCCCGCGTCGTCGACCACGCGTTGCGCCTGGGCCCGGAATGGCTGGCCCGGCGCGGCCACGGCGAACTCACGACGCTCGTCACGCGCGGCCTCGACGCACTCGACTCCTACTTCCGCGAGTACCTCCCCGCGCTAGTCACCGCCGCGGTCGTCCCGCTCGCGGCAGGCGCGGCCATCCTGTGGACAGACTGGCCCTCGGCGGTGATCATCGTCGCGACGGTCCCGTTGCTGCCGATGTTCGCTGTCCTGGTCGGAAAATTCACCGCTGACCGCGTTTCCTGCGCGACGGACGCGGTGCACCGGATGTCCGGTCTGCTGCTCGAACTTGTGCGGGCGTTACCGGTGCTCACCGCGTTCCGGCGGGCTGACGCGCAGGCCGAAACCGTGCGCAAACTGTCGGAACGGCATCGTCGCGCGACGCTCAAGACGTTGAAAGTCGCGTTCTCCTCGGCCTTCGTGCTGGAACTCGCCGCGACGTTGTCGGTCGCGCTGGTGGCTGTCGTGATCGGTGTCCGGCTCGTCTCGGGATCGCTCCCGCTGGCGATCGGACTCGGCGTGCTCATCCTCGCTCCCGAGTGCTACCAGCCGATTCGCGCGGTCGGCGCGGCATTCCACGCGAGCGAGGACGGGGTGGAAGCGGTCCGCCGGGTGACCGCGGTGCTCGCGGAGCCGGTCCCGGCCGAAGGAACACACGCCGCGCCCTGTGGATCGTTGGTTGTGTCCGACCTAAAAGTCGCCCGGCGCGGCGGATTCGCCCCGGACGGCGAGAGTTTCTCGGTCCAGCGCGGCCAGATCGTCTGGTTGCGCGCACCGAGCGGTGGCGGCAAATCGACAACTTTGGCGACGCTGCTGGGCTTCGTGCCGTCGTATGACGGGTCGGTCATGGCGGGTGACGTCCCGCTCGCCGAAGCCGACCTCGAACGGTGGCGCGCCGGGATCGCGTGGGTCCCGCAGTCGCCGGTTTTCAGCGGCGGCACTGTGCGGGAAGAACTTGCCGGTCCCGACGTCGACGCGATGCTCGGCGAACTGGGCTTGCACGGTCTCGCCGACCGTCCGGTCGACCGGCTTTCCTTGGGACAACGCCAGCGCGTCGCCGTGGCTCGGGCGTTGCTGCGCGTTCAGTCCGGCGCGTGGTTGCTGCTGCTGGACGAGCCGACCGCGCACCTGGACGACGTCAACGCGCGGCGGGTGCTGGACGCTGTCGAGCGAGCCGTCGAAAACGGTGCGGCGGCGGTAATCGCTGCTCACGAACGTTCTGCCGCAGTAGCCATTGCGGACTCAGCTCCTGCCGCGGTCATTGAGTCCACTTCGGACAGTCCCGATACGCGGCCGATTCCTTGGCGCATGCTGCTTGACCGACGGCTCTTCTCCGGCGCTTTTTTGGGTGCCTTGGCGCTCTTGGCGGGGATCGCCTTGACCGCGACTTCCGGTTGGCTGATCGCCAAAGCGTCCTTGCAGCCACCAATTCTGACCTTGACCGTCGCGGTTGTCGGGGTTCGCGCGTTCGGCCTGGGGCGGGCCGGACTCCGGTACGTAGAACGGCTCGTGACGCACGACGCCGCCTTCCGGATCGCCGGACGGTTGCGCGTTCGGCTGTGGAATGCGTTGGTGCGCTTGGGTCCGGCGCGCAGCCTCGAAGCCGGGGAGAGTCAGCGTCGGCTGGTGACTGATGTCGACACGGTGCGGGATTTGCTGCCGCGAGTCGTATCGCCGCCGATCGTGGTCGGGCTGGTCGCGGCCGGGGCTATCGCGGTGCAGACGATGGTCCTCCCGTCGGCCGGTTTGGTGCTGGCCCTGACTGTGCTGGTGGGTTTGGCGGCACCGGCAGTCGCGCTGCGCTTGGAACGCCGAGCGACCTCGGCCCTCGCAGCCGGACGGCGTGACGTCGCGGCGCGGGTTTTGGTGCTGTTTTCGTCGGCTGCGGAGTTGCTCGCTTACGGCCGAGCGGCCTCGCGGCGCCGCGACCTGGCCTCGACGGACACCCAACTGGCGATCGACACCCGGCGGCAGGCATTCGGCGCAGGCGCGGCGGATGCGCTGATCACGCTGGCGACCGGGGTGGCTGCGGTGGCCAGCACGATGCTGGCCGCGGGGGCGGTCGGTCGCGGGGAGTTGGCGGGCGTGATGGCGCCGCTGCTGGCGCTGGTGCCGTTGGCGTTGGCGGAGGTGCTGGCGTTGCTCCCGCAGGCGGCGGTGCATTGGGACACGCTGCGGGCGGCTCGGATTCGGCTTGGTGCGGTGGTTGGCGAGTCGGAGGTCGGGCGTTCGCACGATTCGGCCGGTGCTGCTGGGCTCGAGCGCGGAGCGGTTGCTGGATCGGTCGGCGTGCAGGACAGGGCAGCGTCCGAGCCAGGCCTCGACGGCCCAGCCGCAGTCCGGTTGCGGGGTGCTGAGCTGGGCTGGCCTGGCGGCGAAACGGTGCTGAAGGGCGTCGATCTGAGCGTGCCGACCGGGGCTTATGTAGCGGTCGTCGGGCCGAGCGGGGCCGGGAAGTCGACGCTGGTGGCGGCCTTGCTGGGGTTCCTTCGGCCTCGGGCGGGCGAGGTTGTCGCGCCGGGCAAGGTGGCTTGGGCACCGCAGGAGCCAATGTTGGTGTCGACGACTGTGGCGGAGAATTTGCGGCTCGCGGACCCGTTGGCGGAGACGTCCGATTTGCGTCGGGTGCTGGATCAGGCGGAGTTGCCGGACCTGGATTTGGGGACCGTGCTCGACAGCGCCGGGGCCGGGTTGTCCGGCGGGCAGGCGCAGCGGGTGGCGTTGGCGCGGGCGTTGCTGGCGGCTCCGTCGGCGGAGTTGGTGTTGCTTGACGAGCCGACGTCGCACCTCGACGAGCCGACCGCGCGGGCGTTGCGGGCGACGTTGCGTGCGGAGCTCGCTGGCCGGACTGTTGTGCACGTAACGCACAATGCGGACGAAGAGCTGCAAGCGGACATTGTTTTCGAGGTTCGGGACGGGCGCGTCGTGCGGCGGGCGTTGCCGCGGGTGTCGGCGTGACGGAGGGTTGTTGGTGACGGTCACGATTTCGGGTCTGGGGCTGGGCTCCGCGCTAAGGTCGGAGTTGCTCATGGACCCGACACTCGCCGCGCGCGCCCTCTCCGCGGCCACGGAGATCACCAGCACTGCGCTGTCCGGGGACGACCCCGAAGCGGTGCTGGAAACAGTCGTGGCCAGGGCTGTTGAGCTCGCGGATGCCGACCTCGGCCTGGCGATGGTCAGCGCCGACGACGGGCGCGTCGTGGTCGAGGCGGCGTATGGCGTCGACGGCTTGCTCGCGGAGGTGCCGACGGGCGACGTCGAAGGCGGACCGGTCGGGGAGTTGCGCGGGCTGACGCTCGAGACGGACTCCGCGGCGGGCCAGGTCGCGCGCGGCAGCGAGCCGATCGCGGCGGATGACTTCATCGTCGATCCGCGCACGGCGCCGTATGTGCCGGACGAACTGCGCGGATACGGCCCGTTCGCGGCCGCACCATTCGGATCCGGCGGACGGGTGCTTGGCGCGCTCACGGTGTATCGCCGGAAGGGGCGCGAGCCATTTTCCGCGGGCACGGTCGAGATGCTCGCGGCGTTCGCGGCGCAAGCTGGGGTCGTACTCGCGCTGGCGGAAGGCGCGAACGCGCGACACCGCGTGACTCTGTACCAGGAGCGCGAACGCATCGCCCGCGAGCTGCACGACGTGATCGTGCAACGGCTTTACGGCACCGGGATGCAGCTGGACCGGGTGCGCCGCAACATGCGCAAACGCTTCGCGCAGGCCGACGGGGCCCGGCTGTCCGACGCGATCGACCAGCTGGACCAGACCATCGAGGAAATCCGCGGCACCGTGCGCGCCCTGCGCTCGCCTGAGCCCCGCCACGACCCCGGCACCCCGACCGACCTCGCCGAATCCGCGCGCGGCGAGGTCCGCATCGCCGGCGAATTGCTCGGTTATCCGCCGACCCTGGAGCTGTCGGGCGAGTTTGCCGACATCCCGGCCGAGCGGGCCGACCACATCCGCGCGGCGCTGCGCGAGGCACTGTCCAATGTGGTCCGACACTCCGGTGCTAGCGAGACTCGAGTGACGTTGACTCGGGATGCTGAGGGCGTGAAGCTTCGCGTGCGGGATAACGGATCCGGAGTGCCGCAAGGGGTCGCGACCCGGGGGCTGCGGCATCTGGCCGAGCGGGCTGATGCTGCTGGTGGGCGGTTTTTCCTCAATTCTTCGCCTAGTTTGGGGACGCTTGTCGCGTTTGATCTGCCGCTTGGGTGATCACGTTGTGGTGCAGGCGGTTTTGGCGCTCGTGTCGCGAGGGCGCTCGCCGAAGTTCCAGTGCGACGGTTCCACCGCGTCGTCCACAACGAAGCTGCCGCGCCACGTTGTCCGAGACGAGGCCGCCATGGAGGCCGCCACGTCGCGACGGGTCGCTGCGCCGCGGCGGAGCCACCGCGCCGCAAGACAAGGCCGCTACGTCGCGACGAGGTCGCCACACCACGACGAGGCCACTGCGCCGCGACGGTTCGCTGTACCGACCGCAGTAGCCGCATCGCCATGGCGTGCAACGCAGAAGCCCGCCCGCGCCGAGCGCGAGTGGCGGTTACCGCGCCGCGATGAGCGCGTCGCGGTAACCGCATCGCACCGAGCTGTCTTGCGTCGGGCTCACCTCGGCCACGTTGCGCAGGCCTGGCCGCCGCATCGTGTTGTGCAGCCCGGCACTGTGTCGTCGACCCCGCGTTGCGGCGACCTCAGTGCCGCGCCGAAATGCCATGCCGAGAACGCCATGGCGGCCCGGTGTTGCGACAACCAAGCGTCGCGCCGAGACGCCATGTCGAGACGTCGCGTCGAGACGCCATGGCGGCGGCCCGATGTTGCGGCGACCTCAGTGCCGCACTGAAATGCTGCGGCGACCAAGCGTCGCGCCGAGACGCCATGCCGAAACGCCATGGCAGCCAGGTGTTGCGCACCGTCACGCGTCATGCCGAGACGTCGCGTCGAAACGCATGGCAGCGGCCCGATGTTGCGGCGACCTCAGTGCCGCACCGAAACGCCGCAGCGACCAGGCGTCGCGCCGAAACGCCACGCCGAAACGCCACGCCGAAGCGTCGCGGCAGTCCGGCATTGCGGCACCTAGTCTCGCACCGAGACGCCACGTCGAAACACCACCGAAACCCGGCGTCGCGGCGAACAAGCGTCGCGCCGAAACGTCACGGCAGCCCGATGTCGCGGCGACCAAGTGCCGCGCCGCAATGCTATGTCGACCCAGCATTGCAGCGACCTGGCGCTGTTTCGGGTAGCCACCTCAAAACCACTGCCGAAACCGCCTCGCAACCGGCGTAATCGGACCTGCCACTCGGATCGCAGCGAACGCACTGCATCCCGCAGTTGTCCTGAATCGCTCGCAGCAAACACGCTGTCTCAACCTCGCGCCGCTGTGAACCCACCGCTGTGAACACACCGCGCACCAAGAGATTCAGCCTTCACGAGTCATCGAGCACGCTCCTTCCCCACTTTCCCGTCTGCCACCGAGCCGTTCCCCATAGTAGCGAGAAATCGAACATCTATTCGGCACTCAATTGGGTGAATCAATCAACGGAAGTCGGCTACCCTCAGCTTCGTCAGGGACGCCGAGAACCCCGTACGCAGCAATGCGTACGGGATTTGGGCGCGGAATCAGCAGAGGTCAGTCGCGGGCAGCGAAGAAAGCGCGAATGTCGCCGGCGAGGAGGTCGGGGCGTTCCAGGGCCGCGAAGTGACCGCCTTCCTCGAAGCGGCTCCAGTGCACGATGTTCGTGTTGTCGCGTTCGGCGAAGGTCTTGATGGTCTGGAAGTCGTCCTTGAACACCGCCACGCCGGTCCGCGCGTCGCTCACCCGCGGTTCGGCCTCCGCGCGGGCGTTCTCCAGGTAGCTGCGGCTCATCCCGGAAGCGGCGTTGGCGAACCAGTTCACGCTCACCTCCAGCAGGATCTTTTCCAGTGGCACCAGCGAAGTCCCGTTGCCGAAGGAGTTGAACAGCTCGCTGTAGGCGAGTAATCCGATCGGGGAGTCACTGAGGCCAACGGAAACCGTTTGGGGACGCGAGGCGTTCATCGTGTTGTAGCCACCAACTGATTGAAACCATTGCATGTGCGCGAGACCGGCGTGGTCGGCCGGGTCGAGGCGCTCGAACTCCGCCGGGTCGCCGGACGGGAACGAGAACAGCTGCAGGACGTGCAGGCCGAGGAAGCCCTCCGGGTTCAGCAAGCCGAGCTCCCGGGCGGTCATCGCGCCGTTGTCCGAGCCGTGGATTCCGTAGCTCTCGTACCCGAGGCCGCGCATCAGCCGGTCGTACGCGGCGGCGACGCGGGCGACTGTCCAGCCGGATGCGGCGACGGGCTGCGAGAAACCGTAGCCGGGCGCGTCGGGGACAACGACGTCGAAGGCGTCTTCGGCGCGGCCGCCGTAAGCGACCGGGTCGACGAGGCGGTCGATCAGGTCGAGGTAGTCGACCGACGAACCGGGATAGGTGTGCGCGAGCAGCAGCGGCGTCGCGCCGGGGTGGGCGGAGCGGACATGGATGAAGTGGAACGTCTGGCCGTCGATCTCGGTGGTGAAGTGCGGGAAGGAGTTGATCCGGGCTTCGGCGGCGCGCCAGTCGAAGCTTCGCCACGCCTCGATCGCCGTCCGCAGGTAGGCGTTCGGGGTGCCGGCGTCCCAGTCGTCGGTCGGCGACGGCTGCGGCAGGCGGGTGCGGGCGAGGCGGTCGTGCAGGTCCGCGAGTTCGGCGTCGGTGATCTCGACGGTGAAGGGGCGGAGGGCGAGGGAGGCGGTCGCGTTCGTCATGAGAAGAACACTAGGAGGGTATTAGGTAGGATCAGTTCCTAATAGAATAAGGAGTTTCGATGGCCGATCCGACGGCGCGGTTGCTGGCGCTTCTCGCACTGCTTCAGAGCGCGGCCGGGCGGAGCGGCAGGGACCTGTCGGAACGCCTGGGCGTCTCGGCCCGGACGATCCGGAACGACGTCGAACGGCTGCGCGACCTGGGCTATCCCGTCGAGGCGACGCGCGGGAACGTCGGCGGCTACCGGCTCGGCTCTGGCGGAAAGCTGCCTCCGCTCCTGCTGGACGACGAGGAGGCGGTGGCGGTCACGGTCGGCCTGAGGGCCGCGGCGGGCATCTCCGGAATCGACGAGGCCGGCACGCGGGCGCTCGCGAAGCTCGAGCAGGTTTTGCCAGCGCGGCTGCGTCCGACAGTCGACGCTCTGCGGTCGACGATCGACCGCGGTCCGGAGAACACCGGCACCGACGCGCCCGATCCGGAGATCGACGGCACCGTGCTGCAAGAGGTCGCGCGGGCGATCCGGCACGTCGAATGGCTCCGATTCGACTACGCGGACGAGCTGCGGCTGGTCGAGCCGTACCGATTGCTGAGCTGGCAGCGGCGTTGGTATCTGGTCGCCCGCGATCCGCAGAACGACAGCTGGGCGACCTACCGCATCGACCTGATGGAACCGAGGATGCCGACTCGCCGCCGGTTCGAGCCGAATCCCTTGCCTGGCGGGGATTACACCGCCTTCGCGATGCGCACGATCGCGGCGAGCGGCTGGCTCGTGCACGCGCGCCTGCGCATCGACGCTCCGGCGGAGAAGGTGCTGGCGCGGATCAATCCGACGGTCGGCGTCGTCGAGCCCATCGACGAGAACCGTTGCGTGCTCGTCACCGGCGCGGACAGTTTGGACACCGTGGCTGTCTACATCGGAATGCTGATGATGGACTTCACCGTCGAGTCGCCGCCGGAGCTGGTCCCGTTGCTGCAATTGCTGTCCGAACGCTACGGTCGCGCCGTCGCGGGAAGCTGATTCACTTGCCGCGCCGGGCAATCCACGCCGCGGCCTGGGTGCGGCGCTGCATGCCGAGCTTCGCGAGCACGGACGTCACGTAGTTCTTCACCGTCTTTTCGGCGAGGAAGAGACGTTCGGCGATCTCGCGGTTCGACAGCCCCTGCCCGATCAGCTCCAGCACGTCCCGCTCGCGATCGGTGAGAGCGGCCAGCTCGTCGGTCGGCGGATGGCGCAGCTTGTCGAGCACGCGGGCGGTGCTGACCGGGTCGAGCAGCGACCGCCCGGCGGCGACCTCGCGGACCGCGTTCACCACGTCCTGGCCGCGAACCTGCTTGAGCAGATAACCCGAAGCGCCCGCCATGATCGCGCCGACCATGGCTTCCTCGTCGTCGAACGCGGTGAGCATGAGACAGGCCGGCGGAGTGGGCTTGGATCGCAGCTCGCGGCAGAGCGTGATGCCGTCGCCGTCACCAAGACGAACATCCACGACCGCGACATCCGGCTCGACGTGCATGGCCACCGCGAGCGCCTCCTCGACGCTCCCGGCCTCGGCGACCACCTCCAGGTCGGCCTCGTCGCTGAGCAGGTCGCGCAGGCCCCGCCGGACGAGCTCGTGGTCGTCTACCAGCAGCACCTGAATCGGCATATGTCCAGGTTACGGGCTGTGGGGCGGTTCGTCTGCCGGTGGTGCCGCACGACACCAGGAGTTACCGCTCGCAGGCGATTCCGTCGCCGTCGCGGTCCAGCGCGGGGCGATAGCCCGGGTCGCCGCGGTGAAGCGGAGCGACCCCAGCGGCTTTCGCGGCCGCGCAGTTCTTGTAGTACGCAGCGCTCGGCTGTTCGGGTTCCGGCTGGTCCTCGACCGGGGGAGGCGGCGGGGCGGCTTGCTCGGACACGCGCGGGGCTGGTGGCGGCGCGGGCGTGTCCTTCTTCGGAGTCGGCGTCTGAGTCGGCGCAGGAGGCACCGGCGTCGGCGCGGTGATCATGCCCTTGCAGGGTTCCGCCCACAATCCAGCCGCCGCTTGCTGGGCCGTGTTTGCCGCGTTGCGCAAAGAGTCGGAGACGACGTTCCCCGACAGCCGGGCGTACCCGGCCGAAAGGGTCGCGGTCGCGTAGTCGGTGCCGTCGGTCAATGCGAGTGAGACGCCGTCAGTAGTGTCCGTGGTGATCTTTACTGCCGCACCGGCGAGCTTGTTATTGGCCCAAGTAACGGTTTCCGCGGCGTAGCAGTTGTTGCCGGTCGCCACTTCGAGGCCGAGGATGCGCACGGTGCGATGGCTTCCGTCCGAACCGGCCAGGTCGAGGTTGGCGGCGTCGGTGATTTTGTCCACGGTGTACGTCACCGGTGCCGGAGAGGATGAGGTGGTCACCGCGGTCGTCGGGGGCGGAGCGACCGGCGCGGCAACCGGTTCAGGCGTCGGCGCGGGCTTTCCGAACACCGCGCCCAGAATGAAGAGAACCGCGAAGACGCTGAGGACGACCGTCAGCCAGGTCGGGAATTTCAGCTTGGGGCGCGACGGCGGCGCGGGCGTGGGATGCATTCGAAAATCCTCTTCCTGAGGCGGGTGCCGAATGGACTTCGCAAAAGCGGCGGTCAGCGTTACGCGCCAGGTCTTCCGGGAAAGGAAGAAGTCACGGATCAGTCACAAAACAAGGTTTTTCCGCAGCGACTGTGACGGTTTGCGACTTCCCCGCGATGGCTATGGGAACCGTCCAGGAGAAAGCGCATCCACGATGGCCGAGCTGATCGAACGACTGTCCCTGTCCCCGACCGGGCAGGTGCCCGCGAGCGGCACGGAATTCACCGCGATCGAGGTGAAGACGACCGGGCTGCACGCCGGTCGCGTCCTGGAGATCGCGGCGATCCGGTTCCGTGGGGACGGAATCTTCCTCGGCGAGTTCGCGACGGTCGTCGCCGCCGACCCGGACCGGGGCAATCCGCATCGCATCACCGCGGCGGAACTGGCTGGTGCACCAGCTTTCGGCGACATCCTCAGCCGGTTGTTCGATCTGTGCCGAGGCGCCGTTGTCGTGGCCCACGACCTGTCCTCGGTGTATGGCCTCCTCGCGGAGATCAGCCAGTTAGGCGTCCGGCTGCCGCCGCTGCCGGGGATCTCGCTCAAGGACACCGCGCGGGCGACGTTGCCGTTGCCCAACTACCGGCTCGCCACCGTCGCCCGCGCCTTCGGCATCGAGGACTTCCCTGGTTACCTCGCCGAGCCGGCCGCCCGGGCGTGCGCGCAGGCGATGATCGCTCTCGTCGGGACGCATGGGTTGCGGCTGGCGCGACCACTGCGTTTTCCGGAACTGCCGCGATACGCGGCTGGGGCGGCGGCCCTGCGCCGGTCGGTCGACGGTGCGGAGAAGGGCTGGATGGCCGAGGCGGTGGACCGGGTTTCCGCGGGAGACGGCGGACCGGTCGCGCAGGCTTACCTCGATCTGCTCGCCGAAGCGGTCGGCGACCAATTCCTGACCGACGAGGAGGTCTCCGCGCTCGCTGGCCTCGCGGCTGAGGCTGGGATGCCCGCAGCGGAGGTCCGGCGGGTGCATGCTGGTTTCGTCGCTGAGCTGCGCCAGGTCGCGGAATCCGATGGCGTGGTCACCTCCGCCGAGTACCGCGAACTGCGCCAGGTCGCGGAGGCGCTCGGGGCGCTGGAAGTGGTGGTGGACCTCAAGGTCACCGCCGCCGGGCACAAACCGACGAGGGTCCTCGTGCTCGGCGCGACGGCGGACGCGGACCAATTGCGGGCACGGGTGCTGTCGGAGGGGCTCCAGCTGGCGAAGAACCTGACGGGCTCGGTCACGCACCTGGTGTACGACTCGGGAGTGCGCGAGTCCGAACCGCGGCTTTCCCGCGCGCTCGAACTCGGCGCGCACGTCGCGCGGCTGGACGAGGCTCCGGTGCTGTTGGGCTTCGAGAGCGCCCCGGTCCCGCAGCCGAAGCACCAGAAGGCACCGTCAGGCAGTGGCCGGCTGGTCGGGCGGGTGCTGATCGGAATCGGGTTCGTCCTGATGGTCCTCACGGTCGCCGCGATGTTCGGCGGCGCCGGGCTGGGGCCGGGGATCTTTCTGGCCGTCTTCGCGGTCGGTGCGCTGGTCGGCGGCTGGTACCTCGACGAGACGAAGCGGACCGCGGCCGGGTCACCGGGCTAGCGGAGGGAACCTCTTCTCGTTTCGGTCCACCTTCGCGTTCGCTGCCTCCAGCAGGTCGATTCCCAGCACATCCGCGAGCCGGACCAGGTACAGCATTACGTCGGCGATTTCGTCTTGGACGTTGAACTCCTGGGTCGGGTCCGCGCGCCAGTTCGCGGCTTCCTCCGGCGTCAGCCACTGGAACAGGGCGATCAGCTCGCCCGCTTCGCCGGACAGGGCCATCGTCAGGTTTTTCGGGGTGTGGAACGGTTCCCAGTCGCGGGCGGCGGCGAAGTCGCGGAGGCGCTGGGTCAGGTCGTCTAGGGTCACTGGACCTGACTATCACGCGCAGTGCTCACCTGGGGTGTACGGGTTGGGCCGAAAAGAGTACGCCGTTGGCCCACACGCCGGTTACGGGCCATACGGCAGACTGTTCGCGTGAGCGTCCCCGACCCGGTCGAGTACACCGCCAAAATCGGTGCGGTTCTCGATACTGTGCGGCGGCTGCTCGACTCCGGCAGCCGCGCTGATCTCGCGCCGCTCGCGCGGCGGGCGGTGGACGACATCGTGGGCATGCTCGAGCAGCACGGCGACCTCGCGGCGGACCTCGAGGAGCGGCTTGACCAGGCTGTCGCGTTGTACGCGCGGGCTTGTGCGGCTCGGCCGCCGGAGGCGGGGCAGCTCGCGGACTGGGTGCTCGAGGCGGCGTTCAGCGGGCGGGCGGTCGCGGTGGCTGATTTCGCGGCGGCGCTCGGGGAGGCCGGGCTCGCGCGGATGAAGTCCATTGTGGACGAAGTCTTGCGCGTCAAGCAGCCCGAAAAGGTCGAGATCGCGCAGCGACTGCAGGAGGAGATCGCGGAGGCCAGCGGGGACGTGGACGGGCTCGTCGCCATTCTCGCTGCCAAGCCGCCTCGGGTGGACGTCAGTCTCAAGATTGTCCGGGTGTTGCGGGCGGCCGGGCGGCACAGCGAGGCGATCGCTTACGCGGCGCGGGTGCTGACTCCGCAGCGGGCAGGGACGCGGCGACTGGCGGAGGGGCGGCTACCGGCCGAGAAGCCGCGGGCGGAGGTGCGGCTGCGCGCAGAGAAGCTACCGGCGGAGAAGCCACAGCAGGCAGAGAAGCCACAGCGGAAAGAAGCACCACAGCAGGCAGCGGCCCCGCAAAAAGAAGACTCCATCCCCGAGTACCGCGAGCGAATCGAGCAGCTGATCGCGCAAAAAGAAGCAGCCGCGTACCGGGAAGCAGCACAGTGCCTCAAAAAACTGCGCACCTTGCACAAACAAGCGGGCACGGCGGAGGAGTTCACCGGCTACGTCGCCGAGCTGGTGAACGTCCACCGCCGTAAAACCCGATTGCTCGCGGAGATCCGGGCGGCCCGGATCGCGCTTCCGAAGGGCTAGATTTCGGCCAAGGCGGCGCGGTAGGCGTCGAGGTCGTAGTCCAGCTGGTCTTCTTCCTCGGTTTCGGTCAACTGTCCTTCTAGGACAGTCACCAAGCGGTCGAGGACCTCGGTACGGGAAAGGTCCCGCTGCAGCAGGTTCTGCGCGGCGGTCCACACTTCGGCGGGTTCGTCGTCCCACAGCTGGTCCACAATGGACGTCTCAAGCGCGAGACGCAGACCGTCGGCACCGTCGAATTCTTCCGCGGCCAGCGACTCGTGGTACTCCGGGTGCGCGCCGATCACCAGCAGGCGGCGCTGTTCCGGGTCCCCCGGGTCCAAGTCGGTCAGTTCCTCGTCACCGATCACTGTGGACAGTTCGGGCACTGCGAAACGGCGGCGTGCCACCACTTCCAGGGCTTCCTCGGCGGACTCAGTGCCGTCGAGGTAGTCGCTGAAGTCTTCTTCCTCGTCGTCGTCCGAGAGGTACTCGCCGAGGTATTCGGTGACTTCTTCCAGCAGGGCCGCGGTGGCGATTTCGGACAGTCCGGCGCGAGCGGCGGCCCAGCCGGCCCAGGACAGCACGACCGGCGCGACGGCGTCCTCGTCTTCCAGCTCGTATTCGCCGTCCAGCAGGGATTCAAGGAACCGGGCCAGCTTCTCCGGACCGACGCGCAGCGGGTTCGCCTGTTCCACCCGGCAGCCGTGGTCCACCAGCAGGTTGGCGATTTCGCGGGCGGCGTCGGCGTCCGGCAGGTTCGTGTCGGCGAGGAACTGGGTGACGGCTCCCTCGCGCTGCTCAGCACTCCACTCGGCGACCGGCGGAACCTCAGTGGGTTCCGGCAGCGAACGCGCCCAGGTCAGCGCGATGGCGTGGAATCGCGTGTAGTCCTCGCCGACGTCCGGCTCGTCCAGGGCGTCCGTGGCGGCGATCCCGGAAACCAGCAGCCGGTGCGCGTCGGCGGGTTCGATCTTTTCCAGTACGACCAGTTCGCCGTCTTCCTCGACCTGCGAGTGCATTTCGGCGAGCACCTCGTGCGGCTCCTCGATGACCACCAGGTCGCGCACCCGGCCGCCCTCGGTGAAGTCCAGCAGCGCGAGCAGGCCGAGCGAGTGGTCGCCTCGGGAGAAGACGCACAGCAGCGAAGACTCGTCGCCGTAAACGTCCCCGGTGCGCCAGCATTCGCCGACGCTGACCTGCCCGACCTCGGCGGCCCACTCCGGCTCCGGGATGCCGCGGCCGAGCACGACGCCGAGCGCCTCGGCCGCCGCCGCACGCTCCTCTTCGGACTCGGCCAGCACCTTCAGCGCGGCCAGCAGCGCCGCCGCGCCGGGCGTGATCTTGCGCTGTGCGAACGCGATCAGCTCGAGTCCGAGCTGGCTTTCCGGTTCGTCCTCCACGACGACGTCCCGCCACTGCCCGACGACCTCGGAACCGAGCAGGTCGATGTCGAACGGACCGGGCTCGGCCGCGACCGCGGAGAAGTCCCGCAGCACGTCCTTGAACAGACCGTTGACGCTGGGGGCGGTGGGTAGGGAACTCTTCTTGCGCGCGCGGCTCACCGGACTCATGCCGCACATCTTGCCTGGACCCGAAGCTCAGGCCTCAGCTGGTCGGCTCCGCCGTGCCGCGTGCCTTGAGACGCCGTTCGCGCAGCGCGTCGTCGAAGTCGACGACGAACGCCCCCGCGGCCATCGCGACCAGCAGCGTCAATCCCAATACCGCGCCGACCCAGGTCAGGACGATAGTCAACATCGTGGCCTCCTTCGCAGGTCAAGTGCGACATCCTGCTGCTTTCAGGGTCGCTTGCGGACCGGTGCGCTGGTATCGGCCAAGTGGTTACGAAGACGCTGGCCGATCGGTCAATTGCCCGGCGCTTGTGCAGAAGGAGACCGGTGGGACGCGTGTGGGTGACAGTCAGAGTTTCCGCAGTCGAACACGGTTGATGGCGTGGTCGGCGTCCTTGCGGAGCACGAGAGTCGCACGTGGACGGGTCGGCTTGATGTTTTCCATCAGGTTCGGTTCGTTGATGGTGCGCCAGAGGTGCCGCGCTTCTTCGCGGGCCTCGTCGTCGTCCAAACCGGCGAAGTGGTGGAAGTGCGACGCCGGGTCGGCGAACGCGGTGTGCCGCAGCTTCAGGAATCGCTCGACGTACCAATGCTCGATGTCGTCGATGTGCGCGTCGACGTAAATCGAGAAGTCGAACAAGTCCGAAACGGTCAGGCTCGGTCCGGGCTGCAGGACGTTCAATCCCTCGATGATGAGGATGTCCGGCCGCTCCACGACCTGTTCCTGGTCCGGGAGGATGTCGTAGGCGAGGTGCGAGTACACCGGCGCGGACACCCGCTCGGCCCCGGACTTCACCTCGGTGACGAACCGCAGCAGCGCGCGCCGGTCGTAGCTTTCCGGGAAACCCTTGCGGTGCATGATCCCGCGCCGGGTCAGCTCGTCGCGCGGGTAGAGGAACCCGTCGGTCGTCACGAGGTCGACGCGGGGGTGGTCGGGCCAGCGGGCGAGCAGGGTGCGCAGGATCCGGGCGGTGGTCGACTTTCCGACCGCGACACTGCCCGCGACGCCGATCACGAACGGCGCTTTGGTGTTGCGGCAGTCCTCGCCGAGGAACGTCGTGGTGGCCTCGTACAGCTGCTGCCGGGCCTTCACCTGGAGGTTGATCAGCCGCGAAAGCGGCAGGTACACGTCGGCGACCTCGGCGAGATCGATCTGTTCCCCGAGCCCGCGGAGCCGGACCAGCTCGTCCGCGGTCAGCGGCAGCGGAGTGGAGCTGCGCAGCTCCCGCCACTGTTCCCGGTGCAGCTCTACATAAGGGCTGAGTTCACGGACCCGTGTGGGCATCGCACACTCCTCGGCCGTCGCCTGCGCTGGCTCCGTCTGCGCTACTTCCGTAACGCCGTATCAACGGTAGGGCTTACCGCGCGTGAACGCGCTGTGATGTGATGCACGCACCCCTGAGCCGAGAGGTATTCGATCACCGAAGGTGACCGTTGGCCCCGAATACTTCCTGCCACGCCGCGGCGACCTGACGGGCGCACGTGGCCGGGGCCACGCCGCCGACGCCGGTGCCGAGACCGGGCATCGCGATCGTCCGCACGGCCGAGGCGACCGAGCCGGAATCCAGCTGCCCGCGCTGCCATTGCAGGAACACCGCGCGCGCCGCGAGGTACGGGTGGACGGTGTCGGCGGGCAGCCGTTCGCCGGGCTCGCGCATGGTCGGCGCGCTGATCAGCCACGCCGGTTCGGACTCGCCGGTCGGGACGATCACCGACTCGCCGATCGGCAGCTCACCGCCGTAAGAAGCCAAAACCGCGCTGCGCACGCTCTGCTCGATGCCGGGGAACGCCCGCGCGTAGACCGCGTCGATCCCGCCGCGCATCCAGCCGTAGGAGTTGGCCGGGCTGACCACCGCCTGCGCGGGGATGTCGAGCACCGAACCGCGGTGCACCCGGACGGAGCCGACGACGTCCGCCACGGCGGAGCTCCACGCCGCGGCCAGCGGTTCATCGACGGCGCACAGCACCAATTCCGGCGTTCGGGGAGGATCCGGCGAAACGGCTTCCCCGTGCCCGGCGTGTGTGCCTGAGTCGGCGGTCACCGTTCCAGCATGGCAAAAAACGCCACCCGGCGTAACCGGTTTAGCCACCGGCTGTCCGAGTGAAAAGCGCCACGCGCGCGGTCGCTAGCCTGACTCCCGTGTTGCGGATCGCGTATTTCGGCCCTCAGGGCACGTTCACCGAGCAGGCCGCCCGCGCGCTCGCGCCGGGCGAGGACCTGACCCCCTACGAGACTGTCCGGCTGGCGCTCCAGGCCGTCCGCGACGGCGCCGCGGACGCCGCGTGCGTGCCGATCGAGAACTCCGTCGAGGGCGTGGTCCCTGCGACGCTCGACGGGCTCAGCGACGGGGACCCGCTCGTCGCCACGGCCGAGACGATCCTGCCCATCCACTTCAGCGTGCTGAAACGGCCGGGCGGCGGCGGAATCCGCACTGTGGCGAGCCACCCGCACGCGCTTGCCCAGGTGCGCGAATGGCTGGAGGCGAACCTGCCGGACGCCACCCCGGTCGCCTCGTCGTCCACCGCGGCGGCGGCGGTCGGCGTGGTCGAGGGCGATTTCGACGCGGCGGTGTCCGCGCCGGTCGCGATCGAGCACTACCCGCTGGAGGAGCTGGCGACCGGCGTCGCCGACGTCCGCGACGCGCAGACCCGGTTCCTGATGGTGCGCCGCCCCGGCGAACTGCCCGCGCCCACCGGAGCCGACCGCACGTCGATCGTCGCGGCCGCGGTCAACCGCACCGGGACGCTGTCCGATCTGCTGGTCGAACTGGCCGGCCGCGGGATCAACCTGACCCGGATCGACGCCCGGCCGACCCGCAACAACTTCGGCGAGTACCGGTTCTTCATCGACTTCGAGGGCCACGTCGCCGAACCGCGGATCATCGACGCGATGACCGCCCTGCGCCGACGCTCTCACCTGCGCTTCCTCGGTTCGTACCCGAGGGCGGACGAGGTCGCGGCCACGATCGAGGACGGCGCGGGGAACCAGGATTTCCTCGACGCGCAGGCGTGGGTCGACGCGGTTTTGAAGGGAGAGGGCGCATGAGGTTGCTGCTGGTCCGGCATGGACAGACCGAAGGCAATGTCCGCCGCGCGCTGGACACCGCGCTGCCCGGTCCGCCGCTCACCGAACTCGGCCGGGAGCAGGCCGCGGCGCTCGCCGCGGAGCTGAAATCCGAGCCGATCGTCGCGGTGTACGCGTCGGAAGCGGTGCGGGCGCAGCAGACCGCGGCGCCGCTGGCCGAGGCGTTCGGGTTCGACGTGCAGGTGATCGAGGGCGTCAAGGAGGTCGACGCCGGCGATCTCGAGGGCAACACCGACATGGACTCGATCGGCGTCTACCTGCGCGTGGTGAAGGCGTGGACAGTGGGCGAATTGGACGTCTCGATCCCCGGCGGCGAGACCGGCACGCAGGTGCGCGACCGGATGCTCGGCGCGGCCAGCGAGCTGCGGGCCAAGCACGAGGAAACTTCGCCGGACGGAGTGGTCGTGCTCGTCAGCCACGGCGGTGCGATCCGGCTCGCCGGGGAATGGCTGGCCGCCAACGTGCCCGCCGAGCTGGCGAACGAGGCGTTGATCCCGAATACGAAGTTCGTCGAGCTGGAAGCCCGCGACCACGGATGGGAGTGCGTGCGGTGGGTGGACACCCGCCTTTCGTGAGTGGTTGATCACTCGCTCGGGGAAACGCTGAGTGAAGCCGCATCCGGTGGGGAACTCACCGGATGCGGAGCAACCCCGTCCGGACATGGCACGTCCTCCGGAAGAGGTTCCACCCAGTTCGGCGTTCACCAGTACAGCGAGGCGAGTGAGATGGCAAACACGAAGAAACCGTGGTTTTCCCTGGTCTTCCTGTCCGCAGTGGGCGCGTCGGGGGCGCTGCTGCTTTCCGCGTGCGGCCAGGGCGCTCCCGCCGCGAGCGGCCCGGCGAGTTCGGACACCCCGTCGAGCAGTCCGATGTCGTCGGCTTCGTCCGCCGCGTCGTCCGCTCCTTCTTCCGCGTCGTCCGCGCCGAGCGGCGGCACGGCACCGGCCGAGAAGCCGCCCGCCGACAACGGCCTGTGCAAGGCGGGCGACGTTTCCCTGTCGCTGGGCGGCGGCGACGCGGGCGCGGGTTCGGAGTACCGGCCGCTGCTGATCAAGAACACCAGCGGCCAGCCGTGCACGATCCAGGGCTTCCCCGGCGTGTCCTATGTCGGCGGGGAAAACGGGGCCCAGATCGGGCAGCCCGCCGAGCGCGACGGCGCCAAGGGCGCGCCGGTGAAGCTGGCTCCGGGCCAGTCCGCCGCGGCGGACCTGCAGTTCGCGCAGGCGCTCAACTTCGACCCCAGCGTCTGCAAGCCGACTCCGGTCAAGGGCCTGCGCGTGTACCTCCCGCAGGAGACGGCGTCGAAGTTCGTGCCGCTCGAGGGCACCGGCTGCGCGGGCACGAAGATCCCGGGCAAGCAGCTCGGCGTGAAGACCGTGCACAAGGCCTGACCAGCGCACCTAGCTCTGCGCGCGGGGGTCAGCCCCGCGCGCAGAGTTGTTCCACCTGGACGACGGCGGCCTGCTGGTCGCGGTTGTCGAAGCGGCTGCTGAGCACCATCTTGTTCACCGCGTCGAGGCTTTTGGCCAGCGGCTGGTAGTTGCCGTCGAAGGTCGCCGCCGCCTTGGCCAGCTCCATCGCGCCGGTGACGCGGTGCACCGAATCGTCGGACATCCGGGTGAACTGCGCCGCGTCGGCGCCCCCGGTGGTGTCCGGGATGTGCCCAGCGCGAGCGAACGCGGCACACGCGGCCGCGGCGTCGACATTCGCTCCGGCGCGCTGGCCGGACAGGCCCCACAGCAGTCCGACCACGCAGGTGCCGAGCACGAACCCGGCGACGGCGGCCAGGACGAGCGGACGGCGTGTGGCAGGAGGCGGCGACTCAAGGTCGGTGTCGCGGTCGTCGTCCGGCAGCGGCGGAGTGTCGAGCGCAGTCATCACGTACCTCCGGGCGGCCGGGGTGAGGTGCTATTTCAGCACCAAAACCGCGCCGGATCACTGCTGCGAACGGGCTCCGTCCCCGGTCGAGGCCGTTTTGTCATCGAGCGGGCGGCCGCGCAGCGCGAACAGTGCATAGGCGGTCACGAACAGCAGCAGGACGCCGGAAGCGGTGAAGGTGTCGCCCGCCGAACCGAGCAGCTTCGTGAGCAGCCCGCCGAGCAGCGCGCCGAGCGGAATCGCGCCCCAGACGACCGTCCGCCAGACCCCGAGCACGCGGCCGAGGAGTTCGCCCGGCACGAGCGTGTGGCGTGCGGTCGCGAGCACGACGTTCACCGCCACCACGGCCGCCGCGAAGACGCCGAACAGCACCGCGGACACCACCGGCTGGCGCACCAGTCCCATGCCGCCGAAGCCGAGCGCGCAGAACAACACCCCGCCGACCAGGACCGTCCGCCGTCCGACGCGCCGGACCAGTCGCGGCGTCAGCCCGGCTCCGAGCAGGCCACCGGCACCGCCGACGAAGGCGAAAGCACCGAAGGTGGCGTCGGACAAATGCAGGTCTTCCAGCGCGTACAGCACCAGCTGCGCCTGGGCCAGTTCGCTGATCAAGCTGAGCAGACCGGCGATCGCGAGCAGCCGCAGCAGCAGCGAATGCCGCCGCAGCCAGCGGAAGCCGTCCGCGAAGTCCGCCCGGATGTGCGACTTGGTCTCCTGCCTCGGCTGGTAGCTGCCCGCCATGCCCAGCAGCACCGCGGCACCGACCGCGAACCCGACCGAGGAGAGCAGGAACGGGAAGACCGCGAACATCGCGAAGGTGGCGCTGCCGACCGGGCCGCCGAGGAACGTCTGGCCGACGATTTCGCAGGCCTGCAGCTTGCTGTTGGCACTCTCCAGCCGGTCCGCCTCGACCAGCGCGGGCGGCAGCACGTTCGCCGCGCTCTCCGCGACCGTCTCCGCGATGCCCACGAGCAGCGACGCCACGTAAATCGTCCAGATCTCCACCGACCCGAACGCGAGCAGCGCGGTGACCCCGGCGACCACCAGCGCGCGCACCGCGTTCGCGGCGAGCATCGCCTTCTTGCGGTCGATCCGGTCGACGAGCGTGCCCGCCGGGATCGCGAACAGCAGCCACGGCAGGAACTGCACCGCCGACAGCGCGGCGATCTCCACCGGATCGCGGGTCAGCGTGGTGGCCAGGAGCGGGAAGGCGACCTTGGCGATGCCGTCGGCGAGGTTCGACGTGCCGCTCGAAGCGAGCAGCCAGCGCAGCCGGCCGTCCGTCGTCCGATGCGACACAAACCACCTCACGAAAACCGGAAACTGCCTGATCAGGACAGTCTAAAGAGATCAGCCGCGTTCTGTGACGCTTTGGTGACCTTCGGTGTTTTCCGTGGTGGCGCCGCGTTGTTGAGCAGAGAAGAGCAACGGGCTGGCGGGGTTCCGCCGGAATCAGCCCCAGCCGAGTTCGTGCAGCCGCTCGTCGTCGATGCCGAAGTGGTGGCCGAGTTCGTGCATGACGGTGATCAGGACTTCCTCGACGACGTCGTCCTCGGTGTCGCAGATGTCGAGGATCGGCTCCCGGTAGATCGAGATCCGGTCCGGCAGTGCGCCGCTGTAGTGGCTGGTGCGCTCGGTGAGCGCGATGCCGTGGTAGAGCCCGAGGATGTCCGGGGCTTCCTCGTTGAACTCCTCGACCAGCACCACGACGTTGTCCATGGCCGCGGCGAACTGCGCGGGCACCTGGTCGAGCGCGTCGGCCACGAGTTCCTCGAACCGGGCCTGGCTCATCTCGACGGGCACTGCTCAGTTCCCGCCGGAACCGGAACTCGGCGGCGGGCTCTGCTGCTGGCCAGACGACCCGGAGGACCCGCTCTTCACGCTGCCGGTGACCGCTTGGAACCCGCTGCCGTCCTGCAGCGTGGCCGCGACCTTGCAGTTGACCTTGGTGGACCCGGCGTCCCAGCTCTCCTGCTCGCGCGAGTCCCAGCCCAGCGTGAGCTTCTTCGAGGAGAGATCGGAGCTGCCGGTGTAGTCCTTCGCGGCCTTGTTGCACTCGGTGTCGAGCCAGGACTTCTGGTCGTCCAGCTTCGGGTAGCCGTCCTTGAAGTGCGAGGCCAGGTCGAGGGTCGCGATCATCTCGTAGGAGTGCGGCTTGCCGCAATCGACCGGGTCGCCGACGCCCTTGCCGGCCAGCGCGAGGCAGGTGCCCGGGGCCCACACCATCGACTGGTCCTGGGTCTTCGCCGCGCCGGTGGTGGGCTGCAGGCCGCCGCCCGGACCGGCGAACTGCAGGCCGCAGCGCAGCTGGCGGTCGCCGCCGGACCACTGCGCCGACGTGGGCCGCAGCAGGTTGGTGGTGAGCTTGCCGTACGGGTCGAGCGGGTGCCCGAGGTACGGCCGCACGTCGCTGTTGCACTGCTGCTGCGCGATGTCCTGCCACTGGTCGAGGCTCGGGAACGGAGCCTGCTGCGGGAACTTCGCGCCGATGTCGACCACGGTGGTGACCTCGAACAGGTGCGGCTGGGCGCACGGGACCGCGTGCGCGTCCGAGGCGTCCTTGGCGTTCCAGGTCAGGCAGGTGCCCGGCGGCGAGTGGAACGCCTGCTGGGCGGCCTCGCTGAGCTTGCCCTCTCCGCCGCCGGCGCCGCCGGCGAGCGTGTCGGTCCAGGAGAAGGCGACGCTCAAGGCCAGCGCGATGACCGCGCCGAAGAACACCCCGGCCATCACCACGCGGGTGGTCAGGGTCTGCATACGCGAAGGGAACCGCTCCGAGCGTTGAGACATCGATACCCATGATGCCCGCGCCGCATGAACCGCGCGTGTGCCGGGTCGATTAGGGTGGAACGCGGGGTTTGCAGTGCTGGGGGATTACGGAGCGCACATGACGCAAGACGACAACAGCGGCGCGCAGCCGACCGAGGAGCAGAAGAAGCCGGGCTCGATGCGTTTCCAGGACGCGAGCACGCAGCCGCGGCAGCCCTCGGTGGCCGAACAACGGGCCCGCAAACAGGCCATCGCCGACCAGGAACGCGAACGGCAGGAAGCCCTCGCGGCGCGGGAGACGGCGGACGCGAAGGCGGCCACGAAACGCAAGATCCTGATCGGCAGCGGGGTCACTGTCGGTCTCGTCGGGCTGGTCGCGACGTTCTACACGATCGCGAAGCCCGCCGAGGTCACCGCGTCCTGCGTCACGACCGACGGGGTCATCCAGAACGACGACTACTGCACTGACAACTACGCCCAGACCCACGGCGGTCACTACAGCGGCGGGTTCTGGTTCATCCCGATTCCTGGCGGCGGGTTCACCCAGTACCGCTACAACTACGGCGGCACCGGGAGCATCGGCCAGCACGTGGCCGGCGGCAGCTACACCGCGCCGTCGGGCAACACCAACGTTTCGACCAAGTCGGGCACCAGCGTCCAGCGCGGCGGGTTCGGCATCAGCGGCAAGAGCGGCACCTCCGGAGGCACCGGCGGGACCGGCAAGAGCGGAGGCTCGTAGGTGTATCGGGACCGGCGGGAACCGCGCCGCGACTGGCAGCGGATCGTCGAAGAGCAGGGCCTGGTCTACGGCACCCCGGCACGCGACGGCACCGGCAAGCCGCGGCCGTACTGGGACGAGTCGGTGCACTACGTCTTCGACATGGACGAGGTGCTCTCGCTCGAGGCGGACGTCGAACTGCTGCACTCGATGTGCCTGGAGGCCGTCGACAACGTCGTGACCACCGAGCAGTACCAGCGCTTCGGCATCCCGGAGTGGGTGTGGCCGCACATCGCGGAGTCGTGGAAGCGCCAGGACCCGCACGTCTACGGCCGCTTCGACCTGCGCTACGACGGCAAATCGCCCGCCAAGCTGCTGGAGTACAACGCGGACACGCCGACCACGCTGCTGGAGGCGTCGCTGCTGCAGTGGCACTGGAAGACCGACGTCTTCCCGGAAGACGACCAGTGGAACTCCATCCACGAGAAGCTGGTGGAGCGCTGGGCGGAGATCGGCGGCAAGCTGCCGTCGAACGAACTGCACTTCACCTGGTCCGCGGCCGACCCGAGCGGCGAGGACCACGTGACCACGGCGTACCTGCAGGAGACCGCCGCCGAGGCCGGGCTCGACACGGTCGGGCTCGCGATCGAGGAGATCGGCTGGGACCCGGTGCTCAAGCGGTTCGTCGACCTCGCCGAGGCGCAGATGTCCACGGTGGTGAAGCTGTACCCGTGGGAATGGGTCGTCGACGAGGAGTTCGGCAAGTTCGCGATCGAGACCATGCCGCGCACGCTGTGGGTCGAACCGCTGTGGAAGATGCTGCTGTCGAACAAGACGCTGCTCGCGGTGCTGTGGGAGAACTATCCTGGGCACCCGAACCTGCTGCCCGCGTTCGCTGACGACCCCGGCCTGCTCACCGAGTACGTGCGCAAGCCGAAGCTCGGCCGCGAGGGCGCGAACGTGCAGATCGTGGCCACCGGGTACGAGACGCAGACCGACGGCGTCTACGGCGCGGAAGGCTACGTCTACCAGGCGTTCGACCCGCTGCCGGAGTTCGACGGATACCGGCCCGCGCTCGGCGCGTGGATCGTCGGCGACCAGTCGGCGGGGCTCGGGATCCGCGAGACCAGCGGGCTTGTCACCGACGACGGTGCGGCGTTTGTCCCGCACCGGATTCCGGAGTCGTGATAAAACCCTGGATGTCCGATTTGCTGAGCTGACTCGGCCATCCAGGGAGACTCCGTGTCCACGACGCTCGCGCTGCCCGCAACGTTCGGTTCCGACCTCGTGCGCGGCATCGGCGCGATCCTGCTGTACGGCATCGTCGGCCTGCTGCTGATGTTCGCCGGCTTCTACGCGATCGACTTCACCACGCCGGGCAAGCTGTCGAAGCTCGTCACCCGCGGGCTGCCGAACGCGGTGATCGTGACCGCGTCCGGGCTGCTGTCGATGGCATTCATCGTGGTCGTGGCGATCTACAGCTCCGCGAGCGACCTGACCGCCGGGCTGATCACCTCGCTGGTCTACGGCCTGATCGGGGTCATCGTGCAGGTGCTGGCGGTGCGACTGCTGGAGTGGGCGACCCGGATCGATGTCGGGTCCACGATCCAGAGCGAGAAGTTCGCGCCGGCGAGCGTCGTCGTCGCGGCGGCGCACCTGGGGCTCGGACTGGTCGTCGCGGTAGCGATTTCGTAGCGTTCGCGCACTGCCGCGCGGTCCCGTTCCCACTAACGTGGGAACCGTGCGATTGCTCAGGACGCCGGAAGACCGGTTTGCGGATCTGCCCGACTTCGCGTTCGAACCTCAGTACACCGACCTGTCCGACCCGGACGGCGGCCTGATCAGAGTCGGCTACGTCGAGGCGGGACCCGCCGACGGGCCGCCGGTTCTGCTGCTCCACGGCGAGCCGAGTTGGTCGTTCCTCTACCGGAAGATGCTCCCGGTGCTCGCCGACGCCGGGCTGCGGGCGATCGCGCCGGACCTGGTCGGGTTCGGGCGGTCGGACAAGCCCGCGGAGATCGTCGACCACACCTATGCGCGGCACGTGGAGTGGATGCGCCGGTTCTCGTTCGACGTGCTGGGGCTGAACGGCGTCACGGTCGTGGGACAGGACTGGGGCGGGTTGATCGGGTTGCGGCTGGTAGCCGAGAATCCGGGGCGGTTCGCCGGGGTGGTCGCGGCCAATACCGGATTGCCTACCGGGGACGTGGATATGCCGCCGGTGTGGCATAAGTTCCGGGAGGCGGTGGAGGGCGCGCAGATTCTCGACGTCGGGCGGTGTGTGCAGGCTGGGTGCCAGACGCCGCTGTCGGAAGAGGTCCGGACGGCTTATGACGCGCCGTTCCCGAACGAGATGTACAAGGCTGGGCCTCGGGCCATGCCTGGGTTGGTTCCCACTCGGCCGGATGATCCGGCGTCGGAGGCTAACCGGGCGGCTTGGGCGACGTTGACTGAGCTGGACGTGCCGTTCTTGTGCGCGTTCTCTGACGGGGATCCGATCACCGGGGCGATGGGGCCGATTTTGCAGCGGTCGATGCGCGGGGCGGCCGGTCTGGACCACCCGACGATTGGCGGGGCCGGGCACTTTGTGCAGGAGGACGCGGGGGAGACGCTCGCCGAGCACGTGGCCCGCTTCGTCCGCCGCTGACCTCGCCTCGCTCGCCAATGAGGTTTTCGCAGTAGCGCGCCGGGGGTTCTCGGCGCGCGATGCCGAGGTCCGTGAGGGGAACCCTGAGGGACTCTGATTCCCTCAGGGGTAGCCGCACGCGCCATTAGGCGCCACAAATCCCCCCACCCCCCCCG